>JABDPT010000124.1 GCA_013042605.1 Paracoccaceae bacterium
TGAGTGTGGCGCCATGACGGTTGCGGTGATTGCGGATATTCATGGGAATTCGGCGGCGCTTGATGCGGTGCTGGCCGATATCGCGCGGCGCAAGATCGGGACGGTGCTCAATCTCGGCGATAGCCTGTCGGGGCCGCTGGATCCGGCGGGCACGGCGGATCGGCTGATCGCCGAGGGGATTGCGTCGATTGCCGGGAACCACGACCGCGCGCTGATCGAACGGCCCGCGGTGGAGTACGGGCTTTGGGAGCAATGGACCGGGCCATTGCTGAGTGCGGCGTATTTTGACTGGCTGCGCGGGCTGGCCGCCACCATGCGTGTGGGCGAGATGTTCCTGTGCCATGGGACGCCGCAAAGCGATGACGAGAACTGGCTGCACGTGGCGGCGGGGGATCGGTTGCGCCCGGCCACGCATGCCGAGGCGGCCGGGCCGGCGCGTGGTCTGGACAGCCCTGTGATCCTGTCGGCGCATACCCATATGCCGCGCGTGGTGCGGCTGCGCGGTGGTCCGCTTCTGGTCAATCCCGGCTCGGTCGGCTGCCCGGCCTATCGCGACGGACGGGTCGCGCCGCCGTTTATCGCCGAAACCGGCAGCCCGGATGCGCGCTATGCGGTTCTGGAGCAGGGGCGCGCGGGCTGGCAGGCGGCGTTGGTGTCGGTGCCCTATGACGCCTCAGCGATGATCGCAGCGGCGGCGGCGCGGGGGGCGGAGGATTGGGTTGTCGCGCTGGAAACCGGCTGGATGGCGCCCTAGCGCGCGATGTCGACGGTTTGCAGAAGCGTGCCGCCCACGCGGTCGAAGATCAGGATGCGGTCATCCGCCGTTACCACGGCAAACCACCCGTCGCCTTGTGTGAAGGCCGTGGCGGTCGCCCCGTCGGGCAGGGTGATGCTGGCGGGAAGGGCCGGGGGCGCGGGTGCCTGTAGCCGGATGACAAGCAGGACCACGATCGCTAGAACCCCGAGGATCATCGTGGCGGTCAGCACCGTCACCAAGCCCTTGAGAAACCGCAGGTGCCGCGTGTCCGGCCCTGAAAGCGGAGTGTCATCATCCATGTCCGTCACTGTGATCCCCGTCACGATTGGCGCCGAACCGCCCGACCGGCTTGATAAGGCATTGGCCCGCTTCGTGCCAGAGGCGGCGCATCTGTCGCGGTCGCGGCTGGCGCGGCTGATCGGCGAGGGGGCGGTGACGCGGGACGGCGCGGTGGTGCGCGACCTCAAGGCGCGGGTGGCCGAGGGCGAGATTTACGAGATCGCGGTGGCCGAGGCGGCCGATTATGACGTTAGCCCGGAGGCGATCGACCTCGATATCTTGCATGAGGATGCGGACCTGGTCGTGGTCAACAAACCGGCGGGCATGGTTGTGCATCCCGCACCCGGAACCCCCAGCGGCACGCTTGTGAACGCACTTTTGCATCATTTCGCTGGCAATTTGTCAGGTGTTGGCGGCGAAAAGCGCCCTGGGATCGTGCATAGGATCGATAAGGACACCTCTGGCCTGCTTGTCGTGGCCAAATCCGACGCCGCGCATCACGGGCTGGCGGCGCAGTTCGAGGCGCATTCCGCCGAGCGGCGCTATCTCGCGCTGTGTCACGGGGTCCCCGATGCCGCCGATCCGCGTTTGCGCGGGATCAAGGGCGTGAGTTTCGAGGCGGGGGGCATCGTCAAGATCACCACGCGGCTTGCCCGCCACAGGACCGACCGGCAGCGGCAGGCGGTGCTTTTCGAGGGCGGGCGGCATGCGGTCACGCGGCTGCGGGTGCTCGAACGGTTCGCCGATCAGGCGGCGCTTGTCGAATGCCGGCTTGAAACCGGGCGCACGCACCAGATCCGCGTGCATCTGGCCCATATCGGTCACGGACTTATCGGCGACCCGGTCTATGGCGGGCGGCGGCGGGTGAATGCCAAGACCCTCGGGCCGGATGTGGCCGCGGCGGTGGCGGCGTTTCCACGTCAGGCGCTGCACGCCGAAACGCTGGGCTTCGAGCATCCGGTCACGGGTGAGGCGATGCGGTTCGAAGCGCCGTTACCGGTTGATTTTGCAGAGCTTTTGGCGATCTTGCGCGCCTAGATGCGGGCGCGGATCAGCAGCCAGAGGCACAAGGCGGATTCGGCCACGAGCGGGATCAGATAGGCGGGGGCAAAGCCCGCCGCGAGCTCCGGGGCCAGAAGGCGCAGGATGCTGCCGGTCAGATAGACCGCCCCGGCCGCCGCGATGCCATAGACGATGACACGCGGCACGCCGCCCGAGCGCGACAGCAGCACTGCCATGAGCCCGCAATTCACGGCGAAGAAGATAAGGCCGATGTCATAGCCCGTGGCATGCAGCCCGATGAAGGTCAGCGCGAGGCTGTCGTCCCCGCTGGTCACAAGGCCCGGCACGGCGGCCAGTGCGATAAGGCTGGCGCCGATCAGCCCGGCCTGCACAAGGCGCAGTACCATTGCCAACAGGGCCAGAACCGGCTGAATATGCCGCAAAAGCGTGAAAAACAGGACGGCGAGCGTGATGTCGGCCAGCGCCATGGTCGCATCGGCCAGAAGCGAGGCGCGGAACAGGCCAAGCGCGGCGCGGATCGCGTCGGCGGTGGCACTGGCATCGCCCGGGATCACAAGGCTGCCCCGCACGACCCCTTCGGCCCAGACGCCGCAGAGGATGATTACAAGATAGGCCAGCCCGGCAAGGCGAATAAGCGTGGCGGAATGAGTCATGGCGGTCTCCTGATCGAACTGTCGGGAAGATAGCCAAAACGCGTGCCGCAGAGAATTCCATGATTTCGTTGAAGGGCGATGCGTGGATGCAGGGACCACACTCTGCGCTTTTGCACACAACACAGGCGGTTCACGCACGCAATTCGTCATATTCTGCACATGAATGTGAGGCACCTGTCACATATGTCGAAGAGACGCGACGCCTTCTTAACTGCAAGGTAACAAGGAAGCTGTAATCGCAGCCCTTGAACTGAACCGATGAGTTCACTATTTGATGTTAAGCCTCGCAACATCGGGGCGCCACAGGGATTGAACGAACATGGCAACATACACCAATCTTCCCGCACCCAGCCCCGAACAGGGGCTGAACCGGTATCTTCAGGAAATTCGCAAGTTTCCGATGCTGGAACCGGAAGAAGAGTACATGCTGGCCAAGCGCTGGGTCGAGTGTGAAGACACCGAGGCCGCGCATAAGATGGTGACGTCGCACCTGCGGCTCGCGGCCAAGATCGCCATGGGCTATCGCGGCTATGGTCTGCCGCAGGCAGAGGTGATTTCCGAGGCGAATGTCGGCCTGATGCAGGCGGTCAAACGGTTTGACCCCGAAAAGGGCTTCCGCCTTGCCACCTATGCGATGTGGTGGATCCGCGCGTCGATCCAGGAATATATCCTTCGGTCGTGGAGCCTTGTGAAACTGGGCACGACGAGTGCGCAGAAGAAGCTTTTCTTCAACCTGCGCAAGGCCAAAGCCCGCATCGGCGCGCTGGAAGAGGGCGACCTGCGGCCCGAACATGTCGAAAAGATCGCTACCGATCTGGGTGTGACCGAGACGGAAGTGATTTCGATGAACCGGCGCCTGTCGGGCGGCGATGCCTCGCTCAACGCTACGATCAGCGCGGATGGCGAAGGCGCTGCACAATGGCAGGACTGGCTTGAAGACGAAGATGCCGATCAGGCGGGCGATTACGAGGCCCGCGACGAGCTTGAGACCCGGCGCGAGCTTCTGGCGGCGGCGATGGATGTGCTCAACGACCGCGAAAAGGACATTCTGGTCCAGCGGCGTTTGCAGGACAGCCCCGTGACGCTGGAAGACCTGTCGGGTCAATATGGCGTGAGCCGCGAGCGCATTCGCCAGATCGAAGTGCGCGCTTTCGAGAAACTGCAAAAGCGCATGCAGGATCTGGCCAAGGAAAAAGGTA
>JABDPT010000127.1 GCA_013042605.1 Paracoccaceae bacterium
CGACAACATCCGGCAACTGGCCAGCGACATGCTTGAGACGATGTACGCCGCCCCGGGGCGCGGGTTGGCGGCGCCGCAAGTCGGCGTAATCAAGCGGGTTTTCGTGATGGACACCGACTGGAAAGACGGACCGCGCAACCCGATCACCATGATCAACCCGGTGATCGAATGGGCCTCGGACGAAACCACCATCGGCCCCGAAGGATGCCTTTCCATCCCCGGGATTCAGATCGAGGTGAAGCGCCCGGCAGAGGTTCGCATGCGCTGGATCGACGAGACCGGCGAAAAGCACCGCGAAACCCTGACCGGCTTTGCCGCGATTTGCGCCCAGCACGAGCTTGATCACCTCGACGGGCTGATCACCCTCGATCACGTGGGCCCGGCCGAACGCGCCGCACTTGAAGCGCGCTATGCCGAGGCGCGGGCATGACCGTTCGGCCCATCCTGCCCTGGCCGGACAAGCGCCTGCGTACCTCCGCCGACCCGGTCGAGGCGATCACCGACGACATTCGCGCGATCTGGCAGGACATGATCGACACGATGGAGGCGATGCCAGGCGTCGGCCTTGCCGCCCCGCAAATCGGCATCGGCCTGCAACTGGCCGTCGTCGATGCCAGCGACGAACGCGGGCGTGCCATCCGCCTTGCCAACCCCGAGATCATCGAGGTTTCGCCCGAGACCTCTGAACACCCCGAAGCCAGCCCCAACCTGCCCGGTGTGTCCGCCAAGATCACCCGCCCGGCACGGGTCGATGTCGCCTTTACCGATGCGATGGGCCTGCGCGTTCGGCAGGAATTCGTCGGCAACTGGGCCACCAGCGTGCAGCACCAGATCGACCATCTGAACGGGCGCATGTTCTTCGACAACCTCAGCCGGACAAAGCGCGAGATGCTTCTCAAACGCGCACGCAAGGTGGCGCGATGAGGGTCGTGTTCATGGGCACTCCCGCCTTTTCGGTGCCGGTGCTCGACGCGCTGCACGCCGCGGGCCACGACATTGTCTGCGTCTATACCCAGCCGCCGCGCCCGGCGGGCCGTGGCAAGAAAGACCGCCCCTCACCGGTGCAGGCGCGCGCCGAGGAACTGGGCCTGCCCGTCCGCCACCCTCGCAGCCTGCGAAATGACGAGGCACAGGCGGAGTTTGCCGCGCTGAACGCCGATATCGGCGTCGTCGTCGCCTATGGTCTGATCCTGCCGCAGGCGATTCTCGATGCGCCCGCGCGGGGCTGCCTGAACATCCACGCCTCGCTTCTGCCGCGCTGGCGCGGGGCCGCGCCGATCCACCGCGCGGTCCTGACGGGTGATACCGAAACCGGCATCTGCATCATGCAGATGGATGCGGGCCTCGACACCGGCCCGGTGCTCTTGCGCGAATCGACCCCCATCACCCCCGACGACACCACCGCCGACGTGCATGACCGGCTCGCGGTCATGGGCGCGCGGCTCATTGTCGATGCGCTGGCCACGCTCGAGACCCTCACCCCAGAGGCACAGCCCGACACCGGCGTTACCTATGCCGACAAGATCGACAAGGCCGAGGCGCGCATCGACTGGTCCCGCCCGGCGACCAAGGTCGACCGCCAGATCCGCGGCCTCTCGCCTTTTCCCGGTGCCTGGACGACACTGGGCGGCAAGCGGCTCAAACTCCTGCGCTCCCGTGTTGCGACAGGGCAGGGGGCGCCGGGCACGGTTCTGACCGGGTTCACCATCGCCTGCGGCACCGGCGCGGTCGAGATTACCCAGGCCCAGATCGAGGGTCGCGGCGCCCAGGATGCGGCGGCGTTCCTGCGCGGCACCCCGCTGTCGCCCGGCACCATATTGGGAGAATAACGATGTTTCCAACCCTGATCGGTACCGTCGTCGTCGCGGGCATCGTCGGCTATCTATCTGAAAAGACGGGATTTACCCATAACGGTTTCCTGCAATCCATCATCATCTGCGTGGGCGGGGCGTTCTTGTTCTATTTCGTGACGCTCATGTTCGGGATCAGTTTCGGACGACCGGGGATCAACGCGATCGTCGCGTCTGTCGGCGCGCTCGTGATCGTGCCGACGCATTGGCGGCGCTAGGCCGGTGGCAAATGGTCTGACGATCCTGATCGGGTTGCCCGTCACCGCGCTTTATTTCGGGTTCTTCACGATGTCATGGGTGCCGCGTTGGCTGAACCTCTTCAGCTACCCGAAGACCGATCGCATGAAGTACCTCGCGGCCACATATCTGGGAATCGCGATCGTCATTCCGCTTGTGTATCTGGGGGGAGAGGAGCTGCGCCGGTCTGTGCCGGGTTTCCCTTATCAGCTTGTCCTCATCCCGTTGGCGCCTTTGTTCTTTCTTGCCAAATACGCCTGTCTGAAGGCTTTCAGGCTGGTCTGATCGGGCGCTTGATCGTGGGATTGGCTTTGGTCGGCATGGGATCAATGCTATAATAAACGCCGTTGGTGCACTGGTGATCGTGCCGACGCATCGGCGCAAATGATCCGCGGGGGGCGGGCCATGTCATCCCATGCAGCCTATCAGCATATCCTCTACGAGGCGCGCAAGCTGATCGCGGCGCGGCCCGAACTGGCCGATTTCGCCGGTCTGCCCGACGCCGACCTTCCCTTCGCCGAACCAGAAGCCCGCGCGCTGTCCGTGGCCGAACTTTTGCCCGGCGTGGCCGATCTGGTCTGCCGCGACACCCGCGATCTGACGCGCGCGATCATCAACGCGCTGCCTTTCCTGCGCTTCGAACAGACCTATGGCGTCACGCAAGTCGGGGCCGAGTATCTGGCGCGCTATGGCTGGTTCAACCTGATCTCGCCCGACGGGCCTTTCCTGTCCGATACCATGCGCATTTCCATCGGGTTCTGGGGACAGGGCCTGTTCTATCCCGAACATTGGCACACACCCGAAGAGATCTACTGCGTGCTTGCGGGTGGGTGCGAATTGCATGCCGAAGGCTGCCCACCGCTGCTTTTAAGCGCGGGCGAAAGCGCCGAGATCGCCTCGGCCCAGCCCCACTCGCTCGACATGGCGGAAAGCCCCCTGCTGGCGATGGCGATATGGCGCGGCGAGGGGCTTCGCGTACCGGCCACGATGTCAGAGGATCGGGCGCCTAACTCTTCGGCTTGAACGGCTTCATCCCGGCCTTCGCCAACTCATCCGCGCGCTCGTTCTCGGGGTGGCCCGCATGCCCTTTCACCCATTCCCAGGTCACGTCATGGCGCGCCTGCGCTTCGTCCAGCCGCTGCCAGAGGTCGACATTCTTAACGGGTTTCTTGTTCGACGTCTTCCACCCGTTCCGCTTCCACCCGTGAATCCACCCGGTCACGCCGTTTTTCACATAGGCGCTGTCGGTCACGATGGTGATCGCACTGGGCCGCGACAACGCCTCAAGCGCCGAGATCGCGGCCAAAAGCTCAATCCGGTTGTTCGTGGTATCGGGCGCACCGCCCGATAGCTCGCGCTCGCGCAACACGGTGTCCCCGTCGCGCGCAATCATCAGC
>JABDPT010000135.1 GCA_013042605.1 Paracoccaceae bacterium
GAGCGCGGAACGACCGTCGAGCTTGCCGATCTTTTCTATGCCACGCCCGCGCGCCTGAAATTCTTGCGCAGCGACCGGGCCGAGGCGCAGGCGATTGCCGACATTGTGCGGCGGCTGGCGCTGGCCGAGCCATCGGTGGGGTTTACCTTGCGCGATGTGTCTGGCGACGGGGTAGGGCGCGAGGTCTTTCGCGCGGATGCCTGTTCTGGCGATTTGTTCGAGGCGCTGCGCGAAAGACTCGCCCAGGTGATGGGCCGTGACTTTCCCGAAAATGCATTGCGTATCTCTGCTGAGCGCGAGGGCATCACGCTTGCGGGCTATGCGGGCCTGCCGACCTATTCGCGCGGTGCGGCGGTGGCGCAGCATATTTTTGTGAACGGGCGGCCCGTCCGCGACAAATTGCTGAGTGGGGCGTTGCGTGTCGCGTATTTCGATTTCCTCAGCCGCGACAGGCATCCGGTTGCCGCGCTTTTCATCGATTGCGATCCGCACCGGGTCGACGTCAACGTGCATCCCGCCAAGTCGGAGGTGCGGTTCCGCGAGCCGGGCGTTGTTCGTGGTCTTATTATCTCGGCTCTGCGCCACGCGCTGGCCGAGGCGGGGCATCGTGCCTCGACCTCTGTGGGGGCGGCGACGCTGGGGGCTTTTCGCGCGCCCGAGGGGCCGCGTGTGTACCAGATGGATAGGCCCTCTGCACGTCCCGGCGGAATGGCCGAGCCATCGGCCGTTTTCGACGACATTCAGCCGACGGCCCGTATCGAGCCGGTTCCGGTCGAAGAGAGCGCCCCGGTGCATGGCCCGCTGGGGGCGGCTCGAGCGCAGGTGCATGAGAATTACATCGTCGCCCAGACCGCGGACGGTATGGTGATCGTCGATCAGCACGCCGCCCATGAACGCCTTGTCTACGAACGCCTCAAGGCGCAGGCAGCCCAAAACGGGATCGCCGCACAAGCACTTCTGATCCCCGAAATCATCGAACTTTCCGAAACCGAGGCGGCGCGTCTTCTGGGTGAGAGCGACGCGCTTGCCGAGCTTGGATTTGAGATCGAGCCCTTTGGCCCCGGCGCCGTGGCCGTGCGTGCGCTGCCCGCCCTTCTTGGCGGCGCGGATGCGCGTGTGATCGTGCAGGACATTCTTGATGAACTGGCTGATGCCGGTGAATCGCTTGCCGTCCGCGCCCGGATCGGTGCGGTGCTGTCGCGCATCGCCTGCCACGGTTCGGTCCGTTCTGGCCGCAGGATGAGCGGTGAGGAAATGAACGCCCTGCTGCGCCAGATGGAGGCGACACCCCATTCGGGCCAATGCAATCACGGGCGACCGACATATGTGGAATTGAAGCTCTCGGATATCGAGCGGCTTTTCGGGCGCACATGATCGAGATCGGTGGTCAGACCTATGCTTTCGACGATCCGGCGGTGATCGCGGTGCTGGCTTTCGCCGGGCTTTTGTTGCTCGTTGTTGTCCTTCTCTTTGTCGTTCTTGGCCGCTCGCGCAGATCGGTTGACCTGATGCGCCCGCTGATCGGTCAGATGGGCGTGCTGGGCCAAGAAGTACGCTCGCTGTCGGAAGGTCAGCACCAGCTTGCAGGCGGTCTGAGTCACGTCTCTGAGGCGCAGGCCGCGTCACAGGCCAGCATGCTGAAGCTCATGGAGACCCGGTTGGCCGAGGTTTCGGCCCGGATGAACGAAAACCTGCAAGGCTCAGCCACCCGGACCGCGCGCAGTCTGGGTGAATTGCAGCAGCGGCTGGAAACCATCGACAAGGCGCAGGAGAATATCGAGAAGCTTTCGGGCGACGTGCTTAGCCTTCAGGACATCCTGTCGAACAAACAGACGCGCGGGGCGTTCGGGGAAATTCAGCTCAACGACATCGTATCCAAGGCGCTTCCCACGGACAGCTACAGCCTTCAGGCCACGCTTTCGAACGGCAAGCGTGCCGACTGCCTGATCCATCTTCCCAATCCGCCCGGTCCCATCGTGATCGACAGCAAGTTCCCGTTGGAGGCTTACGAGGCCTTGCGTGCCGCCGACACGCAATGGGAAACGAACGAGGCGCAAAAAGCGCTGCGCACCGCCGTAAGAGCGCATATCAAGGCGATTTCAGAGCGGTATATCATCGAAGGCGAAACCGCTGACGGGGCGCTGATGTTTTTGCCGTCCGAAGCGGTCTATGCCGAGCTTCACGCGAATTTCGGCGATCTCGTGCGTGAAGGGTTCACCGCGCGGGTCTGGATCGTGTCGCCCACGACCTGCATGGCAACGCTAAATACGATGCGCGCGATCCTGAAAGACGCACGGATGCGCGAACAGGCCGGGGCCATTCGCAAGACCTTGCGGCTCTTGCATCGGGACGTGGAAATCGTGGCCGAACGGGTGGGCAAACTGAACACCCATTTCAATCAGGCGCGAGACGATCTCGAGGGGCTCAATACCGCCGCCGACCGCGCGGGAAAACGGGCCGCGCGGCTTGATAACTTCGATTTCGAAGAACTGGAGGCCGACGCAGAGCCCCGCGTCGTACCACTCAAGCCCGGAAGCTGACCGCGCTTATATTCCCAGGAACGGCTGGGCGATTCGCGGGATGAACGCGTTGAACTTCAACGGTGCATCCGTCGCTGCGAGGCAAATGCAATCCTCGCCTTCTTCCGCGATGGGCGTGTGATGCAGATGCTCGTCCGCAATCTCCACATCGCCGCGGGCGAACCGGTCGTCTTCGTCACGGAACGCGCCTTTGAGGACAAGTGTCATTTCCGTCCCGCGATGGCCGTGGTCGGGCATTTTAGCCCCTGCCGGGATACGCAGCAAGCGGACGCTGGCATCCTTCGACGTTTTCAGAACGGCTTGTTTCACACCGCCGCCAAGCCCGCGCCACTTCACGGCGTCGAGATCGCCATTCACGTATTCCTGCAGAGGCGACGGGAACACCGACCCCTTGCTGGCGACACGGGGTGCCTGTGCAACGCTATCGCCGTTTTCGATCAAGGCCATCGTCGCAGCCAAGCTGTCCTCGGACATCGCGGTTTCGGCACAGTCTTCGAGTACGACACCGCCAACGGCATCGAAGCTATCCATCCGCGCCCGGCATTCGTCACACAGCGACACATGCGTTGCGACCACAAGATCGAAGGCCTCGGGCAACGTGCCTGCGGAATACCCCATCAGGATGTCGTCGGTCAGATGATGTTTAATCGTAGTCATCATTTGCAAGCTCACTTCAACGTGTGGCGCAATCTTTCCAACGCCAACCTAATTCGCGATTTGATCGTTCCCAGCGGGAGCCCCGTCTCTGCGGCAATTTGGCTATGGCTCAAATCACCGAAATAGGCTTTTTCGACCAGTTCTCTTTGTTTCTCGGGCAGTTGCGCCAAAGCGTCGGCCAACTGCGATGTTTCCTGTTGCAGGGCGATGACATCATCGGCTGCGGGTTCTGCTTCCGGCCCCCAAGGCAGGTCTTCCGGCTCCGGGCGCCGCTGTTTGCGCAGCGCATCGATCCGGCGGTTTCGGGCGATCGTGAAGATCCATGTTGCCACGCTTGCGCGGGTCGGATCGAACAGATGTGCCTTACGCCAAAGGGTGGCCATTGCCTCCTGTGTACATTCCTCGGCCAAGCTTTCGCTGGCTCCAGATTTCATTAAAAAGGCCTTCACGCGCGGCGCGAAATGGCGAAACAACTCGGCAAAGGCTGCCTGATCCTGCTTCTCATGAATACGTCGGACGTGCCCGACCCATTCGGCCTTGGTTTCTTCTGCTGACATCAGGTTTCCGTTTGGTTCCGCGCGAATAACGGCGGGTTCCTCAGCACCATAAAACGCCACATAGGCAGATGCATCCACTTCTTGGACCGTTGACTGGTTGGTCAGCATATCAGGGGTACGCACCGTGTCCGGGGTCGGATCACATCGGTATGCAAAAATTTTCTCTTAATCCGCTTGCCTTTATCGTGCGTAGAAGTTGCAAAAGGCCCGAAGACGACCCAGGAGATTTGAATGCCATTCGAAAAAAGGCGGACCGCGCCGAAAAGACTTGCGGTAATCGGTGCGGGAATTTCTGGCCTTGGGTCGGCTCACCTTCTGGCAAATGATCATCAGGTTGTGCTGTTCGAAGCTGAAAAGCGTCTGGGCGGTCACGCGCGCACGATCGTGGCCGGCAAGAATGGTGACCAGCCCGTGGATACCGGGTTCATCGTGTTCAACCACGCGAATTACCCCCACCTGACCCGTCTGTTCGACGATCTGAACGTGCCGGTTGCGAAAAGCGACATGAGCTTTGGGGCCTCGATCGACGGCGGGCGGATCGAGTACGGGTTGGCCAGTCTGAAGGCGATCTTCGCCCAGCAGCGCAACTATGTGCGGCCCGCTTTCCTTCGCATGGTGCGCGACATTGTGCATTTCAACAAGAACGCGCGGGCCGCCGCGACCGATCCATCGATGACCATCGGCGATTTGACCTACAAGCTGGGTCTCGGTGACTGGTTTCGCGACTACTACCTCGCGCCGTTTTCCGGTGCGATCTGGTCGACGCCCACGGACCGCATCCTCGCTTTCCCGGCCGAGGCCATGGTGAGGTTCTTCGAAAACCATGCCCTTCTGAACTATTCCGACCAGCATCAGTGGTACACGGTGCAGGGTGGGTCGGTCGAATATGTGTCGCGCCTGTCAAACTCTCTTTACTCGCGCGGCGTCGACATCCGGCTTGGCGCGCCGATCAATGCCGTGCGCCGCACCGCCGTTGGTGCCGAGGTCAAGGTCGATGGGGCCGAGTGGGAGCAGTTCGACGAGGTGATCTTTGCCACCCATTCCGACGACACGCTGCGGATGTTGTCCGATGCCACGGGGGTTGAGCGTACGGCGCTGTCCGCGATCCGTTACCAACCCAACGAAGCGATCCTGCATGCCGATCCGGCCGTGATGCCCAAGCGCAAGCTGTGTTGGAGTTCCTGGGTCTATACTGAGGAAAAGGGCACATCGACCGGTCGTATCGGACTGTCCTATTGGATGAACTCGCTTCAGCCGATCCCGCAGGATGACCCGCATTTCGTCACGCTCAACGCCAACCGCCCGATCCGGGACGAGCTGATCTATGATCAGACGACGTTCCGTCACCCCGTTTACGATGTGGCGGCCCTTGCCGCGCAGGATTCGGTGCGCGCGATCAATGGGCAGCACCGCACGTGGTTCTGTGGCGCGTGGATGAAGAACGGCTTCCACGAAGACGGGCTATCGAGCGCGGTCGATGTGGCCGACGCCATTCTTGCCCCGTACCCAGTGGCGATTGCCGCCGAATGAGTTCACGGGTCGATCATATCCGGGGGGAAACCTTCCACGGGCGGCGGGGCGCGATTGAAAACGCGTTCCGCTATTCGATCGACTATGTCTTGCTGGAACCTGACGCCCGGCTGACGCTGCCACGGCTTTTCAAGCGCAATGCTGGCGCGCTGGCATCGCTTCATGATAGCGACCATGGCGGCCCACCCAAAGAGGGTCGCGGCACGGCTTGGGTGCGCGAAGTTCTCGAAAGCCACCAGCTTTCCCACGTTGCCGATGGGCGGATCCAGTTGCTGGCTCAGCCGCGTATCCTTGGCCATGTCTTCAACCCCGTTAGTTTCTGGCTGATCGAAGATGCGGCGGGTGATCTGCGGGTGGTGATTGCCGAAGTGTCGAACACGTTCGGCGACAGGCATTCGTACCTTTGCCATCGTAAAGATCTGGCCCCTATTACCCGCGAAGACACGGTTCAGGCCAAGAAGATCTTCCATGTATCTCCGTTTCAGAAGGTCGAGGGGGACTATACCTTCCGTTTCGATATCTCTGACGAAAAGATCGGTATCTGGATCGATTATTGCGCGGGCGATCACGGTCTTCTGGCCACGCTGACGGGGCGGCGCGCACCGCTTAACAACTGGTCTATCCTGGGCGCGTGCCTGCGTCGACCTTTCGGGTCGCGCCGGGTGCTTGGGCTTATCCACTGGCAGGCGCTCAAGTTGTGGTGGAAAGGCGCGACCTATGCTCCGCGCCCCGAGCCGCCCTCGCAAGAAGTGTCGCGATGACGAGCGCGCGCGCCCTTGGTCTTCCGGGATACGCTGTTTTCGCCGCAATGCTCGCGTCTGCGGGATTGCCGATCTATATCCACGCGCCGAAGTTCTATGTCGACGAATATGGCGTGAGCCTGGCCGCCCTAGGAGCCGTGCTGTTCGGCCTACGCCTGTTCGACTTCGTGCAAGACCCCGTTCTTGGCTGGCTGTCAGAGGCTGCACGCGGCATGCGGCGTCGTCTGGTCGGGTTGAGCGTCGCCATCATAGCGCTTTCCATGATCGGACTTTTCGCGATCGAACCGCCAATCGCCCCGCTGTTCTGGTTTGCGCTGACCCTGACGGGCCTTTTTACCAGTTTCAGCTTTCTGACGATCAACTTCTATGCGCAAGGCGTGCGCAAAGCCGATGACCTTGGCCCGAATGGACACGTGCGACTGGCCACATGGCGTGAAACGGGGTCCTTGCTGGGCGTGTGCGTGGCCTCGGTCGTGCCCACGGTTCTGGCCTCGTACACCGGATCGCCCTTTGCGATGTTCGCCGCCGGGTTTTGCGGGCTGGCCCTTCTTTCGGCCTATGCGATGCGGCGCGAATGGGTGGCGCGTCCGGCGGCGGCCACCACGCCGGGATTTGGGCCGGTCTTGTCCGACGCTATCGCGCGGCGGCTCTTGCTGATTGCCCTCGTGAACGCGACCCCCGTTGCCGTGACCTCAACGCTTTTCCTGTTCTTCGTCGAAAGCAGGCTGGCCGCGCCCGGATGGGAAGGCCCGCTCTTGCTGTTGTTCTTCCTGTCTGCGGCGGTTTCGGCCCCGCTTTGGGGCCGTGCCGCCGACCGCCTTGGCGCAAAGCGGGCACTGCTTTTTGGAATGGGGATTGCCATCGTATCCTTCGCGTTCGCGGCCCTGCTCGGGCCGGGCGACACCTTTGCCTTTGCCGTGATCTGCCTTGCATCGGGTGCGGCCCTTGGCGCCGATCTTACGCTTCTTCCCGCAATCTTTGCCCGCCGTATGGCCCGCATCGCCCCGGATGCGGGCCAGGCGTTCGGCCTTTGGTCTTTCGTATCGAAATTCACGTTGGCCTTCGCGGCGGTCACGCTTTTGCCCCTGCTCGATGTAGCAGGGTTTCAGTCCGGCACTGACAATCCGGTTGCCGCGCTGACAATGCTCACGGTGCTTTACGCACTTGTGCCCTGCGCCCTCAAACTCGTCGCGATCGCATTACTGGCTGCGACACCCCTAAAGGAGACCTGAGACATGGAGTCTTTCCTGTTGATCCTGACAGGCGCCACCCTTGCCTTCGGGCTGGTCTGGTATCGCCAGCAAAAACTGACATTCATGGGCCAAACGCCCGAAGATTTCGCGGGCAAGGGCCCCGAATTCGACCTGCGCGAGCACCTTAAGGGCCCGATTCTTTGCGAAGGCGTGATCTATGGCCCCACGGGCCGCGTGTCATCGCGTTTCGTCGCGGATATGGACGCAAGCTGGGACGGGAACGTCGGCGTGATGACCGAGAAGTTCCACTATGACAGCGGCGATACCCAAGACCGCGAGTGGCGGCTGACCCTTGGCAATGACGGATCGATCAAGGCCGAGGCGCCCGACGTCGTCGGCACCGGAACCGGCCAGCAAAAGGGCCCGGGGGTGGTGTTGAATTACAAGATCAAGCTGCCCGAGCAATCTGGCGGCCATGTTCTTGACGCCACCGACTGGATGTACCTTGTCGATAACGGCGCGATCATCAATCGCAGCCAGTTCCGCAAATACGGGTTCAAGGTGGCCGAACTGGTTGCGACCATGCGCCGGAAAGATGCTGCATGAGACGGTTCAGCGACAAGACATACTGGCTCGTCGGGGCCTCTGAGGGGTTGGGTCGTGCGCTTGCGCAAAAGATGGCGCACGCCGGGGCCAATCTGATCATTTCGGCGCGCAATGAAGAGCGGTTGGAGGAACTGGCAAAGGAAATCGACGGCGATGTGAGTGTCGTGCCTATGGATGTCGGGGATAACGACAGTGTGATCGCCGCGGCGAAAGACGTGGGCGAGATTGACGGGATGGTCTATCTTCCGGCGCTTTATTGGCCGCTATCGGCACGCGAATGGGACTCGGACAAGGTCCTCGCCATGGCGGATGTGAATTATATCGGGGCCATCCGGGTGATCGGAGAGATCCTTCCGGCAATGGTCGAGCGTGATGCGGGGCATATCGTTCTGACCGGGTCCCTGTCGGTCTATCGCGGTTTGCCGGGGGCCATCGGTTATGTACCGGTCAAGACCGCGCTCGTATCACTTGGCGAAAGCATGCATTGCGATCTGATCAACACCGGTGTCGATATTCAGGTCGCCAATCCCGGCTATATCAAGACCCGGCTGACCGACAAGAACGACTTCAAGATGCCGTCGCTGATGACACCGGAAGACGCCGCCGAGCGGATGATGACGCATATGCGCTCCGACCGGTTCAAAAAGGACTTCCCCTTCCTGCTTGGCCTGTTCTTCCGCAGTACGACCTTCTTCCCGAATTGGCTGTATTACCGGATTTTTGGCACAAAGGCCTGATCAGGCTTGCACCTTCCGGCGCTTCGCGGTTCACTCAGGCGGATCAATCGGAGGCAGAGATGCTTAATCTCAGCAGCGGCAAAGTCGTACGCATTATCTTTCTGGCCCGGGAATACGGCCCCGAAAGTGGTCACCTGCGCGACTATATTTCCGGCCTGAACGACGACGAGAAAGCAAACCTCGTGGCGCTGATGTGGGTTGGCCGCGACAGCTTTGATGCCGAGGAATTCGAAGAAGCCAAGGAAACCGCGCGGGCAGAGGCGACTGCCCCCACCGAAGACTATCTGAGCGGTATCCCCGAGCTGCCGGATTATCTGGAATCCGGGCTAGAGGCGATGGGCATCGACGTGACCGATGTTGAAGACAACCTGCGCTAACGCTTGATGAGCAGCACTGATCGCCCGCTGGTTTTCGATGGGCACAATGATGTTTTGCTGAGGCTCTGGATGGGCCGACCGGACGCGATCTCCGGCTTTGCCGCCGGAAGCGGCGGGCATGTGGATGCGCCAAGGTCAAGGGTCGGAGGGTTTGGCGGCGGTTTTTTCGCCATCTTCGTGCCGGGTGATCTGACCTTTGACATCGAACCGCTTCTCAAGTCCGAATATCACGTGCCCATGCCGGACCCGTTGGATCATTCCGAGGGGCTTCGCGTCACAATGGAACAAGCCGCGATCCTGATCGCGCTCGACCAACGCGGTGACGTTGCGCTGTGCCGAAGTGCGGCGGATGTTTCCGCTGCGATGGACACGGGCAGGATCGCCGCGATCATGCATATCGAAGGGGCCGAGGCGATTGGCCCCGATCTGGCCGAACTGGATGTGCTTTACGCCGCCGGGTTGCGGTCCGTCGGCCCGGTCTGGAGCCGCAACACCATCTTTGCCCATGGCGTTCCGTTCACCTATCCGGCAGACGGCGATACCGGGCCGGGATTGACCGATACGGGCAAGGCGCTGGCGCGGCGTGTGCAAGAGCTTGGCATGGTTTTTGACACGAGCCACCTGAACATGGCCGGGTTCTGGGACGTGGCCGAACTTGGACTGCCGCTGGTTGCGACCCATTCCAACGCCCACGCCATTTGCCCGCATTCGCGAAACCTGACTGACGATCAGTTGCGCGCGGTTGGGGAAACCGGCGGAATGGTCGGCCTGAACTTCGTCACCGCATTTTTGCGACCCGACGGGCAAATGCGACCTGAGGGGGCGTTCGAACACATGATCCGGCATCTCGACCATATGATCGGGTTGGCGGGGGAAGATCATGTAGCACTTGGGTCGGATTTCGACGGAGGTGTGATGCCGGCCGAGATCGGATCCGTTTCAGGGTTGAACGCCCTGCGCGGCGCGATGCGCGACGCGGGCTATGGCGACGCGCTGATCTCGAAGATCTGCCACGAAAACTGGCTGTCCTGTTTGCGGACATGCCTGCGTGGCTAGGCCAGCCTGTCGACCACCATCATGTGCTGGGTGAGGTGCTCGATCTCGTGCAGCCATGCGTTGACAAGCGCCGGATCACTGGGTGCGGCATGCACACCCGGCTTGATCTGGCGGTTCAGGACTGCTTCGACAGCAAAAGATACGGGGTGTGAGACCAGCCGCGCCATCGCGGTGCCGCGCGCATCGCCCCAGCCATCAAGCACATAGGTCTTGTGATAGACCGGAAGGCCCGCACGCTCGGCCTTGAGATCGACACACATAATCACGCGGTCAGGGTCGTCGTCGCCATAGGCATGCTCGGCCCATAGGGCGTCCGACATTTCTCGCAGCCGCGTTTCGTCTTCTTCGCCGCTCAGGGTTTCGATCTCGGAAAAGATGTCACCCCAGGCCTCGGCCCACCCGTTCAGGCGAAGCGTCCCACGCACGAAATCGCGCACTGGCCAGTTCGGGTCAAAGCCGTACTCCGCCATGAATGGCAGGCTGTCGCGGTTTGGATAAACCTCGAACGTTTCAGGGACGGGTAGCGGCGCAGCATAGCTTGACAGTGCGTCCCACGGCCGGGCGACGCGCAATTCGGAAAAGTCGCGGATCGAGACCGACGGCGAACGCAGCGCCTTGAGTACGCCAAGCGGTGACCAGCTGAACTTGTAGCGAAAGAGGTTGGGGTGCTTGGGCACGCCGCCGCAATAGCTCAGAAACGAAATGGCGTTGGTCGGATCATAGGCCTTGGATGTGCGGTAGTCGGCCACCAGCCAATGCGCCATCAGGTGGTCGATGCCCGGATCAAGCCCGACCTCGTTGACAAGCACGCATCCCGCATCGCGGGCCGCACCATCGAGTGAGCGCATCTCGGGTGCGATATAGCTGGATGAAACGAAATGTGCCTTGTGATCCACGCAAAGCGACGCCAGCGGAACGTGCCAGTCACCGGGCAGCATCGACACCACGACATCGCCGGGTTGCAGCACCGCGCCCAGCGTGTCGATGTCGAACATCTCGATCCTTTGGGTCAGGTCGCCAACCGCGTCTTTCGCCTTGTCGAGTGTCCGGTTCCAAACCGTGACCTCATGCCCGGCCTCGATGAGGCGCCGCAGGCCCGGGATCGCGGACAAGCCGGTGCCGCACCAGTGAATCGTCATGGCATATCCTTTCGCATCGGCGCCGTTTGCCGGTCGAATTCCTCGCCCGCGCCGCACCAGACATGCGCCGAGGGATCGTTCAGTTGCAAGAGCGACGGAAGAAGCTGTGCCGCGTAGTCCTCTGACGACTCCGCAGGAAGAAGCGAGGGCAGGTTGTCGATGGCCGTGACGTCAAGCGGCGGTGTGTCGTGAACGCGCAGGGCTGGGGCGTTCCAGGTGGTGGTGCGGTCATAGACCTTGATCGGCGAAAACTCGGATGTGGGGTCACAGGCGATATCCCCGATGACCCGCAGGGCGCGCGGGTCGGTCGTGGCAGATGCGGGGACAAAGACCGGGCACCCAGGTGCGGCAAGGATACAGTTCAGGAACACATCGTGCTGCAGTACTTCGGGAAACGGTCCGCCATGGGCGGTTTCGGCCATGTCCCACCCTGTGACCGAAAGGCCAAGCGACGTACACAGGTCGCGGGCTCCGGTCCCCACACGACCCATTGCCCCGATCACGATGACCGTGGGGCGGGCATTGCCAAGGTCGGCGGCCACGTCCACCTCAAGCGCGTCTTTCGAGCGATAGACCGTCAACGGCCCCGCGATACCGCCGCGCATCTGCGCGGCAAGGCACTTCAATGCCACAGCGGCCCCAGCATATCCCGCCCAATATCCGAACGCGGCAACCCGGCGGCCGTTCTGGTCAAGCAGATACTCC
>JABDPT010000136.1 GCA_013042605.1 Paracoccaceae bacterium
GACCTGATAACAAAACGGGGAGTTGAATGATGAAACATCTGATCGCAGGGGCCGCGGCCCTTGGTCTGACCGCGGGGGCCGTGCAGGCCGCCGATGAGGTGACGCTGCAGTTGCAGTGGGTCACGCAGGCGCAGTTCGCGGGATATTACGTGGCGCTCGACCAGGGCTTTTATGAAGAAGAAGACCTCGACGTGACGATCAAGGCCGGTGGGCCGGACATCGCCCCGCCGCAGGTGCTTGCCGGGGGTGGCGCGGATGTGATGCTGAACTGGATGCCGTCGGCGCTGGCGGCGCGCGAACGCGGCTTGCCGGTGGTCAATATCGCGCAGCCTTTCAAGACCTCTGGTCTGATGCTGACCTGCTGGAAAGACACCGGCATCACCGGTCCGCAGGACTTCAAGGGCCGCACGATCGGCGTCTGGTTCTTCGGTAATGAATATCCGTTCCTCAGCTGGATGAGCCAGGAAGGCATTTCGACCGATGGCGGCGATGATGGCGTGACCGTTCTCAAGCAGGGCTTCAACGTAGACCCGTTGTTGCAGCGGCAGGCCGATTGCATTTCGACCATGACCTATAACGAATATTGGCAGGTGATCGATGCGGGCGTGTCGCCCGACGAGTTGGTGACCTTCAAATACGAAGATATGGGGGTCGCGACGCTGGAAGACGGCATGTATGTGCTGGAAGAAAACCTGCAGGACCCGGCTTTCGTCGACAAGATGACGCGCTTTGTACGGGCCTCGATGAAGGGTTGGAAATGGGCCGAGGAGAACCCCGAGGCTGCCGCCGAGATTGTTCTCGACAATGACGAGACCGGCGCGCAGACCGAGACCCACCAGAAGCGGATGATGGGCGAGATTGCCAAGCTGACCGCCGGATCGAACGGCGCGCTGGACCCGGCCGATTTCGAGCGGACGGTGGAAACGTTGCTGGCCGGCGGGTCGGACCCGGTGATCACCGCCAAGCCCGAAGGGGCGTGGACGCATGCGATCACGGACGCGGCGCTGAACTAGGGTGCGTCTGAGGGAGAGATGGGGACGCCCGTGCCGAAAGGTGCGGGCGTTTTCTTTTGTCGGCAAGTCACGTCCCGGACATGATCCGGGACCTCGTGAAGTGGTTTGGGCTGTAGGGCGCGGGGCCCCGGGTCGGGCCCGGGGCGGGGTGCCATTAGGGCGGCGTTGGACGCGGCAGCCCCACCAGCGATTGGATATTTATAGCCAGAAGAAGGACAGGGCGCCGCGCTATTGCGCGACCTGGTTCACGCTCACGCGGGCGCTGAGATGTTCGGCGCCCATGCCCTGCGTCACGCCGCGAATGGGTGAGGCTTCGCGCGCGTCGGCCCCGGAGCCGATGCGGATGTAGCGTGCGTCCGGGCAGATGCCGTTCGAGATATCGAAGCCGACCCAACCGAGATCGGGCAGGTAGAGTTCGGCCCAGGCATGGCTGGCCTCGTGCCCGCCATCTTCTTCGGAGGCAAAGAGATAGCCCGTGACATAACGCGCCGGGATATCGAGGCAGAGCGCGACGGCGATCAGCGTATGGGCGTGGTCGGCACAGACGCCGTGGCCAAGGGCAAGGGCTTCCGCCGCCGTCGTGTCATGTTCGGTCTGGCCCGGGGTGTAGGTGATCGCCGCACCAACCGCGTGGCTCAGCGCATGGGCCAGCGCGAGCGGATCATTGCCCCCGGTGGCGGCCTTTGTGTCATGCGCCAAGTCCTGCAGCGTACGGTCGGCCTTGGTGGCCGGGGTCGGGCGCAGATAGGCCGCCGGGCGGATGCGTTCGCGGTGGCCCTTGAGCATGCCGCCAAGATCGACGGTTTCGACCTCTCCGGTCACGCGGACCGTCAGGTTTTCGACCGGGCCCAGCACCGATATGGTTTCGACCCAATCGCCGGCCCCATCGCGGAAGCCCGCGCCGCGCACGGCATCCCCGACGTCGATTTGCCAGTCAATGACCTGCTGGCCTTCGAAAACCGACGGGGTCAGGCGGTGGCTTTGCACCACACCGCGCATCGGCGGATCGAAGCGATAGGTGGTTTCGTGGTCGACGCGCAGCCTCATCGGGTTTCTCCGCTCAGGTAAACCTCGTGGATGATGCCCGAGAGCAACGCGACCTCGTTGATCACGCGGGTCAGAAACTCGTGCAGACCTTCGTCGAAGATATCGTCCACCGTGGTTTCACAAAGCTCACCCACAATCCCGCGGATGCGGGTCTGTGCCTCGGTCGTGCGGCCATAGGCGCGCGCCAGCCGGTCGAGGTGATGCATGGCATCTTCGGCCGCCGTGATCAGCGAGCGCGGGCTTTTGCGGTTGAGGATCAGGAAATCGGCGATCTTGGCCGGCGACACCCCGCCCCCATAGGCCCAGTTGAACGAGCGATTGGAACTGAGCGCGCGCAGGATCGTCGTCCATTGATAATTGTCGATACCAGAGCCGACATAGCCGACCTCGGGCAGCAGAACATAATACTTCACATCGAGCATACGCGCGGTCGCATCGCCGCGTTCAAGCGCGAAGCCGAGGTAAAGGAAGTCATAGCCATCGTTGCGCAACTGCGTATCTTCGATGGCGCCGCGCACGAGCGAGGCGTGGCGCGTCGTCCAGTCGACGAGATCGGAGATGGAAAGCTTGGACCGTTCGGTGCGGCGCAACTCGTTAATTTCCTGATACCCCGAATTGAGCGCATCCCAGACCTGTCCGGTGAGTGCCGTGCGCACGATGCGCCCGCTCTCACGCGCGGCCTCGACGCAGGAAGTTACCGAAGACGGGTTATCCTGATCGAAGAACAGGAAGCTTTCGATGTTGCGCTGCACCGCTTCGTCGTATTTTGCGTTGAAATCCTCGACCTTGCCGGTCGCTTGCAGCACCGCGTCCCATTCGTTGCGGTATCCACCACCGATATTGGGGATCAGCGCATTGCGCGACCCGACCTCAAGCAGGCGGGCAACGGTTTCGGCGCGTTCGATATTACGGCCGATCCAGAAGAGGTTCGAAGCGGTGCGGCTTAGCATTCCATCACTCCGCCAGGACCCAGGTGTCTTTGACGCCACCACCCTGGCTTGAGTTCACCACAAGCGACCCTTCTGTCAGCGCGACCCGGGTCAGGCCACCGGGCACAAGCTCGATGCTTTCGCCGACAAGGCAATAGGGGCGCAGGTCGACATGGCGGGGGGCGATGCCCTCTTCCACGAAGGTGGGGCAGGTCGAGAGCGCCAGCGTGGGCTGCGCGATATAGTTGCCGGGGTTTTCGCGGATCTTGTCGGCGAAAAGCGCGATCTGGTCCTTGGTCGAGCGCGGCCCGACCAGCATGCCATAACCGCCCGAACCGTGCACTTCTTTCACGACGAGTTCGGAAAGATTATCAAGCACATAGGCGCAATCATCGGACTTGGCGCATTGCCATGTGGGCACGTTGTTCAGGATCGGTTCTTCGCCAAGATAGAAGCGGATCATCTCGGGCACGAAGGTATAGATCGCCTTGTCATCGGCGACACCCGCGCCGGGCGCGCTGGCAAGGGCCACACCGCCCGAGCGATAGACATTCATCAGCCCCGGAACGCCCAGCATACTGTCGGGCCGGAAGCACAGCGGGTCGAGATAGGCATCATCGATCCGGCGGTAAATCACGTCGACGCGGCGCGGCCCTTCGGTCGTGCGCATCCAGCAGAAATCACCCTCGACGAAAAGGTCGGCGGCCTCGACAAGCTCGATCCCCATCATGTCGGCGAGGAACGAGTGTTCGTAATAGGCCGAATTGAAATGCCCCGGCGTCAGGATCACCGAACAGGGCGCGCCTTCGCATTTACGGGGCGCC
This sequence comes from Paracoccaceae bacterium, assembly GCA_013042605.1. Taxonomy (GTDB): domain Bacteria; phylum Pseudomonadota; class Alphaproteobacteria; order Rhodobacterales; family Rhodobacteraceae; genus JABDPT01. Next base: position 3,814 of record JABDPT010000136.1, read on the forward strand.
ACGCTGTCAAGCGTGCGGCGCAGGGCGGCGGGATAGCCTTCGACCGGCGCGATACGGTTTTCGCGGAACAGCTGCGGGAACATCCGCATCATGATCTCGCGGTTTTCCAGCATGTAGCTCACACCCGACGGCGTGCGGCAATTGTCTTCGAGCACGAAGAACTCGTCGGGACCAGTGCGCACCAGATCGACCCCGACGATATGGCTGAACACCCCGCGCGGCGGGCGGATGCCCACGACGGCGCGTTCAAACGCTTCGTTCTGATAGACAAGCCGGGCGGGGATACGGCCCGAACGGATCATCTCACCGCGCCCATAGACATCCGCGAGAAAGGCGTTGAGCGCGCGGGCGCGCTGTTTCACGCCCATGTCGAGCTTGCGCCATTCAGCGCCGGAAAAAACGCGCGGAAACATATCGAAGGGGATCAGCCGGTCGGGGTCGCCGCCTTCGCCGTAGACCGCGAAGGTGATGCCGATCCGACGGAAAAGCTTTTCGGCTTCCGACTGTTTGAGCGTGCGCAGATCAAGCGGCATGTCGCGGGACCAGCCTTCCAGCCCGCGATAGGGCGCGCGCACGGTTCCGCCGTCGATCATCTCGTTGAAGAAGCTTGGTTTTGTCTTGCTCTGTCCCATCGAACGTAAGCCAAACACATTCTTTCGCGAGATGAAAGCAGAAGGCATGGGGCGACAATCCGTGGTCGTATAAGAGCCTGAATTCAAGGCAGTTTTAAAGTTGTGAAAACAGAAACCGAAGGTTTTTGAGGTGGGTCAAACGGATCGGCGAAGAGAGGGATAATTTACTTGTGACGGAGATAATTGGTTCCGTCAGAACAACAAAAGAAAGGAGGCCAAAGTGAAAAAGATGACACTCGCGGTCGCCCTGATGACGGCCGCTGCCGTAGCTTTTGTTGCTAACGCCGAAGTATTAACACCCGAAGCGCAGGCAACAAAAGAACAGCTTGCCGCGCAGTTGGGGGTTAGTGTCGACGACTACTCGCTCGCCACGCTGACACAACTGTCGTGCCGGCTTGAAGGTGCGGAAACCGAAGCCGAAAAGGCCCGCCTGTTGACAGGTCTGGAAGACTTCGGAATGGTCCATGAAGACAGTGCTGCGGAAACCCGCGAGCAGCTTGCCATGGAACTTGGCGTTGATGCCGCGGACTATACCCGTGGAGAGCTGGCCCTGCTGAAGGCGATCATGGAGGATGACGAGTGCAATATCTCGGATCCTGAATCCTATGCCAAGGCAGGCGAGCGGATCACACGTGAAACCGCATCCGCGAAATGGCAGCTTGGTATGCTGCTCGGGGTTGAACCCGACCAGTACACGCTGAGCGAGCTGGTGAAGATGAAAGCCTCGAACGACATGTAGGCTGACATCGGTGAGACTGACCGGCGCCCCTGAAAACGGGGCGCCGGTTGTTTTGTGGATGTGGGAGCAAGGGGGTTGGTGTGGCTGATCGTGCCGGGGTGAGCGGACCCGCGTGCGGGGCTACGACGAAGGACGGGTGTGAGGCTAAAGCTGGCCACATATGAATCTTGCGCACCGTTCGCTATGGTGGGGGTGAAAAGCAGTTAAGGAACGTCGTTTGAAAGTTCTTATCACCGGTGCTGGCACGGGTCTTGGCCGCTTGACTGCGTTGGAACTGGCGAAGCGGGGTCATAAAGTTCATGCCGGCGTGATGTCCCGAGGCGAAGCAGATGGCTTCAAGTCATATGAAAGAATCGCGCCGATCGAGCTTGATATCACGAATGCCGAAGACCGGGCGAAAGCGGCGGATCTTTCGCTGGACGTGTTGGTCAACAACGCGGGCATCAGTCAACTTGGCCCCCTGGCGCTATTGCCGATGGAGCGGGTGCGCGCGGTTTTTGAAGTCAATGTGTTTGGGACGCTTGCCTTAACGCAGGCATGTGTTCCTGCAATGATATCCCGTGGTTCCGGTCGCATTCTATTCGTCTCTTCGATTGCCGGAGTAAGCGCCGGGGCAATTTCCGGTCCCTATGCAATGTCGAAACATGCCATGCAAGCGATGGGATCGAGCCTGCGCGAAGAACTGGCGCCATAGGGTGTAGATGTCGTCCTGGCCAATCCCGGAGCGTTTGCGACAGGGTTCAACGACCGCATGTTCGACAGCCTTTCCGAGTGGTTGGTGGGTAAGGAAGAGGAAACCTACAGGCCATTCGTAGAGGCCTTGTCGAGTGCGGTAACGATAGGACAACTGGACCCAGCCGATGCGGCCAACCATTTGGCAGACTTGTGCGAAGCGGAAACGACCCAACTTATCAATCCAATTCCAAAGGACCTGTTCTAAGCAACATGCATTCGGCCCCATGTGTTGGATCGAAAAGGCAGCGTTGCCCCCCAACTTCTGGCTTTCTTCGTTTCTACATCACGTGATCGCTCACCTAGGCGTTCGACGGGCTGACGCCGACCGCGAAGAGGTGGGGATGCCCTTGCCGCGCGCCACAATTTAAGCGCGATCGCCTTTTAGCCTGGTCATGCGACTACGTGGTAGCAAAGGTGCCAACATGACCAAAACAAACCAATATTGGGCAATTGGTATTTCGATTGCGGGTCTGTATTTCGGCATCTCGATCATGTTCGGGTATATTCCCGGCTTGGAGTCGGATGTCGGAACGTTCCAGCGTCTGGCGAAACTGGCCGCGATGGGTGTCGCAGAATATGGGTATTTCCAGACCGGACTGGGTGCGATCGTCGCCAGTCTTGCTTTCGCGTTGCTATGCCTGTTCTCAGGCAAGGGGTCGCCGGACGGCGGTATGGGTCTCGACTAAGCCCATGCTGCTATTTGAGGGCGTACGTCAGTCGCCCCTGAAAGAGTAGTTGGGGAGTGCTGGAGCCATTGTGGCGGCAATACGCGACAAACCCCTACTCATCCGGTTCGATCAACCCCAAGCCGCGCAGATACACTCCGATGCCGGATTCCAACAGGTCCTCGGGCGGGAAGGGGGATTTGGTGCCGGGGCTGCCGCGGGCGAAGAGCTCGACCACGCCGTGGCTCATCGCCCAGATATGGGCCGAGAACATCTGTGGCGGCGGGCGCTTTTCCGGGGGGATGCGTTCCGACAGCTTTTCGGCGGCGCGTTCCAGCACCGCCCGCGCGCGCCCCGCGATATGCGCAAGCTCGGGCGTGCGGTTGACCGAGATGCCGCTTTCGAACATCGCCACATAGTGACCGGGGTATTTGCGCGCAAAGGCAAGATAGGCGCGGCCCGTCGCCTCGAACGACGCAAGCGCCGAGGGCTGGCCGGATTCGTAGGCGTATTCCATAAGGTCGGCGAAAATCTCGTATCCCTGCCGCGCGGCTTCCGCGATCAGGTCCTCGCGCCCGGCGAAATGACGATAGACCGCCGCCGGGGTCACGCCCGCCTGTTTTGCGGCTTCCGACAACGTGAAACCGGTCGGGCCCTTGGCCTCGATCAGCTCAAGTGCTGCATCGACCAGCGCCTGCCGCAGGTTGCCGTGATGATATCCGCGTTTAGACATCCCAGATGTCGGGGCCTCCACAAATCTTGGGGTCGGGGGCGGTGGCCACCGCGTGATCCTTGCCGGCATAATCCAGTTCATGGATCACCGCGCGGATCGCGGCCAGCCGGGCGCGACGCTTGTCATCGGACCGGACCACCGTCCAGGGCGCTGAGGGCGAATGCGACAGGTCGAAGGTTTCCCGGATGGCGTCGGTATAGGCATCCCACCGCTTCAGCCCCTCGACATCGATCCACGATAGTTTCCATTGCTTAAGCGGGTCTTTCTCACGCGCCAGAAAGCGGCGCAGCTGTTCGGCGCGCCCGACATTCAGCCAGATTTTCACGAAATGAATGCCCTCGTCGATCACCAGCGTCTCGAACCGGGGTAGTTGGCGGAAGAAGACGGCCCGCTCGGCGTGGTCGCAAAATTCGAACACATGCTCGACCACGGCGCGGTTGTACCAGGAGCGGTCGAACAGAACCATCTCGCCCTCGCTGGGAAGGTGGTCGACATAGCGCTGGAAATACCATTGCCCGGCCTCGCGGTCCGAGGGTTTGGAAAGCGCCACGATACGCGCGGAACGTGGATTAAGATTTTCGCGAAAGCGCTTGATCGTACCGCCTTTTCCGGCTGCGTCCCGGCCTTCGAACAGGACCACGATGCGTTGGCCACTGTTGCGGATGTGGCCTTGAAGCTTGGCCAGTTCCAGTTGCAGATCCGCCAGTTCCTTTTCATAGGCCTTGCGGTTCATGCGTTCGTCATAGGGATAGCCATCATCGAGGATGGCGTTCTTGTCGGCCGCGTCTATCGCGGCGCGCAGTTCGGCAGAACCGGGGTCTTCATAAAACGCAGAGATCGCGCCGTCGAAGGGAAGCGTCATGTCGGGGCCTTTCGTCCAAGTCCCTGAACCCTATGGCCGCACGCGCCCTAGCGCAATCCGGCGCGGGATGCGGCCCGGTCGATCGCGGCCACGGCGACATCCGGGGCGACGTGGTGGGGCATATGGCCAACCCTGTCGAGCGTGACGAGGTTCACGCTCTCCACGATCTCGGAAAACGGGCCGGAATGGATCGTGAGCGGCACGGTGGTGTCTTCGATGCCATGCACGATCTCGATGGGCAGATCGAGGGAGGGATAGCGCTTCGCCATCTCGACCACATGCGGGCGCAGGGTGTTGACCTGCCGGGCGTTGGCGCGAAACACGTCGCGGCGTACTGGCATGCGCGGGCCGATATGGGCGGCATAGCCATCGGGCGCGCTTTGCGGGGCAAAGGTCGCCTCGACCGCGTCGCGCAGGCGCGCTTCGGTGGCATAGGCGGTGATGAAGGGCGGCACGACCGCGCCGCCAAGGGCCGTGCCGTTGACGGTGTAGATCCAGCCCAGATCGCCGGGCCAGGGCATCGCCACCCCGGCAAGCGAGACGACCGCCGCCGGATCGTGATCAAGCGCCCAGGCCAGCGCCACAATGCCCCCGAACGAATGGCCAACGACGATGGGACGCTCAGCCCCCAGCATCGCCGCGGCCTTGGACAGCAAGCGCGCCTGTTCCGCGGGGCTTTCGGCGCCGCCTGAAAACACGCTGGCATAGGCGGGGTCGGCCCGTCCGCTCCACCCCAGGCCGGGGCGGTCGAAGACGATGACGCGGTAGCGGTCGGTCAGCCTGTCCATGAAATCAAAGGTGAAATCGCGCGCGCTGCCATGCGCACCGTGGATCAGGACAAGGTCGGGGCCTTGCCCGGCGACGACCGCGTGGATGCGCACGCCATCCACGGTCAGAAACTCGCCCGCGGGCGGGTAAGCGGCTTCGACCCGCGCCTCGCGCTGGCTGGCCAGAAGGCTGGTTCCGAGCCCGCCCAAAAGCAGGGCTCCGGCTATGCTCAGGCTAATCGCTGCCAATCTTGTCGATCTCATAGGGCGTGGACTGATAAATTTCATTGATCCAGTTGCCATATAGAAGATGTGCGTGACTTCTCCAGCGATTTAGGGGCGTGCGCGCCGGATCGTCCTG
>JABDPT010000137.1 GCA_013042605.1 Paracoccaceae bacterium
GTTCATTGGCGAGGAAGCGGCTATGTGGGTCGCTACGGGCTTCCTGTTTCTGGCCTGTTTCCTCAGCTGGATCGTGTTCCTCGGCCATGACGGCGAGATGGAGCGGATCCAGATCCTGCGTTGGATCGAAAGCGGGTCGCTGTCGACCGACTGGGCGATCCGGCTGGATCGGCTGACGGCGATCATGCTGATCGTGATCACCACGGTCTCGGCGCTCGTGCATCTCTATTCCCATCGTTACATGGCCCATGACGATCAGTTCCGCCCGGGCGAAAGCTATCGCCCACGGTTCTTCGCCTACCTGTCGTTCTTCACCTTCGCGATGCTGATGCTGGTGACGGCGGATAACCTTGTGCAGATGTTCTTCGGCCGGGAGGGCGTGGGCGTCGCGTCCTACCTTCTGATCGGGTTCTATTACCGCAAGCCCACCGCGAACGCCGCCGCGATCAAAGCGTTTGTCGTGAACCGGGTCGGGGATTTCGGCTTTATGCTGGGCATCCTTGCGCTCTTCTTCCTCGTCGACTCGATCAATTTCGACGACATCTTCGCCGCCGCGCCCGAGATTGCGGAAACGCAGCTGAGCTTCCTGTGGCGCGACTGGAACGCGGCGGAACTGGTGGCCTTCCTGCTTTTCGTGGGGGCGATGGGCAAATCGGCGCAGTTGTTCCTGCACACGTGGTTGCCGGACGCGATGGAAGGCCCGACACCGGTATCGGCGCTGATCCACGCCGCGACCATGGTGACGGCGGGTGTGTTCCTTGTCTGCCGCATGTCGCCGATCATGGAGTTTGCGCCCTATGCCACCGGGTTCATCGTGGCGCTGGGTGCGTCCACGGCGTTTTTCGCGGCGACCGTCGGCCTTGTGCAGAACGACATCAAGCGCGTGATCGCCTATTCGACCTGTTCGCAGCTTGGCTATATGTTCGTGGCCGCCGGGGTGGGGGTCTATTCGGTGGCGATGTTCCACCTTTTCACCCACGCGTTCTTCAAGGCGATGCTGTTTTTGGGGGCTGGGTCGGTCATCCACGGGATGCATCACGAGCAGGACATGCGGAACTATGGCGGACTGCGCAAGAAGCTGCCCTATACGTTCTGGGCGATGATGATCGGGACGCTGGCCATCACCGGTGTCGGCGTGCCCAGCACGATCATGAAGATCGGGGATGTGCCGCTTGGCTTTGCCGGGTTCCTGTCGAAGGACGCGGTGATCGAAAGCGCCTATGCGGGCGGGACGGATGTCGCGACCTTCGCCTTCTGGGCGCTGGTGATCGCGGCGCTTTTCACCAGCTTTTACAGCTGGCGGCTGATGTTCCTGACCTTCTATGGCACGCCGCGCGGCGACAAGCACACCCATGAGCACGCCCATGAAAGCCCGATGTCGATGCTGGTGCCCCTGGGTGTGCTGGCGGTGGGCGCGGTCTTCGCGGGCATGATCTGGTACAAGCCCTTCTTCGGCGATCATCACAAGGTCGAAGAGTTCTTTGGCATCCCGACCGCCGGTGAGGTGCATGCAAGCGCGCCCGCGCCGCTGATGGGTGCCGCTCATGCCGCGACCGAGAGCGACAGCGAAACCGCTGAGGGCGAAGCCGGGGAAAAAGTCTATGCCAAGCCGGGCGAAGGCGCGATCTATATGGCGCCGGACAACCATGTGCTTGACGACGCGCACCACGTGCCGGCCTGGGTGATCTGGAGCCCGTTCATCGCCATGGTGCTTGGCTTTATCGGCGCTTATCAGATGTATATCCGCCGCCCGGACTGGCCCGCGAAGCTCGCGGCGAACCAGCGGCCGCTTTACCTTTTCCTGCTCAACAAGTGGTATTTCGACGAAATCTATGACGCGGTCTTTACCCGGCCCGCCAAGTGGATCGGCAATTTCCTTTGGACGCGGGGCGATGGCAACGTGATCGATGGCGGGATCAACGGGCTGGCCATGGGGATCATCCCGTTCTTCACCCGCCTCGCCGGGCGGGCGCAGTCGGGGTACATCTTCACCTATGCCTTCGCGATGGTGCTTGGGATCGTGGTTCTGATCACCTGGATGACGATCAGCGGGGGGGCCGAATAATGGACAACCTGCTGTCGATCATCACCTTCATGCCGCTGGTCGCGGCGGCGATTCTGGCGTTCTTCCTGAAGGGCGACGACGAGGCCGCGCAGCGCAACGCAAAATGGCTGGCGCTTATCGCGACCTCGGCCACGTTCCTTGTCTCGATCTTCCTGATCACCGGGTTCGACCCGATGGACACCGGGTTCCAGTTCGTCGAAGAGCGTGAGTGGATCCTTGGCCTGACCTACAAGATGGGCGTGGACGGGATCAGCGTTCTCTTTGTGATGCTGACGACCTTCCTGATGCCGCTGGTGATTGCCGCGTGCTGGGATGTGACCTACCGCGTCAAGGAATACATGATCGCCTTCCTCGTGCTTGAAACCCTGATGATCGGGGTCTTCACGGCGCTGGATCTGGTGCTTTTCTACGTGTTCTTCGAGGCGGGGCTGATCCCGATGTTCCTAATCATCGGCATCTGGGGCGGGAAAGAGCGTATCTACGCCAGCTTCAAGTTCTTCCTTTACACCTTCCTCGGGTCGGTCCTGATGCTGGTCGCGATGATCGCGATGTATGTGGACGCGGGCACGACGGATATTCCGACACTGCTCAACCACCAGTTCGGGTCCGACACGTTCAGCCTTGCCGGTATTCAGATCGTGGGCGGGATGCAGACCCTGCTTTGGGTCGCGTTCTTTGCCAGTTTCGCGGTGAAGATGCCGATGTGGCCGGTGCATACATGGCTTCCGGACGCCCACGTGCAGGCGCCGACCGCCGGGTCGGTGGTTCTGGCGGCGATCCTGTTGAAGATGGGCGGCTATGGCTTTTTGCGGTTCAGCCTGCCGATGTTCCCGGTGGCGTCCGACCTTCTGGCCCCCTTCGTCTTATGGATCTCGGCGATTGCCATCGTCTACACCTCGCTGGTGGCGCTGGCGCAGAAGGACATGAAAAAGCTGATCGCCTATTCGTCGGTGGCGCATATGGGCTTTGTCACGATGGGGATTTTCGCGGCCAACCAGCAGGGGCTGGACGGGGCGATCTTCCAGATGCTCAGCCACGGCTTTATCTCTGGCGCTCTCTTTCTCTGCGTCGGCGTGATCTATGACCGGATGCACACGCGCGAGATCGACGCCTATGGCGGGCTGGTGAACCGGATGCCGGCCTATGCGCTGATCTTCATGCTGTTCACGATGGCCAATGTGGGCTTGCCGGGCACGTCCGGTTTCGTCGGGGAGTTCCTGACGCTGATGGGCGTCTTCCAGGTCAACACATGGGTCGCCGCCGTGGCCGCGACGGGTGTGATCCTGTCGGCGGCCTATGCGCTTTGGCTCTATCGCCGGGTTGTCATGGGCGACCTGATCAAGGAAAGCCTGAAATCCATCACCGACATGACCCTGCGTGAGCGGGCGATCTTTGCGCCGCTGGTATTCATGACCCTGCTTCTGGGCGTCTACCCGAGCCTTGTCACGGATGTGATCGGCCCCTCGGTCGAGGCGCTTGTGGCCCAATACGACACTGCTTTGCTTGCCGCAGACACGCGGCTGGCCGGGAATTAAGGATTAGCTGCGATGACCAGCGCCGATTTTTCAGCCGTTCTGCCAGAGGTGGTGATCTCCCTGTTTGCGATGGGGGCGCTGCTTTTCGCGGTCTATTCCAACAAGGACAAGCAGGCCCCGATGCTGACATGGGCCACCGCCGGGTTGCTTGCCGTCATCGCCTTCTGGATCGGTGTGACGGGCGAAGGAACCACGGCGGCCTTTGGCGGCATGTTCATCGAGGATGCGTTTTCGCGCTTTGCCAAGGTAGTGATCCTGCTGTCGGCGTCGGCGATCCTGCTGATGAGCGAAGGGTATATGGCGCGGCGCGATCTTTTGCGGTTTGAATACCCGGTGCTGATCGCGCTGGCGGCGGTGGGCATGATGGTCATGGTCTCGGCCGGTGACCTGATGACGCTATACATGGGCCTTGAGCTGCAATCGCTGTCGCTTTACGTGGTGGCGAGCTTGCGGCGCGACAGCGTGAAATCGACCGAAGCGGGGCTGAAATACTTCGTTCTGGGCGCGCTTTCTTCGGGCCTTTTGCTTTACGGCGCGTCGCTGACCTATGGCTATGCGGGCACGACGCTGTTCTCGGGCATCATTTCGGTGGCCAGCGAAGGCGAGATGTCGCTTGGGCTGCTCTTCGGCCTCGTCTTCCTGATCACGGGGCTGGCCTTCAAGGTTTCCGCGGTGCCGTTTCATATGTGGACGCCGGATGTCTATGAAGGCAGCCCGACGCCGGTCACCGCGTTCTTTGCGACCGCGCCGAAGGTGGCCGCGATGGCGCTGTTCGCGCGGGTGGTGCATGACGCCTTTGGCGGGGTGGTGGCCGACTGGCAGCAGATCCTGGCGCTTCTCAGCGTGCTGTCGATGTTCCTGGGCGCCATTGCCGCCATCGGGCAGCGCGACATCAAGCGGCTGATGGCCTATTCCTCGATCGCGCATATGGGCTTTGCCCTGATGGGGCTGGCCGCCGGTACGGCCTTTGGCGTGCAGGCGATGCTGGTCTATATGGCGATCTACGTGACGATGAATATCGGGACCTTCGCCTTCATCCTGTCGATGGAGCGGGATGGCCAGAACGTGACCGATATCGGCAGCCTGAACCTTTATTCGCGAACCAGCCCGGCCAAGGCACTGGCCATGCTGATCCTGCTGTTCAGTCTGGCCGGGGTGCCGCCGCTCGTCGGGTTCTTCGGCAAGTATTACGTGCTTCTCGCCGCGGTCGAGGCGGACATGGCCTGGCTGGCCGTGGCTGGCGTGATCGCCAGTGTCATCGGCGCGTTCTATTACCTGCGCATCGTCTACCTGATGTATTTCGGGGAAGAGGGCGACGGGCTCGACACAGGGGGCAGTCCGGTGCTGGGCGGGTTCCTGATGGTGTCGGCTGCGGCGATGGTGCTTGGCGTAATCAACCTCTTCGGCGTTGAGGCGCTTGCCGCCGCCGCCGCCGCGACCCTTGTCAACTGATCTCTGGCCCGAAGGCTATGACCGGATCGTTCTGGAGACGGTCGATAGCACCAATGCCGAAGCCGCGCGGATCGCGCCGTTTCTGAAGCGTCCGACATGGATCATGGCGCATGCGCAGACCGCCGCGCGCGGGCGGCGCGGGCGGGCTTGGGTGAACCCAGAGGGCAATCTGGCGGCGACGCTGGTGATGCGCCCCGGGGGCGTTCCGGCCTGGGCCGCGCTGCGGTCGTTTCTGGCGTCCAACGCGCTTTTTCAGACGCTGGCGATGTATGTCGACCGGGACAGGCTGTCGCTGAAATGGCCGAACGATGTGCTTCTGGATGAGCGCAAGGTGGCCGGTATCCTTCTGGAAAGCGCGGGCAGTGCGAAGGAAGTGGACTGGCTGGCCATCGGGTTTGGCGTAAACCTTGAGGTGACACCCGAGGTGCCCGATGCGGTCGACTTCCCGCCGATCAGCGTTAAAGAGGCGACGGGCGACAGCGTGGATGCCGAAGAGTTCCTCGATACACTGGCGGGGCATTACGCCACCGAGGAACGCATCCTTGACCGGCTGGGCTTCGAGCCCATTCGCGCCGACTGGATCGAACGCGCCGCGCGGCTGGGCGATACGATCACGGCGCGCACCGAAAAGCGGGATTACACGGGCATATTCGACACGGTCGACGAAAAGGGGCAGCTTGTGCTGATCACCGGGACCGGCCCGGTGCATATCCCGGCGGCGGACGTGTTTTTCTAAGGCGAGGACGGCATCCATGCTATTGGCCATCGACACCGGCAATACCAACACCGTCTTCTCGATCTGGGACGGTGAGAAGTTTCTGGCGACCTTCCGCGCCTCGACCGAATGGCAGCGGACCTCGGACCAGTATTATGTCTGGCTATCGACGCTGATGGAGCATAAGGGCCTGCCGATGGATATCGACGAGGTGATTATCTCGTCCACCGTGCCGCGGGTCGTCTTCAACCTGCGCATCCTGTCGGACCGGTATTTCAACACGCGGCCCATGGTCGTCGGTAAACCCGAATGCCGGCTTCCGATCGATGTGCGGGTGGATGCGGGCACGCAGGTGGGGCCCGACCGGCTTGTGAATACGGTGGCGGGGTTCGACCTTTATGGTGGCGATCTGATCGTGGTGGATTTCGGCACGGCGACCACCTTCGACGTGTCCGACAGCGACGGCGCCTATATCGGCGGCGTGATCTCTCCCGGCGTGAACCTGAGCCTTCAGGCCCTGCACGAAGCGGCGGCGGCCTTGCCCCATGTCGATATCACCAAGCCCGAGCGTGTCGTCGGCACCAATACGGTGACCTGCATGCAGTCGGGCATTTTCTGGGGTTATGTCGGGTTGATCAACGGTGTGGTGGCGAAAATCCGCGAGGAACGCGCCCGTCCCATGAAGGTGATCGGCACCGGCGGATTGGCCCCTTTGTTTCAGCAGGGCGATGCGGTATTCGACGTGTTCGAAGACGATCTGACGATGCACGGGCTGACCGTGATCCACAAATTTAACAAGGACACACCTGAGGTATGAGCAGCGACAGGCTGATGTATCTCCCCCTCGGAGGCGCGGGGGAGATTGGTATGAATTGCTATGTCTACGGTTATGGCCCGCGCGGGAAGGAACGGCTGATCGTCGTTGATCTTGGCGTGACCTTTCCGGACATGGACGGCACGCCGGGGGTGGACCTGATCTTTCCCGATATCGCGTGGCTGGAAGAGCGTGCGGACCGGATCGACGCGATCTTCATCACCCATGCGCATGAAGACCATGTGGGCGCGGTGGGCCATTACTGGAACCGGCTGAAGGCCGATGTCTATGCCCGGCCGTTCACCGCCAACCATGCGCGGCGCAAGATCGAAGAACAGGGCGGCAACCCAGATGCGGTCGAGGTCGTGACGGCCTGGCCCGATCAGGTGCAGGTGGGCCAATTCACGGTGGGGTTCCTGCCGGTGTCGCATTCGATCCCGGAAAGCTCGGCCCTTGTGATCGACACGCCCGCCGGGCGGATCGTGCATACCGGAGATTTCAAGCTGGATGAAACGCCTGTCGTGGGCGAGCCATTCGATCGCGCGGCATGGAAGGACATGGCGCAGGGTGGGGTGAAGGCGCTGGTTTGCGACAGCACGAACGTCTTTTCGCTGCATCCCGGGCGGTCTGAGGCGAGCGTCGGCCCCGAGATCGAGCGGCTGGTGGCCGACCAGACGGGTATGGTTGTGGCCACGACGTTCGCGTCGAACATCGCGCGGGTGAAAACACTGGCCGAGGCCGGGCAGCGTGCGGGGCGGTCGGTCTGCCTGATGGGGCGCGCGATGCGGCGGATGATCGAAGCGGGGGTGCAGTCGGGTGTGCTGGCGGACTTTCCGAAGACGGTCGCACCGGAAGACGCGAGCCAGATCCCGCGTGAGAACCTGATGCTGATCGTTACCGGGTCTCAGGGCGAACGGCGCGCGGCCTCTGGTCAGTTGTCGCGGGGCAAGTATCTGGGGCTTGAGATGGCCGAGGGCGACCTTTTCCTCTTCTCGTCCAAGACCATTCCGGGCAATGAGCGCGGGGTGATCCGGGTGATCAATGCCTTTTCCGAAATGGGCGTCGATGTGATCGACGACAGTTCGGGGATGTATCATGTGTCGGGCCATGCCAACCGCCCCGACCTGCAAGAGATGCACGCGCTGGTCAAACCCAAGGCGCTGATCCCGATGCATGGCGAGCATCGCCATTTGCGCACCCATGCCAAGCTGGGGCGCGAGGCGGGGATTGCGTCGATCGTGGCGCCGAACGGGACGATGGTGGATCTGACCGAGGATGTGCCGCAGGTGGCCGATTACGTAGAGGCGGGGCGCGTCTATCTTGATGGCAGCGCCTATATCGGCGCGCTCGATGGCGTTGTCCGCGACCGCATTCGCATGGCGCTGAACGGGCATGTGCTGGTCACGGCGATCATCGAAGAGGGCGGGGAGCCGCTGGGCGACCCGTGGTGCGAATTGAGCGGGCTGCCCGAGATGGGCAGTTCCAACGCGCCGCTTGCGGAAGTGCTGGAAGAAGATCTGAGCCAGCTCCTGAACCGCGCCAGCAACAAGACGCTGGCCGATGACGAAAAGCTCGAGGCCGAGTTCCGCAAGATCGTGCGCCAGACCGCGCAAACCGAGATCGGCAAGAAACCGGAAGTAACGGTCGTGGTGAGCCGGCTGAGTTAGCCTGACTTCCGCTCATCGAAGCTGAGCGCGATGAAGCCGGGCATATGATCGCCCATGCCGACCACGCGTTCGCCCCGGTCGTTGCCGCGATCCCGCCCGCGTCCGCCACGGGACCGGCTGCGGCTTGGTTTTTCGGCGGGCTTTTCCTCGACCTTGGCCTCAGATGGCTCGGCCTCGGTGGCTGTGACTTCAAACTCGGGCGCCGGCGTCTCGGCGGCTTCGTCCTTGCGGCTTCCCCGGCGCGAGCGGCTGCGGCGCGGTTTTTCGTCTTTCGCCTCTTCGGTCCCCTCTGTCGGGGCGGGCGCGGTGCCCAGCGGATTCTCACCGCGCGGAATGGGCTTGCCGATCAGCCGTTCGACGGCGTCGAGATTCTTTTCGTCCTGCGGCGCACAGATCATCACCGCCGCCCCTTCGCGGCCCGCGCGCCCGGTGCGGCCGATGCGGTGGATATAGTCTTCGGGGTGGCTGGGCACGTCGAAGTTGAAGACATGGCTGACCGCGGGAATATCAAGCCCGCGCGCAGCCACGTCCGAGGCCACCAGGAACCGGATTGATCCGTCGCGGAACCCGTCAAGCGTGCGGGTGCGGTGCGACTGTTCCAGATCGCCATGGATCGGTTCGGCGTTGTATTTGTACTTTTTCAGGCTCTTGGCGACGATATCCACATCGGTCTTGCGATTGCAGAAGATGATGGCGTTCGTGCACTTCTCGCCCTCGGAATCGATGATCGCACGCAAGAGCCCGCGTTTTTCGCTGGCCGCGCGGTCGCGGCGCGATCCGCGGAACATCACGACCGACTGGGTGATGGTTTCCGAGGCCGTGGCCTGCCGCGCCACTTCGATCTTTTCGGGGTTCGACAGGAAGGTGTTGGTGATCCGCTCGATCTCGGGCGCCATGGTGGCCGAGAAAAACAGCGTCTGACGCGTGAACGGCGTGAGGTTGAAGATGCGTTCGATATCGGGAATGAAGCCCATGTCGAGCATGCGGTCGGCTTCGTCCACCACCATGATCTCGATGCCGGTGAGCAAGAGCTTGCCACGTTCGAAATGGTCGAGCAGGCGGCCGGGGGTGGCGATGAGAACGTCGACGCCGCGGTCGATCAGGACATCCTGTTCCTTGAAACTGACGCCACCGATAAGAAGGGCCTTGGTCAGCTTCACGTGCTTGGAATAGGTGTCGAAGTTTTCGGCGACCTGCGCGGCAAGCTCGCGCGTGGGGGCCAGAACAAGGCTGCGCGGCATGCGCGCGCGGGCGCGGCCACGGGCCAGCCGGGTGATCATCGGCAGCGTGAAGCTGGCGGTTTTGCCGGTGCCGGTCTGGGCGATGCCCAGCACGTCGCGCCCTTCCAGAGCGGGCGGAATGGCGCCTTCCTGAATCGGTGTGGGGGTTTCGTACCCGGCCTCTTCGACGGCCTTCAATACTTTCGGGGACAGCTTTAGGTCTGAGAACTTCGTCATGAATGTCCGTATGTTACGGACCGCATGTTGGCCCGTCGGCTGCGAGGCTCGGGCCCGGATGGCCACAACTTATCCACAAGCTGCCTCAAGATAGGGCTGTGGCTACACTGGATAGCCCAAGCCGTCAACGCGACAATGGCCGCGCCGGACGATATGCGGCCTCGTGCCAAGTGTGTTTCCGAAATAGCAACAGTATTACGTTGCGGAAGGGAAAAGGCGCCCTGTTTTTCAGCTTTGCGAACAATTCGGGAGCGCTTGGGCGGCCGGGCTGGCGAATTGCCGATGCTGGCGCCGATTTCGTCCGTGGCCGCGATGCTTGCGGCGTGTTTTCGGGCCCTGCGCGCGCGGTGGCGCGCCCGTTCCCGCCACGGGTCGAATCTGCACACAAGGTTATCCACAGAAGGTTAACAGGAGTCTGTGTGCCCTGAAGCCGCCACGTCGGGCTCAGACCATCATTTCCTTGGTCGCGGCAAGGTGCAGATCGGGGTGGTCGCGTTCGATCCGGTCGATGTCCCATTGCAGCCGCGTCAGATACACGACGTCGCCGTCGTTATCATGGGCGATGTGGCCCTTGTTGGTGTTCACGAAGGCATCGACCTTGTCCTGCGGGCCGGTGACCCAGCGGGCCGAAGTGAACTGCGACGGCTCGAATCGGACCGGCAGGCCGTATTCAAGCTCGATCCGGCTGGCCAGCACTTCGAATTGCAGCGCGCCGACGACGCCGACGATGAAGCCCGAGCCGATCATCGGCTTGAAGATCTTGGCGGCCCCTTCCTCGGCAAACTGCATCAGCGCCTTGTCGAGGTGCTTGGCCTTGAGCGGATCGCCCGCGCGCACGTTCTGCAGAAGCTCGGGCGCGAAGGACGGGATGCCGGTCACGCGGATCGCCTCACCCTCGGTCAGGGTGTCGCCGATGCGCAGCTGGCCGTGGTTGGGGATGCCGATGATGTCGCCGGCCCAGGCCTCTTCCGCCAACTCGCGGTCCGACGCGAGGAAGAGGACGGGGTTCGACACCGCCATCGGCTTTTTCGTGCGCACATGGGTCAGCTTCATGCCGCGTTTGAAATGCCCGGACGCCATCCGCAGAAAGGCCACGCGGTCACGGTGCTTGGGGTCCATGTTGGCCTGCACCTTGAAGACGAAGCCCGTGACCTTGGTCTCTTCCGGCGACACCTGCCGGGGCTGGGCCGATTGCGGCTGGGGTTCGGGGCCGTAGGTGCCGATGCCGTCCATCAGTTCCTTGACGCCGAAAGAGTTGATCGCAGAGCCGAACCAGATCGGCGTGAGCGTGCCGTCGAGAAAGGCCTGACGGTCGAAGGGGGGCAAAAGCTCGCGCGCCATCTCGACCTCTTCGACCAGCTTTTCGAGCAGGTCGGCGGGGACGTGATCGGCGAGTTTCGGGTCATCGAGCCCCTCGATGGCGATGCTTTCGCCCACCTTGTTGCGATCGGCCCGGTCCATCAGTTCGAGCCGGTCGTGCAGCATGTCATAGCAGCCCAGAAAATCGCGCCCGACCCCGATGGGCCAGCTTGCGGGGGTCACGTCGATGGCGAGGTTTTCCTGAATCTCGTCAATGATATCAAAGGTATCACGGCTTTCGCGGTCCATCTTGTTGCAGAAGGTCAGGATCGGCAGGTCGCGCAGGCGGCAGACCTCGAACAGCTTCTGTGTCTGGCTTTCCACGCCCTTGGCCCCGTCGATCACCATGATCGCGGCGTCCACGGCGGTGAGCGTGCGATAGGTGTCTTCGGAAAAATCGCTGTGGCCCGGCGTGTCGACCAGATTAAAACGGTAGTTGCCGAAGTCGAAGGACATCGCCGAGGCCGAAACCGAGATGCCGCGGTCCTTTTCCATCTGCATGAAGTCCGAGCGCGTGCGCCGTGCCTCGCCCTTGGCGCGGACCTGACCGGCCATCTGGATCGCGCCGCCATAGAGCAGGAACTTTTCGGTCAGCGTGGTTTTGCCGGCATCAGGGTGGCTGATGATGGCAAAGGTGCGCCGCCGGGCAATTTCCGGGGGCAGGGGGGCGGTGTTGGACGCGCGGTTGGACATGAGGCGCATATAGCGGTGCGCAGGCGCGATGGGAAGGGACGGGTTGACGGAATGCGGGTGATCTGCCAGCATGTGAACATAACAAGAACAAATGAGGTCGGGCAGCCTGCCAATTAGGAGGATTTCAAATGCCGACGACCACAGAGATTGCTCAGAAACTCGTTTCCCATTGCCAAAACCATACCGAGGCCGAGGGGCTTGATACGCTTTATGCAACCGATGCCGTGTCGGTTGAGGCCATGGGCCCGCCGGGCATGGATTTAGTCACCAAGGGTGTGGACGGGATCAAGGGCAAGCACGCCTGGTGGAACGAGAGTTTCGAGGTGCACGGCGGCGATATCGACGGCCCCTATATCAATGGTGACACCTTCAGCGTGATCTTTGAAATCGATGCGACCGAGAAGGCCAGCGGTCAAAGGATGCAGATGAGAGAAGTGGCGATCTATCACGTTGCGGACGGGAAGATCGTGAAGGAAGAGTTTCTGGCCAAGCCGATGGACGGCTGACGGAACGGGCGACACAGACCCCTTTTCCGGGCGGTCGTAAGAACGCCCGGTTCGATGCGTTCAGAGAGGCGAGGGCGGGTTAGCCGTCGCCCTTATGCCCATGCCCGCGCGTGTCAGGGGCGATCCATCCCAAGAGGAACGCTGCGCCAAGCACGATCAGCACGGCCGGCACCAGGAAACGTGCGCCAAGGACGCCACCACCGCCGAAGATGAAGATCTCGAAGATCGCGCCCATGATGACGAACACGGCTATTGCCCATGTCATCAGGTTGCGCGCGGCTTCGGTTCCGCCCTCACCAGCATCGTCATCGGCGGCCAGCGCCATGCCGATGCCCACAAAGAACGGGATCAGCGCCCAGGCATAGGCCCAGGATTCATAGTGATTGAACAGGTTCTGAACAAAGAGGATCAGACCGACCCCGGCGATGGTCGTGCCGGGAACGGCCAGTTTGCGCGCCGTGCCCCCGCTGGACAGGCCCATAAGGGCAAGCACCGCCCCCGGGATGATGATGAACAGCGGCCAGAGATAATTCGACAGGTCGCCGAACACTTGTACGCCGAGCAGCAAGAACCCGACCGCCAACAGGATAAGGCCCACCACCGCGCGTCTTTGGGAACTGAGGTTGTCGAACATTCGTATCCTTCCTTCCCTTGGTTTCACCGCAGCCATTTTGTCGGATTTCCACGCCGCCGGGTTGAGGATCATCAACCGCGCGCGCTTTTCCTCGGGCGCGAAGTGGTCTAGCAACGCGGGAAACACGCAAGGGAGGGTGTCATGGACCTTGGAATTTCCGGAAAGACCGCAATCGTATGTGCATCGTCCAAAGGGCTGGGGCGCGGCTGTGCCGAAGCCCTGGCGGCGGAAGGCGTCAATCTGGTGCTGAATGCACGCGGGGCCGAGGCGCTTGAGGCCACCGCCGAGGCGATCCGCGCGGCGCATGGCGTCACGGTCACCACCGTGGCCGGCGATATCACCACCGAAGAGGTGCGCGGGGAGGTGCTGGAGGCGGCGGGCGACGTCGAGATCCTGGTCAACAACGCGGGCGGACCGCCCCCGGGCTTGTGGAACGATTGGGACCGGGATGATTTCATCGCCGCATTTGACGCCAATATGCTAACCCCCATCGCGCTGATGCAGGCGGTTCTGCCGGGGATGATCGACCGGGGCTGGGGCCGGGTCGTCAACATCACATCCGGTTCGGTCAAGGCGCCGGTTCCGCAGCTTGGCCTGTCGAACACCGCACGCACCGGGCTGACCGGGTTCGTGGCGGGCACCTCGCGGCAGGTGGCCTGGGCCGGGGTCACGATCAACAACCTGTTGCCGGGCATTCACGCGACCGACCGGGCGGTGATGCTGGATAGCGGCGTGTCGAAGGCCGAAGGCATTCCGATCGACGAGGCCCGCAAGAACCGTGAGGCCACGATCCCCGCCCATCGCTATGGCACGACGGAAGAGTTCGGCGCGGCCTGCGCGTTCCTTTGTTCGAAACATGCGGGCTTCATCGTCGGGCAGAATATCGTGCTTGATGGCGGGGCGATCAACGCCACGATCTGAGGCCGCGCTAGTCCGGCTTGGTGATCAGCAGGTCGCAGGGCGGGTCGCGGATCAGGTTGCGCGCGAACCCGCCCAGCACCCAATGCGCCAGCCCGTGGCGGGCATGGGCGCCAAGCGCGATGATCTGGGGCTTCAGTTCAAGCTGCTTGCGGTCATAGACGCTTCCCAGCGCGCCTTCGATGATCTCGGGAGGGTCGATATCGCCGAGCATCCCGTTGCGATCCATCCATGCGTCGCAGACGGTGCGGGTCTCTGACAGGATCGCGCGGGCCATGGCGTGATCGGTGTCGCGGCTGCCGACACGTCCAAGGCCGGTATAGACGGCGTGGAAGGCGTGGATCTTCGCCTTGGGGGCCCAGTGTTGGACGGTGGCAATCGCCGCGGTCGATGCAGGCGTGAAATCGACGGCGGCCAGCACCGTTTGATAGGGCTGTTCGGCGGGAAGGGCCGCAAGAAGGACAGGCTGCCCGCAGTTGCGCACGATGTGTTCAAGCGTGGCGGTGCGCA
Source organism: Paracoccaceae bacterium (assembly GCA_013042605.1). Taxonomy (GTDB): domain Bacteria; phylum Pseudomonadota; class Alphaproteobacteria; order Rhodobacterales; family Rhodobacteraceae; genus JABDPT01. The sequence goes on from JABDPT010000137.1 coordinate 14,326, forward strand.
TCTTGTCGAGCACCGAGCGGGGCCGGTGCAGCCCCAGAACCACGAGGTCGGCGGGCAGGTCCTTGGCGCAAGAGGCGATGGCCGTCTCTGGTGAGCCCGCCTCGATCTGTGCGGACCAATTGACGGTGTCGGCGCCCTTGTTGCCTTTGCAGATGCGGGCGAGATAGGTCCCGACCTCGCTTCGCATGCGTTTTGCGATCACCTCGGGCAGGTCCCCGTCGATGACATGCAGAACCGTCAGGTCGGCCCCATGTTCCCGGGCAAGGACGAACGCCCGCGAAATGGCCCGGTCGGCCCGCGGCGTCAGGTCGGTTGCAACAAGAATCTTGGCCATGGCGCGCCCTCCTTTCGGGTCAGCATGATCGCAGGCTTTTCCGGCGGGCTTTTGCGATTGCGCAATCGCATGTGAGGTTTTCCGTCGCATCGCCCGAGGCTTTCCAAGGGCTTGCCGGTTGCGGGCGTGGCTGATACGCCCGAAACCCGAGGCTTTTGATCGGAAAACGGGCGTGTCGGCACAGGCAAACACCACTCCACGGCTTGAGGTGCGCGGGCTGACGCGGCACTTCGGCGGGCAGGATGTCGTTTCAGACGTCAGCCTGTCGGTGATGCCGGGGCAGGTGACCTGTCTTCTGGGGCCATCGGGATGCGGCAAATCCACGACCTTGCGGATCGTGGCCGGGGTCGACCGGCAGGACGCGGGCGAGGTGCTGATCGACGGTGAGGTCGTGTCGGGCGGCGCGCGCCATGATCCGCCCGAGGCGCGGGCCGTGGGCCTGATGTTTCAGGACTTCGCGCTGTTCCCGCATCTAAACGTCGGGGACAATGTGGGCTTTGGTCTGCGCGGCTCGAAGGCCGAAACGCGGGCGCGGGTGCATGACCTTCTTGAACGAGTGCATCTGGATGGGTATGCGGCTAAGTATCCGCATGAGTTGTCGGGGGGCGAACAACAGCGCGTGGCCCTGGCCCGCGCGGTGGCGCCGCGCCCCCGGATCATGCTGATGGACGAGCCGTTTTCGGGGCTTGATAACCGCCTGCGCGACGGGATTCGGGACGAGACGCTGGATCTTCTGAAAGAAGAGGGCGCGGCGGTGCTTCTGGTCACCCATGAGCCGGAAGAGGCGATGCGCATGGCCGATGAGATCGCGCTGATGCGTGCCGGGCGGATCGTTCAGAAAGGTGCGCCCTACAACGTCTATAACGCGCCGGTCGACAGGTCGGCGGCCGCGTTTTTCAGCGATATCAACGTGATCCGTGGCACGGTTCATGGCGCGTTGACCGATACGCCCTTTGGCGGTTTCCTTGCGCCCGGTGTTCCGGATGGCACCGAGGTCGAGATCGTCATTCGCCCGCAGCACCTTCGGATCGACTTCGACCGGGACGGGCGCGGCCCCAATCCGACACCGCAGGACGGCACGCCCGCGCGCGGCGTGGTCGAACGGGCGCGGTTCATCGGCAACGAAAGCCTTGTCGATTTCCGGATGGACCATGACGGATCGCTTTTGAAGGCTGCCATTCCGTCCGTGTTCCTGCCCAAGACGGGCACCGCGCTGTGGCTGATGATCCGCCGCGAGCGGTGTTTCGTCTTTCCGCGCAAGGGCTAGGCGCGCATGTCCTTCGGGGACCCCATGACGACATAGGTCGTCAGCCCGTGCACTTGCGGCAGGGTGCCCAGAAGGTCGGTGTGAAATGCCTTGAACGCGGCCAGGTCGGCGACCTCGACCCGAAGCAGGTATTCGACGGTTCCGGTCACGTTATGGCATTCGCGCACCGCCGCCGCGCGCGCCACGGCGCGTTCGAAGGCTTCCTGCGAGGTCTTGGTGTGGTCGTTGAGTGCCACGGCGACATAGGCCGTGAAGCCGCCGCCCGTCACCACCGGGTCCAGCACCGCGCGATACCCCTTGATCGCGCCGCCCCGTTCGAGCGCGGTGACCCGGCGGAGGCAGGCCGAGGGAGAAAGGCCCACGCGGTCGGCGAGTTCGGTATTCGGCATGCGCCCGTCGCGGGACAGGTGGTGCAGTATTTCTTCGTCGATCTGGTCAAGCTTCATCATAATGTGCGAAAATTGACCGTAAGAGCGCAAGTTTGCAATCCTCAAGCGTGGCGATTGCGCAATAAATAGGCGCATGGATACCGATCTTCTTTATGCGCTTGCGGCCTTTGCCTTTGTCAGTTCGATCACGCCGGGGCCGAACAACATGATGCTCATGGCCTCGGGCGCGAATTTCGGCTTGCGCCGGACGTTACCGCATATGGCGGGCGTGGCGCTGGGATTCGTGGCGATGGTGGTCTTGGTAGGCGCCGGGTTGATCGGGCTTTTTGACCTCTGGCCAACGAGTTACACGGTGCTGAAGGTGGTCAGCGTCGGCTATCTTCTCTACCTCGCCTGGAAGATCGCCACTGCCGCCGCACCCAAGGGGGATGGGCAGGCGGGCGGACGCCCCTTCACCTTTCTGCAGGCCGCTTTGTTTCAATGGGTGAACCCCAAGGCCTGGACCATGGCGCTGACGGCGATCACGGTCTATGCGCCGGCGCGGGATCTGGGCGGGATCATCCTTGTTGCGGCGATTTTCGGGGCGGTGAACCTGCCATCTGTGGGAAGCTGGGCCTATCTGGGCACGCAGCTGCGACGGTTCTTGGGAAGTGCGGGTCGACTTCGGACCTTCAATATCACGATGGCTTTGCTGCTGGTGGCGTCGCTTTACCCGGTTTTGTGGCCCTAAGCGCCATGCGCGCGGCCTCTTGCGCCTGATAATCGGCAAGCGTCTTGCCGGGTTCGTCGACGAAGGTTTCGGGCAGGACGTCAAGCGCGGTGATCCGGTCGACCCGGAAGACCCGAAAGTCGGTGCGCAACTCGCACCACACGGTCACGGTCCAGACGCGGCCCCAATAGTCCATCTGAAGCGGGCGGATCGTGCGCTCGGTCTCGGTGTCGGACAGGTCGGTGTACCGGATGTGCAGCTTCTGGCGGGCGCGGGTCGCCGCCCGGATCGAGGGCATGTGGGCAAAGCCCCGCGCGGCATCCTCAAAGGGGTAGACTGCAAAGCCCCAGCCGGTCACCGGCGCGTCGCGATCTTCGGGAAGAACTGCATCAATTTTCGCCGACAAGCTTCTGGCGGCGTTCTGTAATTCTTCGTCGCCCGCGTCGCCCACAACGGCCATGCCAAGATGCAGGGCCTCAAGCTCGGCCATGGTCAGGTTGAGCGGCGGCAAGGTGATGGGCGCGGTCATCATGTAGCCGACGCCACGCTCGCCCTCGACCGGAACGCCCGAGGCGATGAGCGTGTCCATGTCGCGGTAGATCGTGCGCTGCGATACCCCCAGCGCTTCGGCCATGTCGGTGGCACGGTGCAGCCGCCCGTCGCGCAGGATCTGGATCAGTTCGAAAAGGCGGTCGGTGCGGCGCATGGGTCGAATCGTTGTGGAATGGGCAGAGTGTCACCCATGCCAACTGACATCAACCTGTCAGTTGAAAGAGGCTCAAGGTGGTATCCCGCGGAAAAACAGGCGCGCCGGACCGATTTCGCGGGCCGCCCCCTTTCGCCCGCCCGGACCACCGCCTAAAACCGCCCGGTATTTGACGCGAGGCCCGATGGCCCGCCAAGGGAGAGACCCATGCTTAACAATATCGGCCTTCCCGGCCTTCTTCTGATCGCCGTCGTCGTGCTTGTCCTGTTTGGCCGTGGCAAGATCTCGTCGCTGATGGGCGAGGTCGGCAAAGGCATCACCGCCTTCAAGAAGGGCGTGGATGACGGCAAGAAAGAGATCGAGGACGAGGTCGCCACCGTGGCGCGCGATGTCACGCCCGAAGAAAAAGAGACGGACAAGGACAAGGTCTGAGGCCGTTTAGGGCGAAGGCGGGAACTGGATGTTCGATATCGGCTGGACCGAGCTTCTTGTCATCGGCGTTGTGGCGCTGATCGTGGTGGGTCCCAAGGACCTGCCGGGGATGTTCCGTGCCTTGGGGCGGTTCACTGCCAAGGCGCGCGGTATGGCGCGCGAGTTTCAGAAGGCGATGAACGAAGCGGCCGACCAGTCGGGCGTGAAAGAAACCGCTGACAGCCTTAAAGGTATGACATCGCCTAAGAAAATGGGGCTTGATGCGATCAATAAGGCGGCCGACAACTTCGAGAAATGGGAACCCGGCAAGACGATCAAACCCGCCGGTGAAGCCAAGCCCGAAGGCGAGGCCACGGCCGCATTGCGCGCGCAACGCGTGGCCGACGCGAACCGCATTCAGGAAGAAACCGCCAAGCGCATCGCCGAAGCGCGGGCG
>JABDPT010000143.1 GCA_013042605.1 Paracoccaceae bacterium
TGGGGCACGCTTTATATCTCGTTCATCGCGCTGCTGGTGGCCGTTCCCATCGGCCTCTTCGCGGCGATTTACATGAGCGAATACGCCAGCCCGAGGATGCGCGCCGTGGCCAAGCCGCTGATCGAAATTCTCGCCGGCATCCCCACCATCGTTTATGGGCTTTTCGCACTGATCACCGTGGGCCCGCTCTTGCGTGACTATTTCGCGATGCCCATGGGCCTTGGCGAAAGCGCGTCTTCCGTCGCCACCGCCGGTGTCGTGATGGGGATCATGCTGATCCCCTTCGTGTCCTCGCTGAGCGACGACATCATCAACGCCGTGCCACAGGCGATGCGGGACGGGTCGTTCGGCCTTGGCGCCACGCACTCCGAAACCATTCGCCAGGTCGTGATCCCCGCCGCCTTGCCCGGCATCGTCGGCGCGGTCCTTCTGGCCGCGAGCCGCGCGATTGGCGAGACGATGATCGTCGTGCTTGGGGCAGGGGCCGCAGCGGCGCAGTTCAATCGGGGTTTGGGTGAACTGGTCAATCCGTTCGAGGCGATGACCACCGTGACCGTCAAGATCGTCAGCCAGTTGACCGGCGACACGGATTTCGCGGCCCCCGAAACGCTTGTGGCCTTCGCGCTTGGCCTGACGCTTTTCGTCATCACGCTCGGGCTTAACGTGCTGGCCCTTTATATCGTCCGCAAATACCGGGAGCAGTACGAATGACCGACGCCGCCGCACCCGTCGCCGTGCCGAGTGCGCCGCGCAAGGGTTCACTGCTCACGCAGGACGACCGTACGAAAAAACGCAACGCCGCCGAAGCCCGCTTCAAGATGTACGGCCTGATTGCCGTCATGCTGGGGTTGCTTGCGCTCGTGATTTTGGTCACCTCGATCCTGATCAACGGATCGAGCGCCTTTCAACAGACATTTGTGACGCTTGAGGTCGAGCTTGACGAAGCCCGGCTCGACAAGACCGGCAATCGTAATCGTGAAGAGATGGCCAAGGTGTCGACCTTTGGCTATGCGCCGCTGATCGCGGCGGCGGTCGGCACCAAGATGGAAGAGCTTGGCATCGAAATCGTGGGTCTGTCGGCTAAGGAAGCCGGGGCCATCATCTCGAAGGAAGCACCCGCGCAACTGCGCGACTTCGTGCTTGCCAATACCGGGACCGTGGGCACGACCGTGGCCTTCAAGTTTCTCGCCAATGGGCGCATCGATGGCTACATGAAAGGGCGCGTCACCCGGATGGCGGCCGAACGCGACAGCAATGTTTCGCCCGAACAGCTTGACCTGACGGATGCGCTGGAAGCGGCGGGCGTGTTGGAAAAGCGGTTCAACTGGTCCTTCATCACCGCGCCCGATGCGTCGGGCCAACGCCCCGAAGCCGCCGGGCTTGGCGTAGCGATCGTGGGGTCGTTCTACATGATGCTGGTGGTGCTGGCGCTGGCACTGCCGATCGGTGTCGCGGCCTCGATCTATCTTGAGGAGTTCGCGCCCAAGAACCGCTGGACCGACCTGATCGAGGTGAACATTTCGAACCTCGCCGCGGTGCCGTCCATCGTCTTCGGCATCCTTGGTCTGGCGATCTTCATCAACTTCGCAGGCCTGCCGCAATCGGCTCCCATCGTCGGGGGGCTCGTTCTGACGCTGATGACCCTGCCGACGATCATCATCGCCACGCGCGCGTCGCTCAAATCCGTACCGCCCTCGATCCGCGAGGCGGCCCTGGGCGTGGGCGCCTCCAAGATGCAAACGGTCTTCCACCATGTCCTGCCACTTGCAGCACCCGGCATTCTGACCGGCACGATTATCGGGCTGGCTCAGGCACTTGGTGAAACCGCGCCGCTTCTGCTGATCGGCATGGTGGCGTTCGTGCGCGAATATCCCGGCAGCCCGCCCGAGGGCTTTTTCGACCCGGCCTCGGCCCTGCCGGTCCAGGTGTTCAACTGGACCCAACGTTCCGACCCGGCCTTCGTGGAACGGGCATCGGGCGCGATCATCGTGCTTTTGATCTTTCTTGTGATAATGAAC
>JABDPT010000152.1 GCA_013042605.1 Paracoccaceae bacterium
ACCTATGACACAGTCGGCCCCGTCGCCGCCTTTCCGGAAGTGCGCGAACTCAACATCGGGCATTTCATCATCGGCGAAGCGATCTTTCGGGGCCTTGCCCCCGCGATCACCGAGATGCGCCAGATCATGGATGCCGCGCGCGCCGATCAGGTCGCCTGAGCGGGCCGCGCGGTCACTCCGCCGGTCTCGCCGGAAGGCGCACCCATTTGCCCCCTGTCGCATCAAGCGGTGGTCCCACGCCGCCACTGGTGCCACTGCCACTGCCCATGCCTTCGGGTACGCCTGACGCCATACCATCCGACGCTCCAACAGGTCTCGTCCCGGACCCGCCTTGCCCCTGGGCGACGCGCCCATAAGCATCCACCACCACACCGGGGCGCGCGGCTGGGGCGCAAGCGCCCACCGGCCTCACGATATCGGGTGTGTCATAGCCATAGCCCGGCACGCGCGGCGCAAAGGTCGCCCGGCAGCCGCCGATCTCGGACCAGCGTACGCCCGTGGCCAGCCCGTGCTGGAACGTCACGATCACGTAATCGGCGCTGTCCCCGTTCATCTGGCGATAGATGTATTCGCTTTGCCCGCCCTCATGCACCTTCTGAAGCGGGTTGCCCCAGCGCGTGACAAGCCCGCGCTCGGTCGTGCGCCCGATCTCTACCGACTGGGCCAGCGCCAGCCGCGTTTCGGCGGTGTTGGCCACCGTCGTGTCCCAGCTAAGCCCGATGCAACCGGCCAGAAACCAGAACACCATCAGATAGGGCAGGGGGCGCGGAAAGGGTCGCATGACCCGCGCCTAAACCAACAAGGTTAAGAACAGCTTAGCACCGCCGCCCTTGCTTTTCCGCCCGCCTCGCACCCATAAAGACGCCACCAGACAACCGGAGGCGCGGCCCTTGATCCTTGGGATCGGAACCGATCTTTGCAACATCGAACGGATCGAACGCACGCTCGAACGCTTCGGCGACCGGTTCCGCAACCGCGTCTTCACCGAAACCGAACAGCGCAAGTCCGAACGCCGCGCCGACACGGCCGGCACCTATGCCAAGCGCTGGGCCGCGAAAGAGGCGTGTTCCAAGGCGCTGGGCACCGGGCTTCGCATGGGTATCGCGTGGAAGGACATGGCTGTGTCGAACCTGCACTCGGGCCAGCCCGTCATGCACGTCACCGGCTGGGCGGCCGGGCGTCTGGCCGAAATGACCCCGCCGGGGCACGAGGCGATCATTCACGTGACCCTCACCGATGATCATCCCTGGGCGCAAGCCTTCGTCGTGATCGAAGCCCGCCCCGAAGACGGCGCGCGCTTGACACCAGAGACGCACACACTCATGTAGCGGCGCATTGGGCAGGCAGCAGGACAAGCGAATGGCAAGCGGCGCGGACGCAAAGAACGGGATCGTCGAGACGATCAAAACCATCGTCTATGCGCTGTTGATCGCGGGCGTCTTCCGGACCCTTTTCTTTCAGCCGTTCTGGATCCCCTCAGGCTCGATGAAGGACACGCTGCTGATCGGCGATTTCCTCTTCGTCAACAAGATGGCCTATGGTTATTCCGCCCATTCCTGCCCGATGTCGATCTGCCCGATCTCCGGCCGTCTTTTCGGTGCCGAACCCGAACGCGGCGATGTCGTCGTCTTCCGCCACCCGGTGAACGGATCGGACTTCATCAAGCGGGTGATCGGCCTGCCGGGCGACCGGATCCAGATGATCGACGGCATCGTGCATATTAACGGCACCGCTGCCCCGCAAACCCCCGCGGGCACGTTCGAAGAGCTTTATGAACCGCAAGGGCCCGTCGGCAATGTCCCGCTTTGCCGGAACGCGAGCACCGGCTTCGGCGGCACCTGCATCAAAGACCGCGCGATCGAAACCCTGCCCGATGGTACAAGCCACGCCGTTCTCGACGTGCGCAACAGCCGACTTGATAATACACCCGTCTACGCGGTGCCCGAGGGGCATTTCTTCTTCATGGGTGATAACCGCGACAATTCCACCGACAGCCGGGTGATGCCGCCAAATGGTGTCGGCTTCGTCCCATACGAAAACCTCATCGGGCGGGCCGACCGGGTGATGTTCTCGGCCGCCGGACGTTCGCTTTTCTTTGTCTGGACATGGCGCGGCGACAGGTTTTTCAAGGCCATCGACTGATGCGGCTGTCGTCGGAACTTTCGGCGTTTTCGGCCCGGCTGGGCCATGACTTCGCCCAGCCCGACCTTCTGATCGAGGCGGTGACGCATGGCTCCATGGCCGGCGCCGTCCGCCCCAACAACCAGCGGCTTGAATTTCTGGGTGACCGCGTGCTTGGCCTTGTCATGGCCGAGGCGCTTTTGGGTGCCGACGCCACCGCCAACGAAGGCCAGCTTGCGCCCCGCTTCAACGCCCTTGTCCGCCGCGAAACCTGTGCCGATGTCGCGCGCGAGATCGACCTTGGCGCGGTGCTCAAGCTCGGCCGATCCGAGATGCTCTCGGGCGGGCGCCGCAAAGAGGCGCTGCTGGCCGACGCGATGGAGGCGGTGATTGCCGCAGTCTATCTCGATGCCGGGTTCGACGCGGCCGAGGCGATGATCCTGCGGCTATGGGGCGACCGGATTTCCAGCGTCGAAACCGACGCGCGCGACCCGAAGACAAGCCTTCAGGAATGGGCGCAGGCCCGCGGCCAGACCCCGCCGCAATATGTCGAGGTGGCGCGCACCGGCCCCGATCACGCGCCGGTCTTCACCATCGAGGCGCGGCTTGCCGACGGCACCACCGAACGCGCCGAGGCGAGTTCGAAACGACAGGCCGAACAGGCCGCGGCACGCGCCCTGCTGGCGCGGATCGAAACCGCCTGAGAGGCTAGTCGCGGGCTTCCGTCACAGGCCGGAACCGCTCAACCGACCGCACGACCAGATCGCCATCGGCATCAAGCCCATGCAGCGGCACCCGCACGCCGTGCTTGCGTTGAAACCAAAGCTCCAGCCGCCGCCAGACCGGCAGACGCAGCGGCGCCAGCACCCCCGGCGACGGGTCGATGATCAGCCAGTCCCGCGCCCCGGTCAGGCTTGACGGCGACCGGACCCGGCGAATGCGATGGATATCCGACCACGGCAGCGGGCTAGAAAAGGCAATGGGCAGCAAGATCCCCTCAGGTCCCACGGTCATCACGACCGGGCGACGGCGCAGCAACCACAGGCAAAGCGCCACAAGCCCGAAAAGCATGACCCCGAAGAACACCGCCCAATAGGGATCGTTCGAGGCCGGGTCGAAGCCGGGCCCGTAAAACACGGCAAACAGAAAAACCAGAAGAAGTGGCGTAATCAGGCCGATCAGGCCCCAAAGCAGGGCGGACCGGTGATGGAACCGGTCGGTCCGGGTCTCATCGTCAGTGAATCTCGCATCCGTCATTGCCGCGCCTCCTACCGCGCGGCCCTGACCCTAGCACAAATTCGGCACCGTGACCCGGTGCGGCGTATCAGCCGGTGATCTGCACCTTGCCGACAAGCTTGGCGCCTTTTTCCGACGTCATCGACTTGGCGGTCACGTCCGAACGCACGTCGGACCGCGCATTCAGCGACAGTTCGGTGCAGTCGATCTTGCCCGAATGCTTGCCCTGGATGTTCACGTTCTCGGCTTTGACAGCGCCCTGAACCGCGCCGCCTTCGCGCACTTCGACCGAATCCGCGGTGATATTGCCGTCAACTTTGCCCGCCACCACAAGTTTGCCGCTTTTGACTTCGATATCGCCCTCGATCGTCAGGTCGTCGGAAATCAGTGAATCCACCACATCTACCTCGCTTTTTTCTACGTCGCTTGCGCCTTCGTAACCGGGCCTGCGCCGGTTTTCCATCGGTCGCGTGCCGATGCGCGGCGATATGCCAAAGATTTTCGCCAGTGCGGCGACAACGCCACGTGGCCGGGGTGCTCTAAGACCCTGCGTAGCTCTTGAAAAGCGCCTTGAAACGGGTGGCGAAGAAGGCCGAAAAGGCCTTCACCATGGGCCGCTTATAGGCCTCGGGGCTCATGATCAGCCAGGATGCGGTGGCCGTCCCTTCAGGCGGTGGGAAACACCGGATCAGCGTGGCGTCTTTCTCGGCCATCGGCGTCGGCAAGACCCCCACGCCAAACCCCGCTTTCACCGCCGACATCTGCGCCTCCACATCCGTACAGCGCGAAACGATCTGCGCCGGGTCGATCCTTTCAAGGACCATCCTGTTCAGCGTGATCGACCCGTATGCGTGTGGCATCACGGCAAAGCAATGCCCATCGAGATCATCGACTGATGCCGGAAACCCATGCTTCTTGGCATAGCTTTCGGAGACATAGAGCGACGAGGTCGCCATTGTCAGCTTGCGGCAGATCAGCCGCTCATCATCGATCTTGTGGGTGATCCGAAGCGCCACATCCGCCTCGCCCGCCATCAGGTCCACCACGTCATAGGTGGAGATAAGCTCGAACTGCACGCCGGGGTTCTCGTCGGTGAAATCGGTCAGGATGCGTGACAGGTTTTCGGTGAAATTCACCCGGGGCGCCGTAAACTTGATCGGCTGCACATTCGCCCGGCAGGCCGCCTCGGCCTCTGCCGCCAGCGCCCCTGCCGCCGCCTCCATCGCCTCGGCCTGCGGGATCAGCCGTCTGGCCGCCGCCGTGGGGTGAAAGCCGCGCGTGTCCCGCTCGAAGAGTGTTATCCGCAAGGCATGTTCCAACGCCTCGATCCGCCGCGCGACGGTGGGCTGCGCCATCCCGAGCGTCTTTGACGCCGCCAGTGTGGAACCACAGCGGCACACGGCAAGAAACACCGCGATATCCGACCAGTTCTGAAATCCGCTCTTCATTTTTGTAGAACAGCACAACGCCGGAGCGGATACCAGAAATAGCAGGCCCGCGCCTAAGGTTTGTTCAACACCTCAGCCAAAAGGACGCCGCCCCATGATGACCCAAAGCCTCGCCCCCAGCCTTCTGTCCCGCGTCGCCGGCTTCTTTCGCCCGGCCCCGCAGTGGACACCGCGCCACGAAGACAGCTCTGCCGAACACGCCTTCATCCAAGACATCCTGCGCAACGCGCCCGGGGCGTTTTCCGGCGAGGTCGACGTTCAGAACATGATGCACCTTTATCCCGGGCGGTTCTGACCCTGCCGCCGGTGAGCCTGCCAAAGCCGCTTGCGCGCATCTGCCGGTTCATAACAGGCGTAGCGGCCGCCTGAGTACAGCGGCCAATCCAGCGCCAGCCCCTGTTTGACCAGTTCCGCCGCGATGTCCCGCCCGTCAGGCAGGAAACACCGCGCGACGACCCGGTTATGCGACATCTCTTCGGTGACATGGGCGCTGATTTCCTGCCCCTTGCAAAGCGCGTGAACCGCCCATTTCGCCTTTTTCCCCCACGGCTGGTCCAGCTCCGGCGCGTCGATCCCGGCAAGGCGGATGTGGATGTACTTGATCACGATGGTGTCGCCGTCGATCACCCAGCATTTCCCTTTCAGCACTGTCCCGCCATCTCGCACCGCACGCGCGTTCACCTTCTGCGCCATCACCGCCCGCTCTTCGCGGCAGGGATGGCGGCGCTTGCCCGGTGGCGGGGCTTTCAACGGCGCAATCGGTGACGGTGTCCGCTCCAGCACACGCGGCTCGGCCACAAGCTTCGGCTTCGGCGCGGGCCGATCTGTCCGGCGCGGCGGCGCTTTTGGCGGCTGGGCCACGATGACCCGGAACAGCACTTTGAAAAGTCCCATGCGCAAAACCTTCCAACGAATCTACCCCCGGTTGAGCGTAGGGTCGCAGAAAGGCGAATCTGTGGCGCGGCGCGGCAAAGCTAGCTATCCCCAGCGGAATGCGCTAACCCCCGCGTCCAACATCAGGAAAGCCGCCCTCATGACCACCCGCGCCGGATTTGTCGCCCTGATAGGCGAGCCCAATGCAGGCAAATCGACCCTTTTGAACCGCATGGTCGGGGCCAAGGTGTCGATCGTCACCCACAAGGTGCAAACCACCCGCGCGCGCATTCGCGGCGTGGCCATCGAAGGCGACGCGCAGATCGTCTTCGTCGACACGCCCGGCCTTTTCCGCCCGCGTCGGCGGCTTGACCGGGCGATGGTCGCGGCGGCCTGGGGCGGGGCGGCGGATGCCGATATCGTCGTGCTTATGGTCGAGGCGCATCGTGGCATCACCGCGGGGGTCGAGGCCATACTTGACGCGCTGGGCGAGCGCACCGAAGGGCGCACCGTGGCGCTGGCCATCAACAAGATCGACCGGGTCGAGGCCAAGGTGCTGCTCGCGCTGACCAAGGACCTCAACGATCGCTATCCTTTCGTTAAGACCTTCCTGATCTCGGCCGAAAAGGGTCACGGCGTCGACGACCTGCGCCGCTGGCTGGCCGAGACGCTGCCCGAGGGCCCGTGGCTGTACCCCGAAGATCAGATCGCCGATCTGCCCATGCGCATGATCGCCGCCGAGATGACGCGCGAAAAGCTCACCCTGCGCCTGCACCAGGAACTGCCCTATCAGCTCACCGTCGAAACCGAGAGCTGGGAAGAGCGCAAGGACGGTTCGGTCCGCATCGATCAGGTGATCTATGTCGCGCGCGACGGGCACAAAGGCATCCTGCTGGGCAAGAAAGGCGAAACCATCAAGGCGGTCAGCCAGGCCGCCCGCGCCGAGATCGAAGAGTTTCTGGGCCGCAAGGCGCACCTCTTCCTGCAGGTCAAGGTCCGCCCCGGCTGGCTCGATGAGGCCGAGCGTTATTCCGAGATCGGCCTCGACTTCCGCGACGGAGAGGCATGACCCGCCTGACCACCGATATCTGGGTTTCCGCCTATCTGCGGCGGCTCGATCTGGCGATGATCCCGGCCTTCGTCGTGCACAAGGGCGACCTGACGGCGGGGGCGGTGCTGGTCAAGCTCAGCACGCTCGATGGGCAGGCAAAGCTCTTTCAGCGAGCCTTCGACCTCATGTCCGGCGCGCGCGAATGGGTCGTGCTGACCGAGGGCGACGAGGCCGAGGTCGACGCGTCTATCGCCAAACAACGCGGCTTCGACCGCGACCTCTGGGTGATCGAGGTGGAAGACCGCGCGGGGCGGCATCTGCTGGATGAGGATGGGCTGTCGGGTTAGCGCCGGACCGGGGCCGCGTCTGAAATGAGGGCAGCGTTGACCCGCGGGGGCGGGTCGGCGCTGCCCGGCGTGCCGCCGGGCGGGACATCTCGCCGCCGCACCATTCCGGGACTATCGGCAAAGCCCTAACGCCGAAACGGACTGGGCCGCAGACCCTCTGCCAGTGACGCCGCCACATCCGCGATCCTTTTGGCGCGCGTGGGCGGGGTCTTGGCCTGCTTGATCCATTCCAGCGTGCCGCGCTTGACCGACCGGGGATAGGCCTCCCACCCCGCCAGCAAATCGCCCGTCAGCGCCGCCTCAAGATCGGCGGGCCGTTCCAA
>JABDPT010000154.1 GCA_013042605.1 Paracoccaceae bacterium
CAGTGAATTGAATGAGATCGCCCCATTAGGAGGCATGATATTATGAATATTTTTCAGATGTTTATGGTGGCCACCGTAACGCTGGCCATGCCGCAGCTCGCCGCCGCTGACACCCTGCTGAGCAACGTCACGCTGGTCGATGTCGAGAATGAAACGCTAGTCGAGGACCAGTCCGTCCTGATCGAAGGAAACCGCATCGCGGGCGTCGGAGCCGGGCTTTCCGCACCTGACACCGTCCGGCGCATTGACGGGGGCGGCGGATACCTCATCCCGGGTCTTTGGGATGCCCATGTCCACGTCTTTTCGTCCCCCACCGAACCCGACACGGCCTTTCCGCTTTATCTGATCAACGGCGTCACGGGCATTCGCGACATGGGCGCGCTTTGGCCCATCGGGGACCAGCAAGCGCTTCAGGCCCGGGTCGAGGCCGGGGAGGTGTTGGGTCCGCGGCTGATCCTGTCGGGGGCCTGGGTCGATGCGGCCCCCGGATCGTGGCCGGGCATGTTCCTTGCCGATACGCCCGACGAAGCCCGCGCGGTGGTGGACCGGATCGCAAGCGAAGGCTGGGCGGCGGTCAAATCCTATTCGATGCTGGACGAGGCGACCTATCTTGCCCTGGCCAAGGCCGCCGGTGACGCGGACCTGCCGCTTGTCGGGCATATCCCCGAGCGGGTCGCGCTTGGCACCGCCATCATGGCCGGGCAAGCGGGGATGGAGCATTTCGGGCGCATTCCGATGGCCTGTTCCCCGCGGGAAGGCGCGATGCTGGGCGATCTGCGCGCCGCGATGGCGAACGGCGCGGATCAGGCGGCGGTCTTCGGCGTCATGGCCGCACGCAACCGGATCGTGCTTGAAAGCTGGGAGGGCGCGCTTTGCGCCGATGTTCTGGCGCGCATGGCCGGTGCAGGCATGCATGTCAGCCCCACCCTTGTCGTGGCCGATTTCTATACCGGGAACTGGCCCGCCGCCGACGCGCCCCGCATGGGCATGATCCCGGCGGCGGTGCGCGATGCCTCGGGCAAACCCGATTTCAGGCTTGAGGCGATGACAGAAGAGGTCCGCGCGCTGGCGCAAGACAGCATCGCGCTTGACCGCAGAACCTTTGCGTTGGCGCACGCGGCGAGTGTCCCGATCCTGGCCTCGTCGGATGCATCTTTCGCGAACCCCTATCTGTTCCACGGCTTTTCCCTGCTGGACGAGCTCGACATCTATGTCGCGGCCGGGCTGACGCCGGGCGAGGCGCTTTTCACCGCTGCGGTCGCGCCGCCACGCTTTTTCGGGCTTGAAGATCAGGACGGGACCATCGCCCCGGGACGCCGCGCAGACCTTGTTCTGCTTGATGCAAATCCGCTTGAGGGGCTTGCCACCCTCCGCCGCCCGCGTGCGGTTATCGCCGGGGGCACGGTGCTGGACCGGGCAGCGCTTGACCGGATGGAGGCCGAGCTTTTGGCCCGGGGTGAGTGAGATGCGGCTTGTGCTGGTCATTTTGCTTTCGGTTCTTGCCGTTCTCTTCGTCGCGGGGGTGATCCTCTGGCTGCGCAGTCCGGGCGCGCCGCCTCCTCTTCGCGGCGGAGATGGGCGGCAGGTCCCGGGCAGTCTGTCCGAACGCGTCACGGTCGAGATCGGCGGTGTGCCGCAGGGCATGATCATCCAGAGTATTGATCCGGCGAACCCGGTCCTATTGTTTCTTCATGGCGGACCCGGAATGCCCGAATACTTCCTTGAAGCGACGCACCCGGCCGGGTTGGAACAGGATTTCACCGTGGTCTGGTGGGAACAGCGCGGCGCAGGCATGTCATGGTCGCCGGATCTTCGTGCGCAGGATCTGACGGTCGACCGAATGATCCGCGATACCATCGAGGTTGCCGATTACCTGCGCGACCGCTTCGGGCAAGAGCGCATCTATCTGCTCGGTCACTCGTGGGGCAGCTTTCTCGGGGTCCAGGTCGCCGCGCAGGCGCTCGACCGGTTTCATGCCTATATCGGTATGGCGCAGGTGGTGCATCAATTGCGGTCGGAGATCATGGCGCGCGACGCGATGCTGGCCGCCTACGGGAACCGGGGCGAGATGCGCATGGTCCGGCGGCTGGAGGCGGCGCCGATATCGGTCGAGAACGGCATGTCGGATGCATATCTGCGCCTACGCGATGCCGCCACGCATCGCTTGGGCGGCGGGACCACGCGCGACATGAGATCGGTCATCACCGGTGTCTTCCTGCCGATCCTCGGACTGCCGATCTATACCTTGCGCGAGAAGATCGACCTTTGGCGGGGCAAAGCGTGGTCGCGGGGGATCCTGTGGGAAGAAATCCTGCGGACCGATCTGTCGGCAACGGTCACGCGGGTGCAGGTGCCGGTCTATTTCCTTGTCGGCGCGCATGACCTGACGGCGATGCCGGAGCTGTCGCGCAGGTACTTTGACGTCATCGAGGCGCCGCGAAAGGCCTATTACGTCTTCGAAAACTCTGCCCACTCGCCCTTGTTCGAGGAGCCGGGTCGCGGTCGCCAGGTTCTTCTCAGCATCGTCGAAGAGCAGAACAACTGAAATCTCTTGGCCGGGTGTGAGACCAGCGGCGGCAGTTCCCCATTGCAGCGCCGACACTCTTCGTTGTTGGGAATGGGGGGATGAGATTTGAAACCGTAGAGACCAGGCGATTGGGGCGATGGGCGTGGTATTGGCCCGGTTGGGACGGCGGGGTCTCTGCATTGTGTAGACCGGCGGTGCAAAGCGGGAGTTCGGGTTCGCGTTGGTTGTGCCCTTGATGGGGGTGAAACGGGTGCTTTGAGCCCATTTTACCTTACTATGCTCGCGCAGCATTCTGCGGAAGCAGCGTAACTGCGATTTCAAGGGATGTCCAAAGAGGGACTCTGCGACTCATGACCAGTGCGCCAATGAAAAACTACTTTCTGATCTGGCACGTATCAGCTACGTAGCGTGGGCAAATTACGAGACGCAAACCAACAATGAACGCAGCGGCTCAGGATCACATTGTAATTCAAAGATCAGTTTCCAAACTCATTGGAATTGTGGCCGGTGGAGCAGCTTTTGTGGCTATTGGCGTTTGGATGATCAAAGGAGGTGCAGTGGACTCTCGCCTTGGTGAGGCATCTGTATACTGGGGCTGGCTTTGCACCGTGTTCTTCGGGTTATGCTTGCTCATTGGTATCCACCGCCTCATCTTTGGACATCACAAGCCAGTTGAACTGTCACCGCAAGGCTTCTGGGACAAGCGCGCTCTAACACAGGAAGTGCCTTGGAGTGCAGTTTCGTGAATTTCAGTGTGGTCCCATAGAGGAACTTCTATGCTTCGTATTCAGTTGGAAGTTGAAGCAATGCGGCACATCAAACTCAATCCCATCGGTCAGACAACAAGGTGGCTTAACAAACCATTCGGCCTCGATGGGATTTACGTTGCCTCTACGGACTTAGACATTTCCTTTTCGGAGCTTCGCATGCTGTTTCTGAATTACCTGTCAGACTACAATTCAACCGCGATAGACGATACGAAATAGCAAAGCTTCAGAAGCCCGCTTGGTTGATCCCAAACCTATTCTCGACGCTGACTCTGACTGAAGTGCGAGTAATCTTTGTCGCTCCCGCTAAGGTCTGCATTCAGCAGACCATCAAGTTTTGTTAAAGCGCCGCAGACTTTTTTCGATTGCAGCGAACGGCAGCAAAGTCCGCACAGCAGACCTTCACCTAAACCGTATCCCTCGCCCGCTGGCCCAGACTGATCATCCGAGGTCTTCGGGGCCCTTCACCATGCCCTGAGACGCTTCAGCGCGCCAAGCCGTCCACCCCCCTAGAACCAGCGCAGCCCTTTGCCGCCGCAGGGCAATCACCCAACCCGCAGATCGATTGACATATCTCATGCGGTCGCCCGCACGCCGCCGCATTATTGCGCCGGAGGAGGAGGGTCCATGTCTGAAGAAATCACCTTAGCAAAAACCGCCGATGATACGATCAACATCGCCCGCCAGGCGCTTGACCGGCATGTGGCCGAGGGGCACGGGGCGCAGGTCGCAATCCTGTGGCTAGGCAAGGACGGTGCCCGGCGCGAGATCACCTATGGCGACCTCAAGGATTTGTCATCGCGCTTTGCCTCGGTCCTGCGGGACCACGACATCGAACAGGGCGACAGCGTCTTCGGCTTGATGGGCCGGGTGCCGGAGCTTTACGTCAGTGCCCTTGGCACGTTGCGGGCGGGCTGTGTGTTCACCCCGCTCTTTTCAGCCTTTGGTCCCGAACCGATCCGCACGCGGATGGAAATCGGCAGCGCGAATGTGCTTGTTACGACCGCATCGATCTATCGGCGCAAGGTGGCGGCGTGGCGCGACGACATCCCCTCGCTCAAGCTGGCGCTGATCGTCGGGGATGGCGAGGTGCCGGACGGATGCGTGGCGCTTGGTCCGGCGCTGGAGGCCGCTTCGGATGCTTTCGAACCGGCATCGACCGGCCCCGAAGACCCGGCGCTGATCCACTTCACCTCTGGCACGACCGGCAAGCCCAAGGGGGCGGTGCATGTGCATAACGCCATGATGTACCACGCGTCTTCCGGGCGCGATGCGCTCGATCTGAAGCCCAGCACGATCTATTGGTGCACGGCGGACCCCGGCTGGGTGACCGGCACTTCTTATGGCATTCTCTCTCCGCTATTGAACCGGGTGACGATGATCGTGGACGAGGCCGAGTTCGATCTTGACCGCTGGTACGACACGATCCAGCGCGAAAAGGTCGAGGTCTGGTATTCGGCGCCCACGGCCATTCGCATGATGATGCGGGCCGGGGCCGAGGCGGCCACGCCTTACGATTTCTCGTCGCTGCGCTTCATGGCCAGTGTCGGAGAGCCGCTGAACCCCGAGGCCGTGATCTGGTCGGAAAAGGTGTTCGGCCAGCCCTTCCATGACAACTGGTGGCAGACCGAAACCGGCGGGATCATGATCGCCAACCGACCCGGCATGGAAGTCAAGCCGGGGTCGATGGGCAAACCCCTGCCCGGGATCACGGCAGGGATCGTCGAGCGCGAGGACGGCACGCTGAAGGAACTGCCCGAGGGCGAGATCGGCGAATTGGCGCTGCGACCCGGCTGGCCGTCGATGATGCGCGCCTACCTGCATGAAGAGGCGCGGTATCAGAAGTGTTTCGTCGATGGCTGGTACCTGTCGGGCGACCTCGCGATGCGCGACGCGGATGGGTATTTCTGGTTCGTCGGACGGGCGGATGACCTGATCAAGACCTCTGGCCACCTGATCGGGCCGTTCGAGGTGGAAAGCGCGCTGATCGAACACGAGGCCATCGCAGAGGCCGGTGTGATCGGCATCCCCGACGAGACGGCGGGCGAGGTCGTGAAGGCCTATGTCACGCTGAATCCCGGGTTCGAGGCGTCCGATGCCCTTGAACGCGATGTGCGCGGCCATGCCCGCAAGACGCTGGGCCCCGCTGTCGCCCCGCGCGAGATCGTGTTCCGCAAGACGCTGCCCAAAACGCGGTCGGGCAAGATCATGCGCAGGCTTTTGAAGGCGCGCGAACTGGGACTGCCCGAAGGCGATATTTCCACATTGGAGACTGATGAGACATGAGCGTGATCGACAAACCCCGCCTCGACCGGACCCATGTGCTCGCGCTTTTGCGCGACATGATCCGGGTTCGGAAATTCGAAGAGAAATGCGCCGAGCTTTACACACAACAAAAGATCCGCGGTTTCCTGCACCTTTATGACGGCGAAGAAGCCATTGCGGCCGGGGTGATCCCGGTGCTGGGCGACGGTGATCGCATCGTCGCCACCTATCGCGAACATGGTCACGCTTTGATCCGAGGGGTGCCGATGACAACGGTGCTGGCCGAGATGTACGGCAAGGCCGAGGGGTGTTCTGGCGGGCGCGGCGGGTCGATGCACCTGTTCGATGCGGCGACGAATTTCTATGGCGGCAACGCGATCGTGGGTGGCGGGCTGCCGCTGGCGGGCGGTCTGGCACTGGCCGACCGGATGCGCGGCGAAAGCAACGTGACCGCCTGTTTCTTCGGCGAAGGGGCGGTGGCCGAGGGTGAGTTTCACGAGACGATGAACTTGGCCGAGCTTTGGGACCTGCCCGTGCTTTTCGTTTGTGAAAACAACGGCTACGCCATGGGATCTGCGCTGGCGCGGACCGAGGCGCAAACCGATATCCACGAAAAGGCCCGCGGCTATGGGATCGAGGCGCATGTCGTCGACGGGATGGATGTCGTGGCTGTCGAGGCCGCGACGCGAAAGGCCGTGGCGCAGATCCGCGAAACCGGGCGGCCGGTCTTTCTTGATTGCCGGACCTATCGGTTCAGGGCGCATTCGATGTTCGACGCCCAGCTTTACCGCGACAAGGCCGAGATCGAGGAATGGCGCAAGAAAGGGCCAATTGTCCGCTTCAAGGGATGGCTTCTTGAGAACAAGCTGATCCATGACAGCGACGTGGCCGAAATCGAGGCTGCCGCGGATGCCGAGATTGCCGAAGCGGTGGCGTTTTCCGAAGCCGGTACATGGGAACCGGTCGAGGATCTGGAAAAACACGTGCTGGGGCCACAACCGGCCCCGCCCGCCCCTGTCACGCCGTCCGGAAGCACGGTCGAGACAACCTATCGCGAGGCCGTCAAACAGGCGATCCGCGATGCGATGATCCGCGACGAACGCGTGTTCCTGATGGGCGAGGATGTCGGCGCTTACGGCGGGTGTTACGCCGTATCCAAGGGGTTGATGGACGAGTTCGGCGAAGACCGCATTCGCGACACGCCGCTGTCGGAAAGTGGGTTCACCGGGGCCGGGATCGGGGCCGCCGCCGCCGGCATGCGCCCGATTGTCGAACTGATGACGGTGAACTTCTCGCTCCTGGCGCTTGATCAGATCATGAACACCGCCGCCACGATCCGGCACATGTCGGGCGGGCAATTTGGCGTTCCGGTCGTGATTCGCATGGCGACGGGCGCGGGCAACCAGCTTGCCGCGCAGCATTCGCACAGTCTGGAAGGGTGGTATGCGCATATTCCGGGGCTCAAGGTGCTTGCGCCCGCGACGCTGGAAGATGCGCGTGGCATGCTCTGGACGGCGCTTGAAGACCCCGACCCGGTGCTGATCTTCGAAAATGTCATGCTTTATAATCACGCCGGCCAGCTTGACGAAGCCGCCGGACCCGTCGATATCGGCAAGGCGGCGATACGACGCGAAGGGGCCGATCTCAGCCTGATCACTTATGGCGGATCGCTCTACAAAACGCTCGCCGCGGCCGAGGAACTGGCCAGGGACGGGATCAATGCCGAGGTGATCGACCTGCGCAGCCTGCGCCCGCTCGATGATGCGACGATCCTTGCGTCGGTCGGCAAGACCCGCCGCGCGCTGATCGTCGATGAGGGCTGGCGCTCAGGCTCGATCTCGGCCGAGATTTCCGCGCGGATCATGGAACAGGGCCTCTGGTCGCTTGATGCGCCTGTGGGCCGGATCTGTTCGCGTGAGGTGCCGATCCCCTATCCCAAGCATCTTGAAGACGCCGCGATCCCGCAGACGCCCGGCATTGTCGCCGCGGCCCGCGCAATGATGGGGCGTTGAGATGGGCGTGTTTTCCATGCCGTCGCTGGGTGCCGATATGGAGGCGGGCACCCTTGTGGAATGGCTCATCAAGCCCGGCGATACCGTGTCACGCGGCGATGTCGTTGCAGTGGTCGAAACCCAGAAGGGCGCGATCGAGATCGAGATCTTCGAGGAGGGGAAGGTTCACGAGTTAAGCGCCGAGATCGGGGCGAAACTGCCGGTCGGTGCGGCGCTTGCGGTGATTTTGAAAGACGGCGAAGCGCCGCCCGCCCCCGCAAAACCCGCGCCCCCTGCCCCGGCGGAGGCCGAGGCTGTGCCTGAGGCGGCGGAGGAGGCCCTGACCCCACCGGTCGCGGCCCCTGCGCCCGTTGCGCCAGCGCCTGTTGCGCCAGCGCCGGGACCCAACGCGATTTCACCGGCAGCACGGATCCGCGCGCATGAGCTTGGCATCGATGTCAGCACCTTGCGCGGCACCGGACCTGGCGGCGTGATCGTTCTGGCCGATGTCGACGGGTCGGCGCAAAAGCCGAAGGCCGCGCCGCCAAAGCCCGCCTCGCCCATGGAAGAGATGCGCAAGGCCATCGCCGCGGCGATGACCCGGTCGAAACAGACCATCCCGCATTTCTATCTGTCCGAAACCATCGACGTGCAGCCCGCGATCGATTTCCTTGAAACCCTCAACGATGGCAAACCCCCTGCCGAGCGTGTGCTTCTGGGCGCGATATTCGTGAAAGCCGCAGCGCGTGCGGCGTCGAAGGTCAAGACCATGAACGGGCATTTCACCGACGGGGCCTTTGCGCCGTCCGAGGTGGTGAATGCCGGGGTCGCGGTGGCGTTGCGCGGGGGTGGCCTTGTAGCGCCTGCGCTGATGGACGCGATGTCGCTTGATCTGGCACAGACGATGGCGGGCATGCGCGACCTTGTCGGCCGGGCGCGCGCCGGGCGGTTGCGGGCGTCGGAAATGACCGAAGGGACGATCACGATTTCAAGCCTTGGGGAAACCGGGGCCGAAGCGATGACCGGCGTCATCTTCCCGCCGCAGGTCGCCCTTGTCGGGCTGGGTGCGCCGCATGTACGCCCCTGGGTCGTCGATGGCGCGGTTGTGCCTCGCAATGTCGTCACGCTGACCCTGTCGGCCGATCACCGGGTAAGCGATGGCCGTCAGGCGGCCCGCTTCATCACAGAATTCGAAACCCTCATGACCATGCCGGAGGCGCTATGACCAAAGATGAAATCCGTGCGGCCTTTCTGGAGGAACTATCCAGAGTTGCGCCCGATATCGACCCTGCGACCGTGGGTGATGACGACCATATCCAGGACGATCTGGAACTTGATTCCATGGATGTACTGAACCTTGTCGCGGCCTTGCATGAACGGCTTGGCGTGAACATACCCGAACGGAGTTACCCCGAGATTGCGACGCCCGCGCTGGCCGTCGTCTATCTGGACGCGGCGTTGAAATCGGCGGCGATGTGACGAGGACTGGTCCGCTCAGGCGGCCAGAACCTCACCCAGATGATCGGGAAGATCTTCAAGGCGAACCTTCGTGAGATCCTTTGCGACCTCTGACAGGACCCGATCCCGAACCGGCTTCGGCAACGCGTCGCGCAGCGCGCTTAGCATTTTCGGTCCGGCCACCAGAACGAGGCGATCGAACGCGCCTCTCGTTGCGCTGCGTTCAAGGTCGTCAGCGATGGTCTTGGCGAAGATTTCCGTTGCACGCACCTTTGGATCGGCGCCCTGCATCGCGCTGCGACCCGGGCCCTGACGACTATGCCCGCGCCCCTGAATGTCGGCGAATTCGGCCGCGGGCGGGGCTTTGAATTCCTTGCCCGCGACGCCCTCAAAGCCCTTGCCCGGCCCGGTATTCATCACGATCCGCGCCGATTGGGTATCGGCGAGAAGAACCCATGTGACTGTTGGTTTCATCATGTCCTCCTGACTGATCTGCGAGTGTGGGCCAAGCCTAGCGCCCCTGATGCGCCCCGAAGTGATCGGGATCAATTCCGCGTCCGGATCGCCTATCGGTTCAGCGGTATGCGCACCCCCACGGAGACGACCGTTGCCTCGACCCCGAAGGTCAGCGGCGTGCGGGGCGAGGAGCTGCCGCTGCCCGGCAGCGGTTGCGCGCCACCTTGTGCATCGCCCAGATCGAAATACCGCACGCCGGCATCGATCAGGATCGGGCGCGCGTCACGCCGATCGATCTGCCAGGTACCGCCGATTCCGATGGACCACGCAAACTCGGTGCTTGCCGCGCCCTCGAAGCTTCGCACAGCCGTGGAGGCTGCCGGGTTCGTACGCGACCAGGCATCGACTTCGTTGCGGGCAAAGCCAAGGCCGACCGTGACGAAAGGGTTGAAGGCCGCGTTGCGGCCCATGCGCTCAAGCGGGGCGTAATAGAGGTTGCCCATCACCGTCGTCGATTGCACCGAGCCATCCATATCGGCATGCGGCCCGGCGGTCGCCGGAATGGTCGCGACCCACGGGCCGGACACATCCGTTTCGCCAAAGACCGACAGCGCCACCTCGCCCCGGAACCCGTTCATGCGGTCGATGCCGACGGCAAGCGCACCGTAGCGGGTGCTGTCGGCATCCAGATCGAACAGAATGCGGGGGTCGGAGGCCCCGGGCGGATCCCAAAACCCGTCACTTGTCTGGGTATCGGCAAATCCCAGTTCGGCCCGGACATAGGGCCCGAAGGTGACGCTTGGTGCGTCGATACCGAAAAGGCTTTCACTATCCTGGGCAGTAAGGGGGGTGGCGCACACCAACCCGGAGACTACCGCCGCCCCGAGGGTGAGGCTTTTGAGTGTATTAGCCATGTTTATCTGCTCCTGAGCCAAGGTTCGTTCACTCGGGCTGAGGCGATCGTCAGCCGTGCCCATCCTTGATGGCCGCGCGGATTGTTTCGGCTTTGCCTGCAAGAGCCACCGCTTCGGCCTCACTCAATTCATAGCCAAGGATCACCGACAACGCAAAGGCTGTGTCTGGCACGATCTCTATCGACTTGTCCGAGGCCGCGCCAAGGAAGATGGCCGCCAGCGTCTGGGCGTCGTTCTCAACCTCGTCGAGCGTGTTGAGCACCGAGTCGCCGTTTTGAAAGATGTCGCGCAAGAGCGACAGGTTCTGTAGCGGCGAGTCGAGCATGGCGATGTTGCGGAAGTCGCTGCGCAGCGCGGCGGCGGCTTCTTCGACGGACATGTTGTAGAAGGCCACCTTGTCGTCGGTGAAGTTCGACAGCGCTTCGTAATAGGCGCGGTCAAGCACATGCGACGGTGCGCGGGCGACGTTCAGGCGCCCAAGCTCGATCTCGGGAATGCCTTCGCGGGCCCAAGGCGGTTGGCCGCGGTCGCGGTCGGTATCCTTGCCCTTCTGGGCACCGCGCCCGTCGGACGACCCGCCTTTGCCGCCTTCGCCACCCTTACCTTTCGATCCGCCATCATGACCGCCGTCGTCATGACCGTCATCATCGTGACCGCCATCATCGTGGCCGCCGTCGTCGTGGCCCCCTGACCCGCCTTTGCCCTTGCCGCCACTGCCGTGGTCGCTGTCGTCATGGGAATGATCGTCGCCCCCATCGGAATGACCGTCAGAAGACGCAAAGGCAGGCTCGGCTGAGACCACGAAGGCCACACTTCCCAGCGCCAGAACAATGCTGCATCCGATCGCTAGCGCCGAGATGCCCGTGCGTAGTTGGCCGAGTGTCTTTTTTGATGTTCGGGATTGCATGGCTTCACCCTCCTGATCCTGCGTTACGGGTGGATTCAACCACGATAAACGCACGGAATAGTTGAGAAATATCAATTATTTGATCAAGGGTTTGGCTTTGATTGAACCAGTCCGCAGGAGTGTTTGGCTACAGGGTAGGTATACCGCCAGACATACACTCGGACAACACGAACACAGGAGGACAGATCATGAAA
>JABDPT010000159.1 GCA_013042605.1 Paracoccaceae bacterium
GGATCCCGAACACGGCATCGGCAGTTGGAGCCGGACCGAGATCGTGACCGCGATCATGCAAGGCACGTCCCCGGACGGACAACACTACTATCCCGCCTTTCCCTATGGCTCTTACGCCAAGGCTGACATCGAAGACGTGGTGTCCCTTGCCGCCTATCTGCAAACCCTGCCCGCCGATGCCACGCCTAGCAAGCCTCATGATCTGGCGTTTCCGTTTTCGATCCGCGCGGGCCTCGGACTTTGGAAAGCATTTTATCTGACGGACGAGCCGGTGCTGGATATCGGCACCGACCCGCAGCTTCTGCGCGGTCAGATGCTGGCCGAATCCCTTGGCCATTGTGGCGAATGCCACACGCCTCGCACAGCAATTGGCGGCATGGATACAGCCCGCTGGTTCGGCGGTGCGGCCAACCCGTCGGGACGCGGCAATATTCCCAATATCACGCCGGGCAAACTTAACTGGTCAGAGGGCGAGATCGCCGCCTATCTCAAGGACGGCTTCACGCCCGACTTCGATCAGGCGGGCGGCACGATGGGACCGGTCATCGAGAACTTCGCAAAGCTTTCAGATGAAGACAGGGCAGCCGTCGCCGCCTACCTCAAGGCGGTGCCTGCGGTCGAATAGCCCCAAACCCGACGCCGTGTCAGAACGGCCGGTCCGGCAAAACTCGCATGAAGGGCTTTCGCCAATCGGGGGCTGGATAATCCTCAGGCCAGTACTCGGTCTGCCGCAGGATCAGGCCGTCTTGCAGTGTATGAAAGGTGATCGCCCGCGCGACCAGGGTGCCGTCGGTGATGTCGACATCCGACACCGCCCGGTCCGTGGTGGCGATGATCGACCGAACCTCGAACATCCAGGGCCCGTTGGCAGGATAGGCCGTATTGAGCGCGACAAAACCCGCACGGCCTTGCAGGTATTCACCGGTTTGCGGCATGAAATATTCGAACTCGGGATGCAGCCAGCGGCCTGCCTGCGCGAAATCGTTCGTCGCCATCGCCGCCCAGAATTCCGCGATCAGGGTTTCCGACACCCGCCCTCTCCGGAAAGATCGGGGCTCAGACCAGCCCCAGCTTCTTCTCCCGCGCCGCGCGCAGCCGGGCGAAATCGTCGCCCGCGTGATAGCTGGAGCGGGTCAGCGGCGTGGCCGATACCATCAGAAAACCCTTGCCGAAGGCCGACTTCTCAAAGGCCTTGAACTCGTCGGGCGTGACGAACCGCTCGACCGCATGGTGCTTGGGCGTCGGTTGCAGGTACTGGCCGATGGTCAGGAAATCCACATCCGCCGAGCGCATGTCATCCATCACCTGCAAGACCCCCTGCCGATCTTCGCCAAGGCCAACCATGATGCCCGATTTGGTGAACATCGCGGGGTCCAATTCCTTGACCTTCTGCAACAGCCGCAGGCTGTGGAAATACCGCGCGCCCGGACGCACGGTCGGGTAAAGCCCCGGCACGGTTTCAAGATTGTGGTTGAACACGTCCGGTTTCGCCTCAACCACCTTTTCCAATGCGGAGGGCGGACATTTCAGGAAGTCGGGCGTCAGGATCTCGATCGTCGTGTCGGGCGACCGGTGCCGCACGGCGCGGATGGTCTGGGCGAAATGTTCGGCCCCGCCGTCTTCGAGATCGTCGCGATCGACCGAGGTGATCACCACATGCTTGAGCCCCAGCGTCTGAACCGCATGCGCCACGCGCCCCGGCTCGAACGTATCAAGCGCATCGGGTCGCCCGGTCGCCACGTTGCAAAAGGTGCAGCCGCGCGTACAGATCTCGCCCATGATCATCATGGTCGCGTGCCCCTGGCTCCAGCATTCGCCGACATTCGGGCAACCGGCCTCTTCGCAGACGGTCACCAGCTTGTTGGTCCGCAGGATATCGCGCGTCTGCTTATAGCCTTCGCTCACCGGCGCTTTCACGCGGATCCAATCGGGTTTCTTCGGCTGCGCCTTGTCGGCACGATGCGCCTTTTCGGGGTGGCGTTCGCCGGGGATCGTGAGGTCGCGCGTGGCCATGTGCTTCTCCTTCGAGAATTTTGTTTAGCACTAAACTATCTAGGGCACGAGAGTCGAATTGACCATTGGCCGCAGGCAATTTCCCACAAGAATAGACGGAACCTTTCGCCAATGGTACCCTGACACCACCGGATCAGGGAGGGTGTGATTTGGCGTTTTCCTTCGAAGAGCTAAGCGACGATGTCCGCACGGCCCACGCCAGGGGCGGTGAAGCGGCGGTGAAGACCCTGCTGGCCGAAACGATCAGGAACGCCGAAGCGATGCAGGCCGCCACGCCTGCGGACGGCGACGATGAGATTCAACTCTTCGAAGATGACACCCTGTCGATCTGGCGCTGCCGGTTTCAGCCCGATGTCATCCTGCCACCCCATGAACACAAGCTGAAGGTCATGATCGCCACCTATGGCGGCACCGAGAAAAGCTGGCTTTACGAACGCAAGGACGGGCAGCTTGTGGAAACCGGCACGATCACGGCCGCCGAGGGCGAGATCATCGAACTCGACAAGGATGCAATTCACGCGGTGACCGGCGATGGCGGCAAGCCCTCGCTCGCGATCCATGTCTATTTCGGGCCGTTGATGGCGCTGTCGCGGGACCTTTTCGATTGGGAAACGGGGGCCGCGGTGGAGTTTTCGATGGAAAACCTGCACGCGATGCAAAAACCATCAGACGGCTAGCGCCCCTGCCCCGCGCCGCCGCGCTGACGCTCTGCCTTTGCCTAGCGGCAGGCACGGCTAGCGCCGATGCGGTGCGTTACCTGCTGGATCAGGCCGCCTCGACCGTCGCGTTCGGCTATACCATGGGCGGCAATCCGGCGCGCGGCACCATGCCGGTCAAGACCGCCGATATCCGCCTCGACCTCGACAACATTCCCGCCAGCAGCGTCGTGGCAACCGTCGATGCCGCCGCCGCGCGTGCCGGCATCGTCTTTGCCACCCAAGCCATGCGCAGCCCGCTTGTGCTTTACACCGCGAGGCACCCGGAAATCGTCTTCCGCTCCACCCGCATTACCGGCAACGTCAACAGCGCCAGGATCGAGGGCGAAATCACGATCCGTGGCGTGACCCGGCCCATCACGCTTGACGCGCAGGTGTTCCGCCAGTTCGGGACCGAAGCCGGCGACCGCCGCAAGCTGTCGATCCTTTTGCGCGGATCGGTCAATCGAAGCGAGTTCGGGGCCGATGGCTATCCCGGCTTTGTCGGCGAGATCGTCACCCTTGATATCCTGACACGCATCACCCTGGCCGAGTGACCCAGCGACCGTCTGTGCCCTTGCTCTTGGCAGGGCCCTTGCGTAAACCCCGCGCGAACCAAGGGGACAGACGGCGCGACCATGCCTATTCTCGTCATGAAATTCGGTGGCACATCTGTGGCCACGCTCGACCGGATCCGCCGTGCCGCCAAGCGCGTGGGGCGAGAGGTCGCCAATGGCTATGACGTGATCGTTATCGTCTCGGCGATGTCGGGCAAGACCAATGAACTTGTCGGCTGGGTCGAAGAAACGTCCCACCTTTTCGATGCGCGCGAATATGACGCCGTGGTGTCGTCGGGCGAACAGGTGACCGCGGGCCTCATGGCGCTTACCTTGCAGGAAATGGACGTGCCCGCGCGAAGCTGGCAGGGGTGGCAAGTGCCGCTTTTGACGACCTCGGCCCATTCGGCGGCCCGCATCGTCGATATCCCGACCGAAAACATCGCCGCCAAGTTCGGCGAAGGCATGCGCGTGGCCGTCGTCGCGGGCTTTCAGGGGATCAGCCCCGAAGGGCGCATCACCACCCTTGGCCGGGGCGGGTCCGACACGACCGCGGTTGCCTTTGCCGCCGCCTTCGGCGCGGAACGCTGCGACATCTACACCGATGTCGACGGCGTCTATACCACCGACCCGCGCGTTTCGACCAAGGCGCGTAAACTTGACCGGATCGCCTTCGAAGAGATGCTTGAACTTGCCTCTCTCGGCGCCAAGGTCCTGCAAACCCGCTCGGTCGAACTGGCCATGCGCTACAAGGTGCGCCTGCGCGTGCTGTCGAGCTTTGAAGATAACGATGAACACGCAGGCACCCTTGTCTGCGACGAGGAGGATATCGTGGAAAGCAATGTCGTCGCCGGCGTGGCCTTCAGCCGTGATGAAGCCAAGATGACGCTGATCTCGGTGGCCGACCGCCCGGGCATCGCCGCCGCCATCTTCGGCCCGCTCAGCGAAGCGGGCGTGAACGTGGACATGATCGTGCAGAACATCTCGGAAGAGGGGCGCACCGACATGACGTTCTCGTGCCCCACCGATCAGGTCAAGCGCGCTCAGGTGGCGATGACCGCCGCCAAGGACAGCGGAGAGATCAACTATCACGAACTGGTCGCCGACACCGACGTGGCAAAGGTGTCGGTCGTGGGCATCGGCATGCGCAGCCATGCGGGCGTCGCCGCCAAGATGTTCGAAGCGCTGAGCCGCGAAGGCATCAACATCAAGGTCATCACCACCTCCGAGATCAAGATCTCGGTGCTGATCGACCGCAAGTACCTGGAACTGGCGGTGCAGACCCTGCACGATGCGTTCGAGTTGGAGCGTGCCTCCTGACCCGCGTGCCCCATGCAAAACGAACCGCACAAACGCCTCGAACACTCACCGCTTGAGGATGCGCTGGCCTTTGTGCTGGGCACGGCCACGTGCGCGCTTGGGGTCCAGTTTCTGACCCATCTGGGGCGGATCACCGGACAGACCGCCGGGCTGGGCGTGCTCTTGTCCTATGTCACCGGCGCATCCTTCGGCCTGATCTTCTTTCTGGTCAACCTGCCCTTCTATCTTCTCGCCTGGTTGCGCATGGGCCCACGCTTCACGATCAAAAGCTTCATCGCCGTCACCATGGTCTCGACCTTCGCCGAAGCCATGCCGCAGGTCTTTGTCATCGACGCCCTGAACCCGGCCTTCGGGGCCGCCATCGCAGGGGCGATGATCGGCCTTGGCCTGATCGTCCTTTTCCGCCACGGCGCATCGCTGGGCGGCGTCGGCGTTCTGGCCCTTTATCTTCAGGACAAGATCGGGTTTCAGGCGGGCTGGACCCAGCTTGTCTTCGACGCCCTGCTCTTTTCGGCCGCCATCTTCGTGCTCGATCCCTGGCTTGTCGGCTGGTCGCTTCTGGGGGCCGTGGTCGTCAACCTGATCATCGCCGTCAACCACCGCAAAGACCGCTATATCGGCCGTTGACACCTTTTGACTGGCCAAAGCCCACGCACCACGATAGGCCGCGCGCAAACACGCCCAAGCGAGCATTTCATGGACCTTCGTAACATCGCCATCATCGCCCATGTCGATCATGGCAAAACCACCCTTGTCGACGAGCTTCTCAAGCAATCGGGCGCCTTCCGCGAAGGTCAGGCCGTGGCCGAACGCGCGATGGACAGCAACGATCTCGAACGTGAACGCGGCATCACCATTCTGGCCAAGGCGACCTCGGTCGAATGGAAGGGCACGCGCATCAATATCGTCGACACCCCCGGCCACGCCGATTTCGGGGGCGAGGTCGAGCGTATCCTGAGCATGGTCGATGGCGTCTGCCTTCTGGTCGACGCCGCTGAAGGGCCGATGCCGCAAACCAAGTTCGTGACCTCCAAGGCGCTCGCCCTCGGCCTGCGCCCCATCGTGGTGCTCAACAAGGTCGACAAGCCCGATGCCGAACCCGACCGCGCGCTTGATGAGGTGTTCGACCTTTTCGCAGCCCTCGACGCCGATGACGATCAACTCGACTTCCCGCATCTTTATGCCTCGGGTCGCTCCGGCTGGGCGGATGAAGAGCTTGACGGACCACGCAAAGACCTTTCGGCCCTCTTCAACCTGATCGTCCGCCATGTTCCGCCACCGCGTCAGCAGGCCCGCGCGAAGGAAGACTTCTCGATGCTGGCAACCACGCTGGGTGCCGACCCGTTCATCGGGCGCATCCTGACAGGCCGCGTCGAATCCGGCACGCTGAAGACCGGCCAGACGCTTCAGGCGCTCTCTCGCATCGGCCAGAAGATCGAGCAATTTCGCGTCTCGAAAATCCTCGCCTTCCGGGGCCTCGCCCAGCAACCCATCGACGAGGCGGTCGCGGGCGACATCGTCACCATAGCGGGCATGTCGAAAGCCACGGTGTCCGACACGCTGTGCGCGCTAGCCGTGGAAACCCCGCTGCCCGCGCAACCCATTGATCCACCGACGATCTCTGTCACCTTCGGGATCAATGACAGCCCCCTCGCGGGCCGCGACGGGAAAAAGGTGCAAAGCCGCGTGATCCGCGATCGCCTGATGAAAGAAGCGGAAACCAACGTGGCCATCCGCGTCAGCGACACGCCCGGCGGCGAAGCCTTCGAGGTTGCGGGACGCGGTGAATTGCAGATGGGCGTCTTGATCGAAAACATGCGCCGCGAGGGGTTCGAGCTGTCGATTTCACGCCCGCAGGTTCTCTTCCGCGAAGTCGACGGCGAACGGCTCGAGCCCATCGAGGAAGTGACTGTCGATGTCGATGACGACTATTCCGGTGCGGTGATCGAAAAGATCACCGGCGCCCGGCGCGGTGAGATGGTCGAGATGCGCCCCGCCGGCGCGGGCAAGACCCGGATCGTGGCCCATGTGCCGTCGCGCGGGTTGATCGGCTATCACGGCGAGTTTCTGACCGATACGCGCGGCACCGGCGTGCTGAACCGCGTCTTCCACGGCTGGGCGCCCTTCAAGGGGCCGATCCCGGGCCGCCGCGCGGGCGTGCTAATCTCGATGGAAGACGGCGTGAGCGTGGCCTACGCGCTTTTCAACCTCGAAGACCGCGGCAAGATGTTCATCGGCGCACAGGAACAGATCTATCAGGGCATGATCATCGGCGAACATAGCCGTGACAATGACCTCGAGGTGAACCCCCTGAAGGGCAAGAAGCTCACCAACGTCCGCGCCTCCGGCACGGATGAGGCGGTGCGCCTGACCACGCCGGTGCGCCATTCGCTGGAAGAGGCCATCGCCTATATCGACGACGACGAACTGGTCGAGGTCACGCCAAACGCGATCCGCCTGCGCAAACGCTACCTCGACCCGCATGAGCGCAAACGCCAGGCCCGCTCGGCCAATTGAGCCGCGCTCCGCGCGGCGCGCGACCCGTCGCGCTGCCTCCGGCGGGAATATTTGGGGCCAGAAGACGGGCGGGTTCGCACAATTTGACTCAAATTATCTTCTTCTGGTCGGAAATATCCCCGCCGGAGGCAAGAAGATTCATGGCGTGACAGGAATCACCGACATGCCCCGGAGGATCGGTGCGGGCACGATCACTTCGGCATAGAACCCGCCATGGCCCCGCATCGCGGTGTATCCGCCGAACCCCAGCACCTCTTCCATCCGTGAACAGGGCGGGCATGGACCGGTAAGTTCGATCACCGCATCACCAATCGCAAGCCGCGCCTTTCGGAACCCGGCCAGGTTGAGCCCGCTTACCACCAGATTGCGCCGCACCTCAGCCGGATCGACGGCGTCGCGCGCGGCCAGAGTTGCAATCACCGGAAGGTGTTCGGCCTGGATCAGGGTCACCGCGCGGCGCCCGGCCTTCGCATGATCTCCGGCAAGCCCGTCGAGGTTCAACAACACCTCTTCGACCGCCACAACCGGTTCGCGCCGCGCCGGGCGCAGGCCAATCCAGTCGATCCGACCGGCCCGCGCGCTGCGGGCCATCATGTCGGCGATGGATGTCAGGGGGCCGCTTCCTCGACCACCATCAGGTCGCGTTCGCTGGCGCCTTTCGCGTGAGACAGCGCTTCCTGATAGCGGGGCGAGTTATAACAGGCGACTGCGTCTTCCAGTGACGGAAACCGCGCCACGACATTGCGGGGCCGGTCATTTCCTTCAAGCTGCACATAGCGTCCACCGCGCGCCAGAAAGACCCCGCCATGGGCCGCAATCGCCTCGGTCGCGATGGCGGCGTATTTGCCATAGGCGTCGTCGTCCAGAACTTTCACATGGGCAATCCAAAGTGCGCTCATCCCGTCTCTCCGATCAGTTTTTCCACTGCGGCAATGGCCGCCGGGGCGTTCGCGGCGTCTCGCCCGCCGCCTTGCGCCATGTCCGCACGTCCACCGCCGCCCTTGCCGCCTAACTCGGCCACCGCCGCCCGCACAAGCTCGACCGCCGACAGCCGGTCGGTCAGGTCGTTCGTCACGCCCGCAGCCACCGCCGCCTTGCCGTCGGCATCCGCAATCAACAGCACCGCGCCCGACCCCAGCCGGGCCTTGTGTTCATCGATCAGCGCGGGCAAATCGCGCCCCGATACGCCTGAAAGCACCTGAGAAATCAGGTTCATTCCATTGATCTGGCGCGGTTTTTCACCCTCCGAAGCGCCGCCGCCCATGGCCAGCTTGCGCCGCAAGTCGGCCAGTTCGGATTGCAGCGCCTTGCGTTCTTCCAGAAGCCCCCGCACCCGGTCGGGCACGTCCGCAGGTTGCGCCTTGAGCGTCAGCGCCGCTTCGGCCAGCCGATGATCCTGTGCGGTCAGGTAATCGAAGGCCGCCGCCCCGGTCAGCGCCTCGATCCGGCGTACCCCGGCCGAGGATGCGCTATCGCCAAGCGTTACGAACACGCCGATATCGCCGGTGCGTTTGACGTGGGTGCCGCCGCACAGCTCGATCGAATAGGTGTCGCCGGCAGCCCCCTTGCCGGTGTCGGCCGTACCCATCGACACAACCCGCACCTCGTCGCCGTACTTCTCGCCGAAAAGCGCCTGCGCCCCGATCTCGCGCGCCTCGTCGGGCGTCATGATCCGGGTTTCCACCGGCGCGTTCTGGCGGATGAAGGCGTTCACCTCGGCCTCGACCCGGGCCAGTTCGTCAAGGCTCAGCGCCTTGGAATGGCTGAAATCGAACCGCAAACGGTCGGGCGCATTGAGCGACCCGCGCTGTGCCACATGCTCGCCCAGGGCCTGACGCAGCGCCTCGTGCAAAAGGTGCGTGGCCGAATGGTTGGCGCGGATATCGGTGCGGCGGGCATGGTCAACTGTCATCTGCGCGCCGGTGCCGGGGGCGATCTCGCCTTCGGTCACTTCGGCGAAGTGGATGAAGACACCCGCGGTCTTGCGCGTATCGGTGATTTTCGCCGCCCCGGTATCGGTGCGCAGCGTGCCGGTATCGCCAACCTGCCCGCCGGCTTCGGCGTAAAACGGCGTCTGGTTCAGCACGACCTGCACCTTGTCCCCGGCGACCGCGCGGTCCTGCGCCGTGCCGTCGCGGACCACGGCCAGCACTTGCCCTTCGGCCACTTCGGTGTCGTAGCCAAGAAATTCGGTTGGCCCATGTTCTTCGGCCAGATCGAACCAGATCGTGGCATCCGCTGTCTCACCCGATCCGGCCCAGGCCGCGCGGGCCTTGGCCTTTTGCTCGGCCATCGCCGCGTCGAACCCGGCCACATCCACGGCGCGGCCCTTTTCGCGCAACGCGTCTTGCGTGAGGTCCAGCGGGAAGCCGTAGGTATCGTAGAGGCGGAACGCCTCGGCCCCCGGCAGGTCGGCCCCCTCGGGCAGCTTGTCGAGCGCGTCATCAAGCAGATGAAGCCCGCGATCCAGCGTCTGGCGGAACCGGGTTTCTTCCAGTTTCAGCGTCTCTTCGATCATCGGTTGCGCGCGGCCAAGCTCGGGATAGGCTTGCCCCATCTGCTGAACAAGCGCCGGGACCAGCCGGTGCATCAGCGGGTCCTGCGCGCCCAGAAGGTGCGCATGTCGCATGGCGCGGCGCATGATCCGGCGCAGCACATAGCCGCGACCTTCGTTCGATGGCATCACACCGTCGGCGATGAGGAACGAGGTCGAGCGAAGGTGGTCGGCGATCACGCGGTGATGCACGTTCTTGGGGCCATCGGGGTCGACACTCGTGGCGTGGGCCGACGCCTCGATCAATGCACGCATCAGGTCGGTGTCGTAATTGTCGTGCTTGCCCTGCAAGAGCGCGCCGATCCGTTCCAGACCCATGCCGGTATCGATCGACTGCGCGGCCAGTTCGCGGCGCGAGCCATCCTCGAACTGCTCGTATTGCATGAAGACGAGGTTCCAGATCTCGATGAACCGGTCGCCATCCTCATCCGGGCTCCCCGGCGGGCCACCGGGGATATGATCGCCATGGTCATAGAAGATCTCAGATGACGGTCCGCAGGGCCCGGTCGGCCCCATCATCCAGAAATTGTCATCGGTCGCGATGCGGATGATGCGATCATCCGGAAGCCCGGCATATTTCTTCCAGATCTCGGCGGCCTCGTCATCGGTGTGATAGACCGTGACCAGAAGCTTGTCCTTGTTGACGCCCAACTCCTTGGTGACCATGTCCCACGCATAAGGAATGGCTGCTTCCTTGAAGTAATCGCCGAAGGAAAAGTTGCCCAGCATCTCGAAAAACGTGTGGTGGCGCGCGGTATAGCCGACATTGTCGAGGTCGTTGTGCTTGCCGCCCGCGCGCACGCATTTCTGGCTGGTGGTGGCGCGGGTGTAATCGCGATGTTCGACCCCGGTGAACAGGTTCTTGAACTGAACCATGCCCGAATTGACGAACATCAGCGTCGGGTCATTGCGTGGCACAAGCGGAGAGCTGTCGACAACCCGGTGGTCGTTGCTCTCGAAAAAACTCAGGAAACTCTGGCGGATATCGTTAAGGCTGGCCATGTCGCTGTCTCGGTGGGTTGGACTGAACCACCGCAATATACGCATCATGCAGAGGCGTAAACAGATCACTGAACCCGGGCGAGATCGGCGCTGTCAGACCGACCCCATCGCATAGACGCCGAAGATGCCGCCGGTCTGCAAAACCAGCAGCGCGAGGGTGAACAAGACCCAGCCATAGGCGTACCGCCAGACGGTCATCGCGGCAAACGCAAGGCCCAGGGCCAGGACCGCCGCCGCAACAATGCGCCAGGTTTCCAGATAGGCCGCCATCCCCAGCCCAAGCGCCGGAAGCGACACCGCCGCCTGGGCCAACTCGCCAGGGGTCAGTGGGCGGATATGGACAGGGCTGCCCAGTGGCGTGCCGTGAAGCAGGCAAAACAGGGCGAAATAGGTGAGGATCGCATAGGCAAAGCGCATTTGCGCCAAAGTCCCACGACCACTTCACCCTGTCGAGATGTTTCGGGCGCTCGGCGACTGTCCGCGCAAGCGCCAACGAAAAAGGGGCGCCCTGTGCAGGACGCCCCGATTAAACTGCCTTGATTTCGATCAGCCCTCGAGCAGGGCCTCATCGTCGTCGTCATCCTTTTCCGCGCTCGGCGGCATGTCGAAATCAAGCCCGTGCGCAGCCCGGATCTTGTCTTCGATCTCATAGGCGATGGACGCGTTTTCCTTCAGGAAGGTCTTGGCGTTCTCACGCCCCTGCCCGATGCGCTCATCGCCATAGGAAAACCACGCGCCGGATTTCTCGACGATCCCGGCCTTCACGCCAAGGTCGAGCAATTCGCCGGTTTTCGAGATGCCTTCGCCATACATGATGTCGAACTCGACCTGCTTGAACGGCGGGGCCACCTTGTTTTTCACGACCTTCACGCGGGTGGCGTTGCCAACCACCTCGTCGCGGTCCTTGATCGCGCCGATGCGGCGAATATCAAGCCGGACCGAGGAATAGAATTTGAGCGCGTTGCCGCCCGTCGTCGTCTCGGGGCTGCCGAACATCACGCCGATCTTCATGCGGATCTGGTTGATGAAGATCACCATGCAGTTCGACCGCGAGATCGACCCGGTCAACTTGCGCATCGCCTGGCTCATCAGGCGGGCATGCACGCCGACGGAACTGTCGCCCATGTCGCCCTCAAGTTCGGATTTCGGGGTCAGCGCCGCGACCGAATCGACGACCACGAGGCTTACCGCGCCCGACCGCACCAGCGTGTCGGTGATCTCAAGCGCCTGTTCGCCGGTATCGGGCTGGCTGATCAGCAACTCGTCCAGATCGACGCCCAGCTTGCGGGCATATTGCGGATCGAGCGCGTGTTCGGCGTCGACAAAGGCGCAAACGCCGCCTTTTTTCTGTTCCTCGGCCACGCAATGCAGCGTCAGCGTCGTCTTGCCCGAGCTTTCGGGGCCGTAAATCTCGACGATGCGCCCTTTGGGCAGCCCGCCGATGCCAAGCGCGATATCCAGACCCAGCGATCCGGTCGAGGTCGATTCGATTTGCTGGATGGCGTTTTCGCCGCCCAGCTTCATGATCGAGCCTTTACCGAACTGCCGCTCGATCTGCGCCAGCGCCGAATCCAGCGCCTTTTGTTTTTCGCCCTGTCGCTTGTCTGTCATCTCTAGAATGCTTGCCGTGGCCATTTGTTTCGCTCCTTATTCCACACGCGCCGGGGCGCGGCAATGACTGCTGATGTTCGCCTCTTGTTCTTCTTGCCCTTAATGAGACCAAAAGAAGAACATTTCAACAGTTTTATTCAAACCAAGCGTAACGGTGTGATGGTTAAGACAAGGTTAGCAAAACCGCCGCGGCGCGTGGTCAATGCAACTGCTGTTGTACCGTGTCGGTCAGTTGGGCAAGCGAGAACGGCTTGGGCAAGAAGGTCGAATGCGGGATCCGCGCCTGGCTTTCGGCGAAGTTTTCCTGCGCATATCCCGAGACGAAGACAACCTTGGTTTCCGGTCGGCGTTCCAGCGCGGTGCTGACCCAGCTTGGCCCGTCCATCCCCGGCATGATCACGTCCGTCACGAAGACGTCGATCTCGAGGCTTTCGTCATCAAGCGCTTCAAGCGCCTCTTCGGCATTGGCGGCCTCGAGCACGGTATGGCCCCGCATCCGCAACGCCCGCGACGCAAAGGCACGCACCGGCGCCTCATCTTCGACCAGAAGAATCACGCCACCGGTATCGGGGACATCCGGGTCTGAATGCGTCGACATCTCCGGAACCGCCGGCGTCTCGGCAACCGCCGCCGGGGCCGGATGCGCGGGGAAATACAAGGTGAACGATGTGCCACTGCCCGGCGTGCTGTCGGCGAAGATGAACCCGCCGCTCTGCTTGACGATGCCATAGACTGTCGACAGCCCAAGCCCGGTGCCCTCGCCCGTGCGCTTGGTGGTGAAGAACGGCTCAAATACCTTCGGCAGGTTTTCGGGCTCGATGCCCGTGCCCGCGTCGCTGACGCGTAACAGAACGTAATCCCCCGCCGGCACCACCGCGCGGTCGCGCGCCATCTCTTCGGCCAGATGCACTTCGCGGGTTTCCACGCGAATTGACCCACCGTCGGGCATCGCGTCACGCGCATTGACGACAAGGTTCATCATCACCTGTTCAAGCTGGCGCGGGTCGGCGCGCACATGGCTCAATACGTCGTCCGATATCAGGTCGAGCGTGATGCGCTCGCCGATCAGGCGGTTGAGCAGATGGGTCAGCTGGCCCAACGTATCGCGCAGATCGATCAGCCGGGTCTGCAGCGTCTGTTTGCGCGAAAACGCCAGAAGCTGACCG
The DNA here is from genome assembly GCA_013042605.1 of Paracoccaceae bacterium. Lineage (GTDB taxonomy): Bacteria > Pseudomonadota > Alphaproteobacteria > Rhodobacterales > Rhodobacteraceae > JABDPT01. Next base: position 13,436 of record JABDPT010000159.1, read on the forward strand.
ACCAGCGACGCGGCGCGGTTGGCGTTCTGGTTGATCTGTTCCAGATCGCTGTAATCGGGGTCGCCGGGATCATGGCGCAACAGCAAAAGATCGCAATGCCCGCCAATTGCGGTCAGCAAGTTATTGAAATCATGGGCCACACCACCGGCCAACTGACCGATGGCCTGCATCTTCTGGCTTTGTACGAACTGCGCCTCAAGGGTCTTGAGCTCGGTCGCGTCGTTCAGAACCGCCACCACGTTCACGCCCGTGTCGCCGACTTGCCGCGACAGGGTGACCTGAACATAGGTGTCCTGCGCCCCGCGCCGGGCATGTAGAAACTCCGACTTCCCGATCCCCCGGCTTTCCGCGGTTTCGGCGATCCAGTCCGTCACGGGGCGGCCCAGCCCATCGACAAGCTCAACGAAATTCGGCGTCTCGCCCGGGGCGATCCCAAGCAGGTCCTGCGCCGGGCGGTTGGCCAGCAAAACCTGACCTTCCGCCGTCATTGTCACAATGGCGACGGGCAGCGCGTCAAGCGCGTTGGTGCGCGCGGCTTGCGCGCCATCAATCTGTGGCACGAAATAAAGCTCGCGCCGACCGCCGGGCGCCTCAACTTCGACAATCGCCGCGCTGACCGGCCACTCGGGTGTGGCAATCTCGTGCATGCCGCCATTGCGCAGCGGCAGGTCATTCACGATCCGGTCCAGCGTCTTGCGCCGGTCGCCCACCAGCTTGCGCAACGCTTCGTTCATGAACAGGATCGTCCCGCTTTTCGATGCGGTCAGCATCGGCAGGCTGATCCCGTCCGCCCCGCGCCCCGCGCGTTCGCGGTCGGAAATATCTTCGATCCTCCACAAGAACTGACCATCGCCCACCTGATGCACCGCCAGCCGCAAATGCCCGCGCCGCATGGCCACGTCTTCGCGCGCGGCGCCGTTGTTGGAGGCCCGCATCTGCAACCGGTGGATCACCGCCGCCGGTGACGCGAACATGCCGCCCAGAACGGATATCAGCGTGGCGCCGGCCTGATCCTCAAACCGTTCGCGCGCGGCGGCGTTCTGGTGCGCGATCGAACCATCGGCGAGGGTAATGAAACTGGAAGAGGCATCTTTTTCAACGAATTGCGCGACGGTCCTCAACATGGCCCTTTGCGCACGAAGTTTGCGCCGGTGAAAGAAGTAAACGAGCAGCGCCAGCGACAAGAGCCCGAGCCCCGCAAAGAAGACGACAGGTTTGAGATAGACACCCGGCGCCAGATGCGCCCCCATCAGGAACGCCACGCCAAGCCCGATCAACTGCATCAGCCGCGGGGCCAGCGATGCGGCGGTGTCGGTCATCCGCGATCTGGCTGGAGCCGGTGATATCAAAGCTGTCCCCCTAACGAGCGATTCGTCCTTCACTCATTTCGGGCAGTATTCGTTAACCTCGTCTTAAGCCTACCGAGAAATACTACCTTGGGTTGTGTAACCTTTTTAAGATACCCGCGTCAACTGTGCGATATAGAAGCCGTCGCCACCATTAAGCGGTGTGAATTGCCGTTCGCCGATCAGGGTCCACTCCGGGTGGCGCGTTCGAAACGCCTCGATCTGGTCGGCGTTTTCACAGCGCAGAAGCGAACAGGTCGCATAGGCCAGGCGCCCGTCCGGCGCGACCAGCCGGGCGGCTTGGTCAAGAATTTCGGCCTGCACCGCCAGAACCGCGTCAAGCCGGGCCTGCGACAGCTCCCACTTGGCCGCCGGTTGCCGTCGCCAGGCCCCGCTCCCCGAACAGGGTGCATCCGCCAGAACCAGGTCGAAGCGCGCGGCACCGTCCAGCGCCGCCGTCTCGGCCCGCGCGATCGTCACCCCTGCCCGCGCGGCGCGGGCCGGAAGATCCGACATGCGGCCCGGATCCGCATCATGCGCCACGATGTCCGCGCCGCCGACCGCAAGGGCCAGCGCCTTGCCCCCGCCCCCGGCACAGTAATCCAGCACGCGAACGCCCGGACCGGGCACACCAAGATACTGAACAACGGCCTGCGACGCGGCATCCTGAAGCTCGACCAACCCGGCAAGAAACGCCTGCGACTGTCGCAGTTTTTGATGCTTATGCGTCACCAGAAGCGCGGTTTCGGCAAGCTCATACGGCGCGGTCTCGATCTCATCGCGTGCCAGCGCCGCCTGCGCCTCTTCTCGCGTGCCCTTGCCTGTGTTGACGCGCAGGAAGACCGGGGCACGGGTGCGCATCCGCTCCATCACTGCATCAAGGGTAACGCCAAGGCTGCGCGTCAGCTCTGGCTCAAGCCATTCGGGGTAATCAAGCCGGACATGTCGCGGCAGCGTCTCTCGCGGCGCGGGTTCGAAGGCCGCCTCTTCGGCGGTCAATGGCGGGGGTGCATGGCCCTCACCGGAAAACACCTTCGACAGATCATCGGCCTGCACCTGCCGTAACGCCCCGATCATCAGCGCGCGTCCCGTCGTCCCGCCACCCAGGGCTGCAAGGCTCGCGCGTTGCCGAAGCGCGTCGAACACCAGATCGCGAATGGCCCGCCGGTCCCCCGACCCCGCAAAGCGATGCGTCCGGCCCCAGTTGGTCAGTGCTTTTTCCGCCGCGACGCCCCCGCCGATCAGGTCGAGAACCTCGATCGCTGCGGCAATCCGCGCCTCGAACCGCATGCCTCAGGCCAGCCGGTAGTTCGGGCTTTCGCGGGTGATCTGCACGTCATGCACGTGGCTTTCCTTCAGCCCCGCGCCGGTGATCTTCACAAAGCGGCAGTTCCGACGCATTTCGTCGACCGTGGCACAGCCGGTATAGCCCATGGCCGCCCGCAACCCTCCCACAAGCTGATGGATCACAGTCCCCGCCGGGCCCTTGTACGGCACCTGCCCCTCGATGCCTTCCGGCACCAACTTGTCGGTGGCCGCGTCCGACTGGAAATACCGGTCTGCCGACCCCTGCGCCATCGCGCCAAGGCTGCCCATGCCGCGATAGGTCTTGAAACTGCGACCCTGATAAAGGATCACCTCGCCCGGGCTCTCGTCGGTGCCGGCGATCATGCTGCCCACCATTGCGCAGGACGCGCCCGCCGCAATCGCCTTGGCGAAATCGCCCGAAAACTTGATGCCGCCATCGGCGATGACCGGTACGTCGCCCACCGCCCCGGCGGCATCCATGATCGCGGTCAGCTGCGGCACGCCCACACCCGCAACCATCCGCGTTGTACAGATCGACCCCGGCCCGATCCCGACTTTGATCGCATCGGCGCCCGCATCGATCAGCGCGCGGGTCGCTTCGGCGGTGGCCACGTTGCCCGCGATGATCTGCACCTCGTTGGACAGCTTTTTGGCGCGTTCAACCGCCCGCGCGACCCCTTCGGAATGCCCGTGCGCGGTGTCGATCACGACGATATCGACGCCCGCATCGACCAAAGCCTCGCTGCGCGCGAACCCAGCATCGCCCACGGTCGTGGCCGCCGCCACGCGCAACCGTCCCAATCTGTCCTTGCAGGCATGCGGGTTCAGCACCGCCTGCTCGGTATCTTTCAGCGTCAGCAACCCGGTCAGCTTGCCGCCGCCATCGGTCACCAGAAGCTTCTCGATCCGCCGCGATCGCATCAGGCTCTTGGCCTCATCCAGATCAGCCGGTTCGGTAAGCACCGCCAGATTGTCCGAGGTCATCATCACCCGCACCGGCGTGTCGTCGTCGCTGGCAAACCGCATGTCGCGGTTGGTGACGATGCCCACAAGCTGGCCCTTTTCGCCCACAACCGGAAAGCCGGTGATCTTGTAACGCTCTTGCAATGCCTTGGCATCGGCCAGGGTCTGGTTCGGGGTCAGGGTGATCGGGTTATAGACGATCCCGCTTTCGAACCGCTTCACCCGCCGCACCTCGCGCGCCTGCACCTCGATATCGAGGTTGCGGTGGATCACCCCCAGACCGCCCGCCTGCGCCATGGCAATCGCCATCTGGCTTTCGGTCACGGTGTCCATGGCCGAGCTTAGAAGCGGGATGTTCATCGCGATATCGCGCGTCACCCGCGTGCGGATATCCGCCGTGGAAGGCAGCACCGAAGAAGCCCCCGGCACCAGCAGCACATCATCAAAGGTAAGGGCCTCGCGAATCTCCATTGGGTCTCTCCTGCGGAGGGGTCGTTTGGCAGTTTCCTATTGCATGGACGCCCGCCTTTCGAAACCCCAATTCGTGGCTGATTACGTCCGAACCGCAAGATTTTGCGCGTCTGCCGCGAAGATCATCATGACAGCGCTTACATGAAATCCTCGTTTCGCTTGGGGCATTTGTGTGGTCTAACCGGTGTTCGAGATCGGCGGCATCAACCGCTGCGGGAGGACGGTAGCCAGCCCATGACCGAGCAGACGGAAAGCGAAAGCCGCAAGCTTCTGGGCCGCCTGCGCGAGGCGATGGCCGAAACCGTCGCCGGTCAGGCGCGGCTCGATCACATCGTCAAGCTGATCGCCGATTCCATGGCGACCGAGGTGTGCTCGATCTACCTGTTCCGCGACGCCGACACGCTTGAGCTTTGCGCGACCGAGGGGCTCAACCCCGAAGCCGTGCACAAGACCCGCATGCGTCTGGGCGAAGGGCTTGTGGGCCGGGTCGCCAAGACCGGCCACGTGACCAACACCGCCGAAGCACCATCGGCCAAGGGGTTCCGGTTCATGCCGGAAACCGGGGAAGAGATTTATTCCAGCTTCCTTGGCGTGCCGATCCGGCGGCTGGGCGAAAAGCTGGGCGTGCTGGTAGTGCAGTCCAAGGCCGCCCGCGCGTTTTCCGAAGACGAGGTCTATGCCCTCGAAGTCGTCGCCATGGTGCTGGCCGAAATGACGGAGCTTGGCGCCTTTATCGGCGAAGGTGCGGCCATGTCGGCCCGCCACCAGCAACCGGCGATGTTCCGTGGCGCGGTCGGACAGGAGGGCGTTGCCGAGGGCCATGTCTACCTTCACGAGCCACGCGTCGTCGTCACCAACCCCATCGCCGAGGATACCGAGGCCGAAACCAAGCGCCTGCGCGAAGCGGTCGACACCCTGCGCCTGTCGGTCGATGATATGTTGCGCCAGTCCGACACCGATGATGGCGATCACCGAGACGTGCTCGAAGCCTACCGGATGTTCGCCAATTCCCGAAGCTGGATGCGGCGGATGGAGGAGGATATCTCGCGCGGGCTATCGGCCGAAGCGGCCGTCGAGAAAGAGCAATCGGCAGCACGCGCCAGAATGGAGGAAGTGCCCGACGCCTACTTGCGCGAACGGCTGTCGGACCTTGACGACCTGTCCAACCGGCTGTTGCGGATCCTGACCGGTCAGGGGCATCAAACCGGGGCCGAAATGCCCGAAAACCCCATTCTCGTCGCCCGCAGTATCGGGCCCGGCGAGCTTTTGGAATATGGCCGCAAGCTCAAGGGCATCGTCCTTGAACAGGGATCGGTGGGCAGCCACGCCGCCATCGTCGCCCGGGCCTGGGCGATCCCGCTGGTGATCCATGCCGAGCGCATCACGTCCGAGGCGCTCAACGGCGATCACATCATGGTCGACGGCGAACAGGGCATCGTGCACCTGCGCCCCGACGACAATGTCGGCGCGGCCTTCCGCGACAAGATCGCGATGCAGGCGGCCGCGCAGGAACGCTATGTCTCGCTGCGCCACAAGCCTGCCAAGGCCAAATGCGGCCGGACCATCGAACTGACGATGAACGCAGGGTTGATGGCCGATCTGCCGTCGCTTGAAAGCTCGGGCGCCGAAGGCGTGGGACTATTCCGCACCGAGCTGCAATTCCTGATCCGAAGCCAGGTGCCGCGCCGGGGCGAGCTTGCCGCGCAATACGCCCGCGTCATGGACGCCGCCAAGGGCAAGCGCGTGGTCTTCCGCACGCTCGACATCGGGTCCGACAAGGTCCTTCCTTACATGAAACGCCAGGAAGAGCCGAACCCGGCCCTTGGCTGGCGCGCGATCCGGGTGGGCCTCGACAAGCCCGGCGTCATGCGGATGCAGCTTCAGGCCCTTATCCGTGCCGCCGCCGGGCGCCCGCTGACCGTCATGTTCCCTTTCGTCGCGCAGTTCGATGAATACCGCGCCGCGCGCGCCCATGTGCTCAACGAGATCGAGCGCGAGCGGCGGCTTGGCCACATCCTGCCCGCATCCGTCGAGATCGGCGCGATGCTGGAAACCCCGAGCCTCGCCTTCGCGCCGCGGCAATTCTTCGAAATGGCCGATTTCATCTCGATCGGCGGCAATGACCTCAAGCAGTTCTTCTTCGCCGCCGACCGCGAAAACGAACGCGTGCGCCGCCGCTATGATGTGCTCAACGTCAGTTTCCTGACCTTCCTCGAACATATCATCAACCGCTGCGCCGAAACCGATACGCGCCTCAGCTTCTGCGGCGAGGATGCGGGCCGCCCGATCGAGGCGCTGTGCTTTGCCGCGATGGGCCTGAAGTCGCTGTCGATGCGCCCGGCGTCCATCGGCCCGGTCAAGCACCTCTTGCGGCGCGTGAACCTTGACGAAGCGCGCGACGTGATCGACCAGGCCCGCCGCTCCGGCGCCCAATCGGTCCGCGGCGACGTGATGGAGTGGCTGCGGACCCTCAAGTAGTGGTTGGGGTGGGTGTGGGGTGTTGTGTTCAGATGTGCGGATTTGCGGACTTTGCTGCCTTTAAGGATCGAAGCATCAATGTCCGCTTCTCCAATTCAGCTTTCCCTACGATGCTGCAACAACTCAATATTCGTGAAGGCCGTCAAAATCAGCCTTTCCAATCTTTAAGCCACCATGACGCAACCCCGCATATGCCATCGTCAGGTGAAACAGCATGTTCGGCAGCGCGAAGCGAGCGATGTAGTCGGCGATCGGCTGTTCAAGTGATGCCTCCCCTGCCACGTGCCGCACACGTGCCGTCCATTCGGGCTTCGGTAAATCGCTGATGCTCGTGGCAACCGCTGTATGCAACGCGCGCAAAGTGCCAATGTTGTAAGGCTCTTCAATCTCGGGCAGAGCAGCGCCAGCAGGAAGACACAGTGCCCGGCCAGCAAATTGAATCGCAACAGCGAGATGAAAGCCAGTGTCAAAGCTGTCGGGCGCGAGCTGGATCGCCATCAGCGCCTCGGTCTGCGGTTCGTTCTCTAAAATGCCCAGCAGGTGATCCGCTTGGCTGAGATAGTGTTCGACCGACCGGACTAGTGCAGTCTCTGCGGTGAGCGTCATCGAAAATCTCCTGCTGCGAAGAAAATTCTGCAGTTTGTATTGATAGTTGAACAGCCTTGGTAGCACAGGCATCCATCATAACGGTCATTCGACGACTGCGCAGCATCCTGCAATTTCGGGCTCAAAGCCGCCCTTCGCCCCCAAATCTCTTCCAAGAGATTTGCCCAGCGTTCTCCAAAACGCTGCCCTAACTCGCATTCAGTGCCGCTGACAGCCGCAGGAACCGCCAGCTCAGCAGGATCCCGGCACAGGCCAGCCCGACGACCAAGCCCAGCCAGACCCCCGGTGCCCCAAGCCCCGCCCAGAAGGCCAGTGCATAGCTGGCCGGCGCGCCGATCAGCCAATAGCTCACGGCCGCGATCACCATCGGCGCCTGCGTGTCCTGCATGCCCCGCAGCATGCCCAGCGTCATCACCTGCGCGGCGTCCACGAACTGAAACAGCGCCGCCATCGCCAAAAGCGTGACCGCGACCGGGATGATGACGGCGCGGGCCGGGTCATCGGGGCTGAGAAACAGGCCGATCAGCGGTTCCGGCACCGTCAGGAACAGGACAATCGTCGCTCCCGCGATGGCGAAGGACAGCGCCATCGCCACCAGCGCCCCCATCCGAAGATGCGGGCCGTCGCGCTGGCCGAAAGCGCGGCCGACGCGCACCGTCACCGCCTGGCTCAACCCGACATGCAACATGAAGGTCACCGACGCAATCTGAAGCGCGATCCCGTGCGCGGCCAGTTCTCGCGCGCCGATCCAGCCGACCATCACGGACGCGGCGGAAAACAGCCCGACCTCGGCAAGGCCCGTCAGCCCGATCGGCCAACCAAGCCGAAGGACCCGCCCGAAGGCGTCCCAGTCCGGGCGCCATGGGTTCTGAAACAGGGCATATTCCGGCGTGACGATCGCCGCATAGGCGCCAAGGGCAAGCAACCCGACCACCTGCATCGTGACCGACGCCACCGCCGCCCCTGCGATGCCCAGTTCGGGCGCGCCGAAATTGCCGAAGATCAGCATGTAATTCAGAAGGATGTTGATCGCCGTCGTAACCAGCGTGACGATCAGAATGACCCGCGTCCGTTCCAACGATGACAGATAGCTGATCAGCACCACGATGATCAGCGCGGGGATCAGGCCCCAGGCCCGGATCTTGAGGTAAAGTGCTGCTTCCGCGACCACTTCGGGCGCCTGCCCGATGGCCAGAAGCCAGCCTTCCGACCAGATCAGAAGGGGCATGGCCAAAGCCCCGAACAGGATGGATAGCCACGCCCCCATGCGCGTGACCCGCCGCACCTGCCTGTCGTCATCGGTTCCCGCCGCGCTGGCCACGATCGGCATCACCGCACGGGCAAACCCGGACCCCAGCACGAAAATCGAAAAGTAAAGAACCCCCGCCAGCGTCAGCCCGGCAAGCGCTGTGGCGCTGTACCAGCCGACCATCAGCGTATCGGTGACGGTGATGGCGATCTCGGCCAGATGACTGCCGATCAGCGGCAGCCCCAGCACCAGAAGCGCGCGCAAATGCGCTCGCGCCGACATTGGCGATATGGCGGTGTCCGGGGTCATACCCCGGCCCTAGACCCGCGCGACCCCCAAATCAATAGTGCGCGTGGCTAGCCCTTCACACGCCGCGTTTCGGGATGCAGGGATGTGCCAAGAATATGGTCGGCACTGTGCACCACATGTTCGGCCCGCCCCACGATCAGAGGATCGGGCGCCTTCACGATGCTGGTGTCCTTGCCCGGATAGTCGATGGAACTCAGGAAATGCGCCATGCATTCCAGCCGCGCCCGCTTCTTGTCGTTCGACTTGATGATCGTCCAGGGCGCATCGGCGGTGTCGGTGTAAAAGAACATCGCTTCCTTGGCCTCGGTATATTCGTCCCATTTGTCGAGGCTCGCCTTGTCGATAGGCGACAGCTTCCATTGCTTGAGCGGGTCGGTTTCGCGGCTTTCGAAGCGGCGTTTCTGTTCGTCCCGCGTAACCGAGAACCAGTATTTGAAAAGATGAATGCCCGACCGCACCAGCATCCGCTCAAGCTCGGGCGTCTGGCGCATGAATTCGAGGTAATCGTTGGGCGAGCAAAAGCCCATCACCCGCTCTACGCCCGCGCGGTTGTACCAGGACCGGTCGTAGAACACCATTTCACCTACCGTTGGCAGCTCGGCCACATAGCGCTGAAAGAACCACTGCCCCTTCTCTTCCCATGTCGGCTTGTTGAGGGCCACCACGCGGGCCGAGCGGGGGTTGAGATGTTCGGTGAACCGCTTGATCGTGCCGCCCTTGCCCGCCGCATCCCGGCCTTCGAAGATCAGCACGAACTTTTCGCCGGTCTCCTGCGCCCAAAGCTGCACCTTCAGAAGCTCGGCCTGCAGCTTTGCCTTCCGGGTTTCGTAGGACCGGCGCGACAGGCGGGTCGGATAGGGATAGGTGCCACTTTCAAACGCATCGCGGATCGCATCGGTTTTGACCTTCGGAAATCCTGTTTTGTCGGTGACGGCGGTGTCGGGCATAGATGTATCCTCCTGTGACGGTAGACTAAGGATACCGTGGCGCAGGAACGGCCGTCATTGACGGGAATCAACCTCTTCGACGACGCCCGCACCCTGTCGCGCCAATGACACAGCCATGAACCCTCGCGTCAGGGTTGAGCGTTCGTGTCGCATCTGGGGACGATAATCCGCCCTTTGCGCGATCCTGTGCCGATTGCCAGACAATCAGGACCAACGCCGGTAATTCCTTGGTTACCAGGGCTTTTCGTATCTAGTCTTTCCGCAGCCGGCGTGTGTTGCCGGTGTGTATGGGAACCGGGTCTGTCCCAAGATCCGGTGAAGGGGAAACTATGATTACATTCAATCTTGGGCGCGTGGTTGCGCCCGCAATTACTGCTGTGGCAATCGCCGTGGCAGCACCGGCTTCTGCCGCAGTGTTCGATTTCGCCCTGATCGCCGATCAGGAACGGTTCGACAATGGCGGGGTCGAAGTGAACTGGGATGACCTGTTCGAAACCGGGTTGACGATCGACGGTATCACCGTCTTCGCCGATGGCTCGAACTCGAACCCGGACGTTCCGGACGACGAGGTCGGCGCTTTTCTTGACAGCTCGGGCAAATTTTCGAGCCAGGAACAGCGTGACAGCCGTGTCGTCAAGAACGCAGGCTACCAGGCCGGTCTTGGCGTCTGCTCTTACATCGGCAGCGACCAATACTCGGGCGGCTGTTCGACCGGTGCGTCCAACGCCCTGACCTCGGACGACAATGTCTCCGCCTCGCGCGGTGGCGTGGAAACACTGACGCTCAGCTTCCTGCAGGCCGTCAACTTCGTCGACATGATGTTCTACGACGCAGGCCACGAGGCGGCAAACGGCACGCTTCTGATCGATAGCGTGTCTTACACGCTGACCGGCGGCATGCTGGGCGCCGACGCTTATGCGGTTCTCAAGAACCTCACGACCGTCGACTTCACCTACGGCGGTGAGAATGCCACGCAGTTCTACGTGGGCCAGATGGAGGTTGCCGCCGTGCCGCTTCCCGCGGGCCTTCTGCTGATGGGCAGCGCGCTGGGCGGTCTTGGCCTGATGCGCCGTCGCAAGCGCGCGGCCTGAATTATCCGGACTTACCCTTAGGTCCAACCACAGCGGGCGCTCTGAAAAGGGCGCCCGCTTCGCGTTTGCAGTAAGAGCATTGCCCCCGACCCTGCGCCTGCCTATCCTGTGCCAAACAGAAAAGAACAAGAGCAGCAGCCATGGCGGACGATCTTCTCACCGGACCCACCGGGGATACCTATGATGCCACCTCGATCGAGGTGCTCGAAGGGCTTGAACCGGTGCGCAAGCGACCGGGCATGTATATCGGGGGCACCGATGAACGCGCCCTGCACCACCTTGTCGCCGAAGTGCTCGACAACGCGATGGACGAGGCCGTGGCCGGCCACGCCACCCGGATCGAGGTCGAACTGCACGCCGATCACTCGGTCACTGTCCGCGACAACGGGCGCGGCATCCCCGTCGACCCGCACCCGAAGTTCCCCGATAAGTCGGCGCTTGAGGTGATCCTCTGCACGCTGCACGCAGGTGGCAAGTTCTCGGGCAAGGCCTATGAAACCTCGGGCGGCCTGCACGGTGTGGGCGTGTCGGTCGTCAACGCGCTCTCCGATCACCTGCGGGTCGAGGTGGCGCGCAACCGCGAGCTTTTCGCGCAGGAGTTCTCGCGCGGCATCCCGCAGGGCCCCGTCAAATCGTTGGGCTCGACCCCGAACCGGCGCGGCACCACCGTGACCTTCCACGCCGATGAAGAGATCTTCGGCCATCATCGTTTCAAGCCCGCCCGAATGATGAAGATGACCCGGTCAAAGGCCTATCTCTTCTCGGGCGTCGAGATCCGCTGGAAATCCGAGATCGACGACGGCGAAACCCCGACCGAGGCGACCTTTCACTTCCCCGGCGGCCTGTCGGATTATCTGGGCGAAACGCTGGGCGCGGCGACGACCTATGCCGACCGCCCCTTTGCCGGGAAGGTCAGCTTTGCCGACAAATACGGCGAACCCGGGTCGGTCGAATGGGCGATCAACTGGACGCCCGCGCGCGACGGCTTCATCCAGAGCTATTGCAACACCGTGCCCACGCCCGAGGGCGGCACGCATGAGGCGGGCTTCTGGGCCGCGATCCTCAAGGGCATCCGCGCCTATGGCGAGTTGGCGAATAACCGCAAGGCCGCGCAGATCACGCGCGAAGACCTGCTGTCGGGGGGCTGCGCGCTTGTTTCCTGTTTCATCCGCGACCCGGCCTTTGTCGGCCAGACCAAGGACAGGCTGTCGACCGAGGCCGCGCAGAAGATGACCGAAGGCGCTGTGCGCGACCATTTCGACAACTGGCTGGCGGCGGACACCAAATCGGCCGGGGCGATCCTCGATTTTCTGGTCCTGCGCGCCGAAGAGCGTCTGCGCCGGCGGCAGGAAAAGGAAACCGCGCGCAAATCGGCCACCAAGAAGCTGCGCCTGCCCGGCAAGCTGGTCGACTGCACGCAAAGTGCGCGCGAGGGCACCGAGCTTTTCATCGTCGAGGGCGACAGCGCGGGCGGCAGCGCCAAGATGGCCCGCGACCGCAAGAACCAGGCTCTTTTGCCCCTGCGCGGCAAGATCCTCAACGTGCTGGGGGCGGCGTCGTCGAAACTGGGCTCGAACGCCGAGATCAGCGACCTTTGCCAGGCGCTGGGCGTCGGGCTTGGCACGCGGTTCAACCTTGATGACCTGCGCTATGACAAGGTCATCATCATGACGGATGCGGACGTCGACGGCGCGCATATCGCCTCGCTTCTGATGACGTTCTTCTTCACCCAGATGCGCCCGATGATCGATGCCGGCCACCTCTACCTCGCCTGCCCGCCACTCTTCCGGCTGACCCAAGGGGCCAAGCGGGTCTATTGCCTCGACGAGGCCGAGCGCGATAGCTGGCTTGAGCGGGGGCTTGGCGGCAAGGGCAAGATCGACGTCTCACGCTTCAAGGGGCTGGGCGAGATGGACGCCAAGGACCTCAAGGACACCACCATGAACCCCGCCACCCGCAA
>JABDPT010000162.1 GCA_013042605.1 Paracoccaceae bacterium
CTTGAGACGGGGCTTGAAGACGTCAACCGGGAAAGCCGGGAAACCGAAGCCAAGCGCGCCCTGCGCGAGGCATTGGCGGACTGGCCGGCCAAGGATTTGCGCGACGAGACCGCGCGCCATTACAGCCCGTATTGGCAGGGCCTGCCAACGGCGGCGCATGTTGTCTTTGCCAATCTGCTGCGAGAGATGCCGAAGGGCGAGGTTCGGATCGACCTTCTGCTCGATGAAGACCGCGATGCCACGCGGGCCTGTTTCGCCCTTGAAGATCACCCCGGCATTTTCTCGCGACTGGCGGGTGCGCTGGCACTGGTTGGTGCGAACGTCGTGGATGCGCGCACCTATACATCCAAGGATGGCTATGCCACGGCGGTTTTCTGGGTACAGGATGCCGATGGCCGTCCGTTTGCCGAAAGCCGCCTGCCGCGGTTGCGCACGATGATCGGAAAAACGCTGAAGGGCGAGGTCATTGCCCGCGACGCGCTTAAAGACCGTGACAAACTGAAGAAACGTGAACGGGCGTTCAAGGTGCCGACCTCGATCACCTTCGACAACGAAGGGTCGGAGATTTATACGATCATCGAGGTCGATACCCGCGACCGCCCCGGCCTGCTGTACGATCTGGCCCGCACATTCGCGTCGGCCCACGTCTATATCGCAAGCGCCGTGATCGCGACATATGGCGAACAGGTGGTCGATACCTTCTATACCAAGGACATGTTCGGGTTGAAGTACCACTCCGAATCCAAGCAGAAGGCACTTGAGAAAAAGCTGCGGGCGGCGATCGAACGCGGTGCGGAGCGGGCCGAAAAATGAGTGCTCTCAAACGCCCGATCCAACCGATGCCACCCGATATTGCCGCGTTGCTCGACGCGCGGAAATTACGCGCAGCCTATGACGCACGCCCACCGTATCAGCGCAACGACTGGCTGGCATGGATTGGTCGCGCCAAGCGCGAAGAAACCCGCACCAGCCGGATCGACAGCATGCTGTCCGAACTTGAACAGGGGCACGGGTATATGGGCATGGCCTGGAAGCCGCGGGAATGAGACCGATCCGGCTTGTGTCGGCTTTCGTGACGGTGGGCGCATGGACGATGGCCAGCCGCATCATGGGCTTTGTGCGCGATATCCTGATCGCCGCCTTTCTGGGTGCGGGGCCCGCCGCCGAAGCGTTTCTGATCGCCTTTTCATTGCCCAACATGTTCCGCCGTTTCTTCGCCGAAGGCGCGTTCAACATGGCCTTCGTGCCGATGTTTTCGAGAAAGCTCGAGGCCGGGGACGCGCCCGAGACCTTCGCGCGTGAAGCATTTTCCGGGCTGGCCTCGATCCTGATCGTGTTCACGGCCATCGCGCTTTTGGCGATGCCGTGGCTGGTGCTGGCGATGGCGTCGGGCTTTGCCGGGGATGAACGCTTTGACATGGCTGTGTTTTATGGCCGCATCGCCTTTCCCTATATCCTGTTCATTTCGCTTGCCGCGCTATTGTCCGGTGTTCTGAATGCCACCGGTCGCTTCGTTGCCGCCGCCGCGGCGCCGGTCTTGCTTAACGTGGCCTTCGTCATCGCGATGGTGGTCGCGGATCGCGCGGGCTGGCCGGTGGGCGACGCGCTGGCCTGGACCGTGCCGGTTGCCGGCGTCGCGCAGCTTGCGCTGCTTCTTTGGGCGGCGAAACGCGCGGGCTTCACGATGCAGCTGTCGCGCCCGCGCCTGACCCCCGATCTCAAACGCCTTGCCGTCATTGCCGCGCCCGCCGCGCTGGCGGGAGGGGTCGTGCAGGTCAACCTGCTGGTTGGTCGGCAGGTCGCCAGCTTCTTTGACGGGGCCATTGCGTGGCTGAGCTATGCCGACCGCCTGTACCAGTTGCCACTGGGTGTGGTCGGCATCGCCATCGGGGTCGTGCTGTTACCGGATCTTTCGCGCCGGTTGCAGGCGGGCGATACCGATGGCGGGCGCCACGCCTTCAGCCGCGCGGCCGAGATTTCGCTGGCGCTGACGGTGCCTGCCGCCGTGGCGTTGGCCGTGATCCCCGGCCCGCTTGTGTCGGTTCTGTTCCAACGCGGGGCGTTCAGCCCCGAAGATGCCGCCGCCACCGCGCTGGCCGTTGCCGTCTACGGGCTTGGCCTGCCCGCCTTCGTTTTGCAGAAGGTCTTGCAGCCGCTTTATTTCGCGCGCGAAGACACCAAGACGCCATTCTATTTCGCCCTAGTCGCGCTTGTCGTGAATGCGGTCGTCGCCATCGGTCTTGCGCCAATTATCGGTTATATCGCCGCCGCGATCGGTACGACTGTCGCGGGCTGGGCGATGGCCCTTCTGCTCTGGCGTGGGTCGCGCGGGATGGGGGATGCGGCAAGCTTTGATGCCCGCTTTGTCACGCGGATCTGGCGCATTCTGGCCGCGTCCGGTGCCATGGGTGCGCTTTTGTGGGTGGCGGCCCGTATCGGAGCCGAGGCGTTTCTGGACGGTGGCGTGCGCTATTTCGCACTGGCCGCTTTGGTGCTGCTTGGTCTGGGGGGTTATTTCGGGATCGGTCGCGCGCTGGGGGCCTTTACCATCGCCGATTTCCGGCAGGCGTTGCGCCGCTGATCACCTCTGACGCAGCCGCTCCAGCAACCGCGTCCAACCGCCCGGGGCCACCAGCGGAGACAGCGCGAAACCGGTCACGAAGCCCGCGATTTCAGCGACCCAATCCTGCCCGGTTCCGAACAGCAGGCCGAACACAAGCTGAATGAACAAGAGCACCGCGATCAGCGAAAATGCCTGATGGCGTGGTTCGCCGACCTGACCCAACCGCACCCACAGAATGAAGGTATAGGCCCCGATCAGCCCGTAGACCGCCGGGTATCCACCAAGCAGCGGCGACGGATCGTCGGTTGCCAGAGCGAAAACCAGCGCGCCCACGATCGCAGAACTGAAAAAGAGCACGAGAACCGAGATCGCGCCCAACACCTCACCCGCCATTTTGCCAAGCGCGAGCAGGAACACCATCACCATCAGCATATGGGTGAAGCCGACATGCACGAACGGATAGGTCACAAAGCGCATCAAGTGCTCGGGCGGAAAGCGCCCAAGTTCGAGCATCAGGTCGAAGACCGGCCCGAAGAACGCGTAATCCTGCATCGCCGAAAGCCGCCAGCCCACAGCATCGGGCCCGCCGACGAACCCTTCCGCGCCCGCAACAAGCGCGAGTTCGACAAATACGATGGGCAACGCGAGGATCACCACCGAAAGCGGCAACGGGTTCACGGGCGAGGCGTCTGGATCACTGCTCACAGGCGGGCCTTTCTTGACGGGCACTGCCGCCATGGGTAAGCGAGCCGGACGCAGAAATCCACCATGGAGACTTTCATGACCCAGCCGTCCTTCACACCGCGTGTGTTCTCGGGCATCAAGCCATCGGGCGGCCTGACGCTGGGCAACTATCTTGGCGCCATGAAGCGGTTCGTCGAGATGCAGGAGTCGGGCGAGTACGAGACGATCTATTGCATGGTCGATCTGCACGCGATCACCGTCTGGCAGGACCCGGAAGAACTGCGCCACAATACCCGCGAGATGGCGGCTTGTTTTATTGCCGCCGGGATCGACCCCGCCAAGTCGATCCTGTTCAATCAAAGCCAGGTGGCCGAACACGCGCAACTGGGTTGGATTTTCAATTGCGTCGCGCGCATGGGCTGGATGGGCCGGATGACGCAGTGGAAGGACAAGGCGGGCAAGAACGCCGAGAATGCGTCGCTGGGCCTCTTCGGTTATCCCGCGCTGATGGCGGCGGATATTCTGGTTTATCACGCCACGCATGTGCCGGTGGGCGAGGACCAGAAACAGCATCTTGAGCTGACCCGCGACATCGCCGCGAAGTTCAACAACGACTTCAAGACGCCGTTCTTTCCGATCACAGAGCCGGTTATCGAAGGCGCGGCCACGCGGGTGATGAGCCTGCGCGACGGGTCAAAGAAGATGTCGAAGTCGGATGCTTCGGACATGAGCCGGATCAACATGGATGATGATGCCGACACGATCGCCAAGAAGATCCGCAAGGCGAAGACCGACCCCGAGCCCTTGCCCGATAACCTTGAGGGGCTGGACGACCGGCCCGAGGCGCGCAACCTGATCAACATCTATGCCGCACTGGCCGACACCACGCCCCAGACCGTGATCGAAGAGTTCGCCGGCAAACAGTTCGGGACCTTCAAGCCCGCACTCGCCGATCTTGCCGTGGACCGCCTGTCGCCGATATCGGCAGAGATGAACCGGATGATGCTGGATATCCCCGAGATCGACCGCATGCTTGCCGCCGGGGCCGATCGTGCGCGCGAGATTGCGACGCCCATTCTGGAAAAAACCTACGATATCGTCGGAATGGTCAGGTAAGTCCGCCCCGCGTTACAAAACGGAATCATTGCCTTTGTAGCTTTGGCACACGTCGCGATTATCGGCGTCTGCCGGGGGCGAAGCCCGTGTCCCCGCTTATCGCTTGGTCCGGCAGTGTTTGGCGGTTGTTTCGCCACGTTCCATGTCCCGCCAAAAGGTCCCTCGGCTCAAACAGCCGGGGGACCCGCGTGCGAAACTGCACAGGAGGCGTTCGTTGCTTCGGGTTTTGCGCGCTTGTGTTCCGCGCCATATGTGAGGTCAACCAAAGGAACAGGTCATGGCCTTCACCACCCACCCGGAAACTCAGGTTGGACACGTTCACCTGCGCGTTGCCGATCTTGACCGTGCGGTTGCGTTTTACAGCGACGTGCTGGGGTTTTCGCTGACCCAAAGATACGGTGATACAGCCGCGTTTCTGTCAGCAGGCGGCTATCATCATCACATCGGGCTCAACACCTGGAACAGCAAGGGCGGCACACCGCCGCCGCCGGGGCATACGGGGCTTTTTCATGTCGCCTTCCTCTATCCCGACCGACCCGCGCTGGCCCGTGTGTTGAAATCGGCGCTGGACGCCGGTGTCACGATCGAGGGCGCGGCGGATCACGGGGTCAGCGAAGCGGTCTATTTCAGCGATCCCGATGGCAATGGGATCGAGATTTACCGCGACCGCCCCCGCTTGGAATGGCCGCGCGACGAGGACGGTTTTCTTGCCATGGTCACCAAACCGCTCGACGTTCCTGCCCTGCTGGCCGAGGCCAATTGAGGTCTGGACCTTCGCGGCGCTCGCTCCTACCGTCCCGTGCGGAGGACTCGCTACATGGCTATCGGCAAGAACATCCGCACCTATTTCGAGGGAACGTGGCACGACGGCGACGCTCCGATCATGCGCGCCGCCGACCATGGTGCGTGGCTTGGCACAAGCGTCTTCGACGGGGCGCGGTATTTCGACGGTGTGGCCCCCGACCTTGACCGGCATTGCGCCCGCGTGAACCGGTCGGCCGAGGCGCTGATGATCACGCCGACGGTCAGCACCGAGGACGTGGTCGCAATCGCGTGGGAAGGGCTGGCCCGGTATCCGAAAGATGCCGCCGTCTATATTCGCCCGATGTATTGGGCCATCGACGGCGATCCGAGCGCGATCGTGCCCGACGCTGAACGAACCGGCTTTGCGATCTGTCTCGAAGAGATCCCGCTGGCCCCGGCTACGGCCACCACGACGCTTGGTCTGACACGTTTCCGCCGTCCGGTTCTGGAAAGCAGCGTGGTCAATGCCAAGGCCGGCTGTCTTTACCCCAACAACGCCCGCATGCTGGCCGAGGTGCGCGGCAACGGATTCGGCAATGCGTTGGTGGCCGATGCCATGGGCAATGTCGCGGAATCAGCCACCGCAAACGTCTTTATGGTACGGGATGGAGAGGTCCTTACGCCCATCGCGAATGGCACGTTCCTTGCGGGCATCACCCGTTCAAGGCACATGACCAACCTTGGGAATGACGGGATGCAGGTGCGCGAAACGGTTCTGACCTTCGACGATTTTCGCGAGGCCGACGAGGTGTTTCTGTCCGGCAATATGTCCAAGGTCACGCCCGTCACCGAGTTCGACGGCACCCATTATCAGGTCGGTCCCGTGACGCGCCGCGTGCGCGATATGTACTGGGATTGGGCGCTCAGCGCGCCCTGAGAATTTCCGTTGCACCGGCGCGCCCGCGCCGCCATGATCGCCCGGGAAGTGAAAGGGCCACCGATGCGCAAGTTTCTGGTCGTGCTTGATGACAGTCGTGAATGCCTGAATGCGATGCGGTTCGCCGCGATGCGGGCGGCGCATACCGGTGGCGGCGTTCAGATCCTGTCGGTGATCCCCCCCGATGAATTCAACCACTGGATCGGCGTCGGCGACATCATGCGCGAAGAAGCGCGCGAGCGTATCCACGCCCATTTCGACGTCTTCGCCAAGTGGATGCATGACAAACAGGGCATCGACCCCGAACTGGTGATCCGCGAGGGCGAGCCTGTGCCCGAAATCATGGCCCAGATCCGCGAAGATGCCGAGATCGGCGTTCTCGTGCTTGGCGCTGGAAGCGACAAGAAGGGCCCCGGCCCGCTTGTGGCGCAGTTGTCGCGCACCTCTGGCGAGCTTCCGATCCCGATCACCATCGTACCCGGCGAATTGTCGAAAGAGCGGCTGGAAGCCATCACCTGAGCATTCGCACCGCTGACTGATCCCGATCAATCGCCTGCGGCGTGAGGTCCGGATAATGGCGCCGTTAGACCGGATGCGCGGGGTGTTTGCCCCGCCACGGTCATTGCAACTCATGAGGTATGAGATGTTCAGAAATTCGGCTCTGGCGATCCTGATCGCCGCTCTCACGATGTCGTCTTGCGCGGATATGAGCCGGGACGAACAGATTCTTGTCGGCGGCCTTGCCGGGGCCACCGTCGCCCTGATCACCGCCGAAGCGCTGGATATCGACGATGACTGGGTGATCGTGACCGCCTTGGCCGGGGCCACGGTTGGGGCGCTTGTGGCACGAAACCGAGCGACGAATGAATGCGCTTATAAGTGGCGCGGCAACCAATACCGCGTGGTGCGCTGTCCCTGAGCGCGAGGGATTTGCGCGCCGGCCTTAGAACAGTTCTAAACCTTGACTTGGGGTGAGGCCGAGCGCATATCAGTTCGACATAAAGGGAACCGCGCATGTTCATTCAAACAGAATCCACGCCCAACCCGGCGACCTTGAAGTTTCTGCCCGGCCAGACCGTTCTGGAGGCGGGAACCGCCGATTTTCCATCGTCCGAAACAGCCGGCAAATCGCCGCTCGCCACCCGCATCTTCGCAGTCGACGGCGTGTCGGGCGTGTTCTTTGGCACGGATTTCGTGACGGTAACCAAGACCGAAGCTACCGAATGGGATCACGTGAAACCCGCGATCCTTGGCGCGATCATGGAGCATTTCCAGTCGGGCCAGCCCGTTATCGAGGGCGAGGCCAGTGCCGAAAGCGGTCATGCCAGCCATGACGGCCCGGATGGCGAGATCGTCGATCAGATCAAGGAATTGCTTGATACCCGCGTGCGCCCCGCGGTCGCACAGGATGGCGGCGACATCACGTTTCATGGGTTCGACCGGGGCATCGTTTATCTGCACATGCAGGGGGCCTGCGCGGGCTGTCCGTCATCGACGCTGACGCTCAAGATGGGCATCGAAAACCTGCTGCGCCATTACATCCCCGAAGTGCTCGAGGTGCGGCCGGTTGCCGTCTGACCCGACCATTCTGGCATTTGACACATCGGCCGCGCATTGCGCGGCCGCTTTGCTGTCAGGCGGCCGGATTATCGCGTCGGACCATGTCGACATGCCGCGCGGACAGGCCGAAGCTCTGTTTCCGCTGCTTGAAGGCGTGCTTGGCGACGGGGGCATGACATGGGGCGATCTGAACGGGGTCGGCGTGGGCGTGGGGCCGGGAAACTTTACCGGCATTCGCATTTCGGTGTCCTCGGCGCGCGGGCTGGCGTTGAGCCTTGGCGTGCCTGCGATCGGTGTTTCGGCGCTTGAGGCACAGGCGGCGGGGATTGACCGCGTGGTCGTCTCGACCCGGGCAGCGCCGCGCGATGGGCTCTATTTCCAGATCATCGGCGGGGGCGAGACGACAACGCCCATTCTGTGCGATCTGGACACCCTGCCGCCGATTCCGGCGCGCGCCGAGCCTGTTTGCATCGGGGCGCGCGCACGCGACATTGCAGTGCTTTGCGGGGGAACGGTCGGGCATCCGCGCTATTCGCTGACCGAGGCGACGGCGCGGCTGGCCGCGGCACGTCTGCATTCGGTGACCGACCGGCCAAAGCCGCTTTATATTCGACCCGCCGATGCCGCCCCCGCCCGCGATGCGGGGCCGGTGCTTCTGTGAGCGTTGCCGCGGATCTGGCGGCGATTCATGCGAGCGCGTTTACCGAGGGGCGCGCCTGGTCGGCTGCCGAATTCACTAAGCTTCTCAACGATCCGACCACGCTTGTCATGCGCATTGGACCCGCCTTCGTTCTTGGCCGTGTCGTCGCCGATGAGGCCGAGATCCTGACCCTCGCCACGGCCCCGGCAAGTCGCCGGAAGGGCCATGCGCGGGCCTGTCTTTCGGCGTTCGAGGAGAGTTGCGCACAGCGTGGCGCCCTGTCGGTGTTTCTTGAGGTGGCGGAAACCAACATGCCCGCACGACAGCTTTATGCCAGTGGCGAGTATCGAGAGGCGGGTCGTCGGCCAGGCTACTATCCGCGCGCGGACGGACCACCGGTCGATGCGCTGATCCTGCGCAAGGATCTTTCGGTCGGCTAACCCCGCGTCAGCTGCCAAAACACCATGCAAACGCCCGTTCCTGCGGCAAAACCTGCGAGATGGCTATTGACCCTTACCCGGCGCTGCGGCCTTAATTGCACATGATCTGAACGGGATCTTCACGATTACCGGGCGCAGGGCCTTTTTGTGCCGTGCGCCCCAATGACCTTACAACAGGGAGACCACCATGACCCTCATGCAAAAAATGCTCGGCGCAGCCGCAGCAGTTGCATTGACCGCCGGCACCGCCGGTGCCGAGCCTGCGATCATTTTCGATCTGGGCGGCAAATTCGACAAATCGTTCAACGAAGCCGCCTTCAACGGCGCACAGCGTTGGGCCGAGGAAACCGGCGGCACCTTCCGCGAGATCGAGATGCAGTCCGAAGCCCAGCGCGAGCAGGCTCTGCGTCGTTTCGCGGAATCCGGCGCCAACCCTGT
This sequence comes from Paracoccaceae bacterium, assembly GCA_013042605.1. Classification (GTDB taxonomy): domain Bacteria; phylum Pseudomonadota; class Alphaproteobacteria; order Rhodobacterales; family Rhodobacteraceae; genus JABDPT01. The sequence goes on from JABDPT010000162.1 coordinate 9,123, forward strand.
TGTCATGACCGGCTTCGCCTTCGGCAATGTGCTGTCGGAAGTGGCCCCCGAATATCCCGACACGAAGTTCGCCATCATCGATATGGTCGTCGATCAGCCCAACGTCCGCTCGGTCGTGTTCAACGAACATGAAGGTTCGTTCCTTGTCGGTCTTATGGCTGGCATGACGTCAGAGTCCGGCACCGTCGGTTTTGTTGGCGGGATGGACATTCCGCTGATCCGCAAATTCGCCTGCGGCTATGCCCAGGGCGTCAAGGCGGCCAACCCAGACGCAACCGTGATCGCGAACATGACCGGCACGACGCCGGCGGCATGGAACGACCCGGTGAAGGGTGGTGAACTGACCCGCGCCCAGATCAGCCAGGGCGCTGACGTAGTTTACGCCGCGGCCGGTGGTACCGGTGTGGGCGTTCTGCAAACCGCCGCTGACGAAGGCATCTTTTCGATCGGTGTCGACAGCAACCAGAACTATCTGCACCCCGGATCGGTTCTGACATCGATGCTCAAGCGCGTTGATGTTGCCGTATACGAAGCGTTCTCGATGGGGACCGATCTTGAGACCGGCATCAACGTGATGGGTCTGGCGAATTACGGTGTTGGCGTTGCTCTGGATGAGAACAACGAACAGATCGTGTCTTATGCCGCGCTCGCCGCCGTTTATGACGCCGCCGACAAGATCGTGTCGGGCGAAATCTCGGTGCATGACTACATGAGCGACGATAGCTGCCCGGCGCTCGATTTCTGAGACGGCGCCTTTTCACGACTTGAAAGGGGCCGTGTGAGATGTCTCGCGCGGCCCTTTTCACACCCTTCACGCACGACCCAACGCGCAGGCCCGCAAGATGTCAGACCAAAGCCCCGCCATCGAACTGAAAGGCATTTCAAAGGCCTTTGGCCCTGTGCAGGCCAACAAAGACATCTCGATCCGTGTGATGCCCGGTACGATCCATGGCATCATCGGTGAGAACGGCGCTGGGAAATCCACGTTGATGTCTATCCTCTATGGCTTTTACAAAGCCGATGCGGGCGAAATTTTCATCAACGGCAATCAAACTCAGATTCCCGACAGCCAAGCCGCGATATCAGCGGGCATTGGCATGGTGTTTCAGCACTTCAAGCTTGTGGAAAACTTCACCGTCCTCGAAAACGTGGTACTTGGCGCCGAAGAGGGCGCGTTTCTCAAGCCATCGCTGGCCAAGGCCCGCACGCTTCTCACGCAACTGGCCGCCGAATACGAACTGAATGTCGATCCTGATGCCTTGATCGAAGACATCGGCGTGGGCATGCAGCAGCGCGTCGAAATTCTCAAGGCGCTCTATCGCCAAGCCGAAATTCTGATCCTCGACGAGCCTACCGGCGTGCTGACCCCGGCCGAGGCCGACCACCTGTTCCGCATCCTGCGCGGGCTGCGGGATGAGGGCAAAACCATCATCCTCATCACCCACAAGCTGCGTGAGATCATGGATGTCACCGATACCGTCAGCGTCATGCGGCGGGGGGAAATGACCGCCACGGTCAAGACGTCGGAAACCAGCCCTGAACAACTGGCCGAGCTGATGGTTGGGCGCAAAGTCCTTCTTCGGGTCGACAAGAAACCCGCTGCCCCGGGCGCGACAGTGATGGAAGTCGAAAACCTTCGAATTACCGACGACAAGGGCGTAGAGCGGCTCAAAGGTGTGTCGCTGAACGTTCGCGCCGGGGAAATACTTGGCATTGCCGGGGTCGCGGGCAATGGCCAATCGGAATTGCTTGAAATCCTTGGTGGCTATGCGAAGGGCACCGGGTCCATCCGCATAAACGGACAGGAACTTGACCTGACCGGCGCGCATTCCGATGGCCAATCACGTCGCGCGCGCGGCATCGCCCATGTCCCCGAAGACCGGCAACGCGAAGGTCTGATCATGGATTTCATGGCATGGGAGAACGTGATCTTCGGCTATCACCACGACCCGGCCTATCAAAAGAGCCCGTACCTGATGGACAATGCCGGCATCGTGGCAGAGGCCGAGGGCAAGATGGAGCGCTTTGACGTGCGCCCGCCGAACCCGCGCCTGACGGCCAAGAGTTTCTCAGGCGGCAACCAGCAGAAGATCGTGCTTGCGCGCGAGATCGAGCGGAACCCCGATCTTCTGCTTGTCGGCCAGCCGACGCGCGGCGTCGACATCGGCGCGATCGAGTTCATTCACCAACAGATTGTCGCCCTGCGCGATCAGGGCAAGGCAATCCTGCTGGTTTCGGTCGAACTTGATGAAATCATGTCGTTGTCCGACCGGATCGCCGTGATGTTCGACGGACAGATCATGGGCGAACGCGACCCGGCCAAGACCAATCAGAAAGAGCTGGGTCTTTTGATGGCTGGTATCACTGACACATCGGGCGCAGTCCCCGAAGCCGTGGGGGCCTGAGAAACATGCAGAAGATGCCGCAATGGGCCGATGTTTTTCTGATCCCACTGATCAGCCTTCTGATCGCATTCGTCCTGTCGGGCCTTGTCATTCTGGCCATCGGCGAAAGCCCGATCGAGGCCGTGCGGGTCATGGTGACCGGCGCGCTCGGCTCGACCTATGGCTGGGGCTACACGCTTTATTATACGACGAATTTCATCTTCACCGGGCTTGCGGTCGCCGTGGCCTTCCACGCGCGCATGTTCAATATCGGCGGGGAAGGCCAGGCCACGCTGGGGGGCTTGGGCGTGGCACTGGTGTGTCTTGCAGTTCCATGGCCCCATTGGGCCATCGCCCTGCCCGCAGCAATCATCGGCGCCGCACTTTTCGGAGCGCTCTGGGCCTTGATCCCCGCCTACCTGCAAGCCAAGCGCGGCAGCCACATCGTCATCACGACGATCATGTTCAACTACATCGCCTTTTCTTTGCTGAACTACATGCTGGTCAACGTCATGCGCCCCCAGGGCGCAATGGACCCGGCCAGCGCGCGGTTTCCCGAAGGCACCAGCCTTCCCACATTCCAGGACATGTTCTCGACCGCCGACGCCCCGCTGTTCCGGGGCGCCCCAGTCAATGTGACGTTCTTCATCGCCATTGCGGCGTGTTTCCTCGTCTGGTGGCTGATCTGGCGCACGCGGCTTGGCTATCAGATCCGCGCCTTCGGGCATTCGGAAACCGCCGCGGCCTATGCCGGGATCTCGCCCGTGCGTATCACCGTCATCGCGATGCTGATCTCTGGCGGGCTGGCCGGCTGCATGGCCATCAACAACGTGATGGGCGAGGCAGAGCGTCTTGTCCTGAACTCGGTCGAAGGCGCAGGCTTCATCGGTATCGCCGTCGCACTCATGGGCCGGTCGCATCCGTTCGGCGTGTTGCTGGCCGCCCTTCTTTTCGGCTTCCTCTATCAGGGCGGGGCGGAACTGAGCCTCTGGTCCAATATCCCCCGCGAACTGATCGTGGTGATTCAGGCATTGGTTATCCTGTTCACCGGCGCGCTCGACAACCTTGTCCGGATGCCGCTTGAAAAACTCTTTGCAATGACCCGCCGGACCCCGTCGGCAAGCGCCGAACGAAAGCCTGCGGAATGAACGACCTTCTTCCCTTCCTGCCCGGTTTTATCGCCGCCTATGCCATTTTGTTCGTCGCGGCGTCGTCGCCCGGTCCGGCCGTCGCGATGCTTTTGGGCATTGCCACGACAAGCGGGCGGCGGTCCGCACTTGTGGCGTCGGCCGGGATCGCATCAGGAAGCGTGATCCTGAATATCGGCACCCTTTTGGGCGTCGGGCTTTTGCTGACACAAGCCGCATGGGCGATGTCCGTTCTTCGCCTTGTCGGGGCGGCCTACCTTCTCTACCTCGCCTGGGGTGCGTTTCGCAAAGCCGCCGCGCCGCCGCCGGTGGTGGCCGCGAGCGTTGCCTCGGCCTCGGATGCGAAATACTTCCTCGCCGGTTTCCTGCTTCAGGTCACGAACCCCAAAGCAATCGTGTTCTGGATCGCCATCGCCGCTGTTGGCGCAACGGTTGGCGGAGGCGCGCTGGTGATCCTGCTCTTCGTGCTTGGCGCTTTCGCGATCTCGTTCTTCTGCCACGGGGCATGGGCGATCTTTCTGTCATCGAACCCGATCCGCGCAGGATACATGCACGCGCGTCGCTGGGTTGATGGGGCGCTTGGCACCTTCTTCGTCTTCGCCGCCTACAAACTTGCCACATCAAGGACCTGACCCATGGATTTCGCCACCATATTGCAGATCCTCGACAGCACCGTCCGCCTTGCAACACCTCTTTTGCTGGCTTGCCTCGCCGGGCTCTTTTCCGAGCGTGCGGGCATTTTCGACATCGGGCTTGAGGGCAAGATGCTTGCCGCCGCGTTCTTTTCCGCCGCTCTGGCGGCGATCACCGGCAATGTCTGGATCGGGCTTTTGGCGGGCATCGGCGCGTCTGTAGTGCTGGCAATCATCCATGGGCTCGCCTCGATCACGTTTCGCGGCAATCAGCTGATTTCTGGCGTGGCCATCAACTTTCTGGCGGCCGGACTGACGGTTCTCATCGCGCAGGATTGGTTCAGCCAGGGCGGTCGCACACCGTCGCTTGCGGGCGACGCGCGGTTCGGCCCGCTTGAGTGGCCGCTGGCCGGGGCGCTTGAGGGTATTCCGGTCTTCGGCCCGATCTATGCCGAGCTTATTTCCGGGCATACCTTCCTTGTCTACATCGCCATCCTCGCGGTTCCGACAAGCTGGTGGGTTCTTTTTCGCTCGCGCTTCGGGTTGCGCTTGCGGGCAGTGGGCGAAAACCCCGGCGCGGTCGATACCGCCGGTATCTCTGTCGTGCGGCTGCGCTATACGGCGGTGCTGATCTGCGGGTTGCTTTGCGGATTGGCAGGTGCCTATCTCGCCACCGGGCTTGCCGCCGGGTTCGTCAAGGACATGAGCGCGGGACGCGGGTTCATCGCGCTGGCCGCGTTGATCTTTGCCAAGTGGCGGCCGTGGTACGCGCTTTCGGCCTGTCTGCTCTTCGGTTTGCTCGAAGCGATCGGGAACCGGTATCAGAACATCGAACTGATCGGCATTACCCTTCCGGTCCAGTTCATGCAGGCCCTGCCCTATATCCTGACCGTGGTCATCCTCGCCGGCTTTGTTGGCAAGGCCATCCCGCCCCGCGCGGGTGGCGAGCCTTACGTTAAAGAGAGGTAGGGCGCGGGCGTCTTCTGGCCGGAAATATTCCCGGGTCCGGGGCAGCGCCCCGAAAAAGGAACGGCCTTAAAAGGCCAGTACCGTCGGCAATACGAGGTACAGGAGAACGAAGTAGAAGCCGAGGTTATCTTCGGCATACCCGCCCTCATGCGCCTTGGTCGACAGCGTGGTCGCGCTTTCTGCGTCAATCAGCTCCGCCATCTGCGCGGCATTCCTGCGGTCTTCGGACGCCGAGTTCTCGGCATATGCAGACCCGGACGTGACCAGCACGAGGACTGCTGCCGCGATAAGAGTATGTTTCATAGATCACCCTCCCCAATTGCCGGAGCACCTAGCATATGTCCCCGGCTTCCCAAAAACCTGACCGTTGCCGGCCGATGTCCATGGCCGTACGCCGGTCGCCGACCCGGATCCACGACATCATCCCCATCGCCTGATGCGCCAGCATATGACAGTGGAACATCCAGTCACCGGGATTGTCGGCGACGAAGGCGATCGTCATGCGCGCACCGCCATCCATCAGGATGGTATCGCGCAACGGAACAAGCCGCCCTCCTTGCCCGACCTGATGGAAATGGTGGCCGTGCAGATGCATTCCGTGCGGTTCGGCGGTTGCATTGACGATGTCGATCATCACCGTTTCGCCCTCTCCGACTGTCAGGAACGGTGTGTCGGGCATCCCCGCATATCCGTCCATCGTCCAGGACAGGCCGCGTGCCACAAGTTCGGCCTGTGACAGGGTCGCGCCACCGCGTATCTTCGCCCGCCCCAACGCGCCCAGCGCGCCGCCGGTCATCCGCATCGTCGCCCGCCGGGCGTTCCGCAGATCGGGCCGCGCTACGCGATTTGGCGGAAGCGGGCCGGGCGTAGGGCGCGGGGATGCGCTTGCCACGCCCTCGACCGGAAACGCAGCGAGGACATGCCCGCCAGCGGTTCGCAACTGCGCCTCTTCACCCGGGTCGGCCGTGACATCCACCAAAAGATCCACCCGTTGCGCCGGGGCCATCGTCACCCGGTCGAACCGTCGCGGTCGTGCCAAAGGCATCCCGTCGAGCGCCATGACCCAGCCCGACAAGCCTTGCGCCGAAGTATCGAGAATTCGCCCCGTCGTCCCGTTGATCAGACGCAGACGCAGGCGTTCGTTTTGCGCAGTTCCCCAAACAAGGGGCGCGCGGCCGTTCACAGTCAGGTGGCTCGTCGCCGCCGGATCGCGCGGCGTTTCTTCGTTTCGGGTAAAGTCGTTCGCGATCTGCCCATCCCCATCAAGCCACCAGTGATTGATCAAAAACGATAGATCGGCGTCGGTATCCGGTGGTTCGGTTTCAAGCACGATCAGGGGGGCCGACAGTCCCCGCGCAAGTTGTTCGAGCGTATCGATATGCGGGTGGTACCAGAAGGTCCCTGCATCCCGCAGCAGGAAGTCATAGGTGAAGGATTGCCCGGGCGGCACCGGTGGCTGGGTCAGTCCGGCGACACCATCCATTGCGTTGTCAATCCGCAGCCCGTGCCAGTGGATCGTCGAGGGCACCGGTAGGCGGTTCACAAATCGCCGGACCATGCGCGTGCCCTGCGTGACCCGAAACCCCGGACCGGGCGCCTGCCCGTCATATCCCCACACGCGCGTCGCGCGGGGTGCGGTCGTGCTGAACCGGGCTGTGGTTGCAGAGGCGGTGACTTCGGTCTGCGCCGTCCCGCCGGGGGAACAGCTTGCAAGCATCGGGGCCCCGGCGGTCGCCGCCAACCCTTTCAGGACATTGCGCCGCGTGGGTTCGTGCAAAAGTCCGCCCCGTTCTCAGCCAATTGGTGGCACCAAGACTGGCACGAGAGTGGCACTGACACCAAGAGATTTGATTTTGTGAAGGTGCAGAGCCGTTTACACGCGATTTTGTTCCGATTTGTCGCATCAAGGGGGCTACCCGACAGGTGCGACATTTTGTAAGTGACTGGCATACCTGGAAGGTCACTTCATGCAAATATACTTGCCGATTGCCGAGGTCTCGGTTAACGCCTTCTTGCTCTTGGGGCTTGGCGGAATGGTGGGTGTCCTGTCGGGCATGTTCGGCGTTGGCGGCGGCTTTCTGATGACGCCGCTTTTGTTCTTTATCGGCATCCCGCCCGCCGTGGCCGTGGCCACCGAAGCCAACCAGATCGTTGCCTCGTCATTTTCCGGCGTGTTGGCGCATCTCAGGCGTAAGACAGTCGATTTTCGAATGGGCATCGTGCTGCTGATCGGGGGCCTCATAGGCGCGGCACTTGGCGTGCAACTCTTCAACGCCCTCAAGGCCATGGGTCAGGTCGATCTGCTCGTCCGGCTGAGTTATGTCGTGTTTCTTGGCATTATCGGCGGGCTGATGTTCATCGAAAGCCTGAACGCGATCCGCAAGACACGGGCGGGCGCGGCCCCGACGCGGAGCAAGCACACGTGGATGCACAACCTGCCGTTCAAGATGCGGTTCCGCACCTCGGGTCTCTATATCTCGGTCATCCCGCCACTTGTGGTCGGGCTTCTGGTCGGTGTTCTTGCCGCGATCATGGGTGTCGGCGGCGGGTTCATCATGGTCCCCGCCATGATCTATCTGCTGGGCATGCCGACGAAGGTCGTCGTCGGCACCTCGCTGTTTCAGATCATCTTCGTCACGGCCTTCACCACACTATTGCATGCCACCACGAACTTCACCGTCGATATGGTGCTGGCTGTTCTGCTGCTGGTCGGGGGCGTCATCGGGGCGCAGGTCGGTACGCAGATCGGCACCAAGCTCAAGGCCGAGCAATTGCGCATCCTGCTGGCGATTATGGTGCTGGCGGTCTGTGGCAAGCTGGCCCTTGATCTGTTGCTGCAACCGGCCGAGCTTTATTCGCTGGGCGTGGGCGGGCATTCATGATCCGCTTTTGCACCATAGCGTTTCTGGCGATGTTCGCCGCCCTTCCGCTTCGCGCGGAAGAGGTCGTGGCGGGCCTGTCGCAGAACCGCATTTCGATCACCACGAATTTCGACGGCTCCGAGATTCTTATCTTCGGCGCGGTCAAACGCGAGGCGACCATTCCCGAAGGCGAACCGCTTGAGGTGATCATCACCGTGGCCGGCCCGTCGGAACCGGTGGTCGTGCGCAAGAAAGACCGCCGCTTCGGCATCTGGATCAATACCGCCGCCGTCGAAGTCGACAGTGCGCCGTCCTTCTATTCCGTCGCCACCTCGGCCCCGTGGGAAGAGGTCGTCACGGACGTCGAAGACCTGCGCCACAAGATATCGGTGACGCGGGCGATCCGCTCGGTGGGCGCCCCGTCGGAGGTGCGCAATTCGGAGACCTTTACAGAAGCGCTGATCCGCATCCGCGAAGCCGACGACCTGTACCAGACGAACATCAACTCTGTGGATGTCAGCCAGCAGACACTGTTCAGCACCTCGGTTCAGCTTCCCGCGAACTTGACCGAAGGCGACTATGTCGCGCGGTTCTTCCTGACCCGTGGCGGCGTTGTCCTTGATCAGCATGAAACGACCATCTTCGTCCAGAAGGTCGGACTTGAGCGGTTTCTCTACAACCTCGCCCATGAACAACCGCTGGTTTATGGCCTGTTGTCGCTGTTCATCGCCATCGTCGCAGGCTGGGGTGCTTCGGCCTTCTTCCGCTATCTGCGGGGCTAACCGCGCCCGATATAGGGCATCTTGGTCGCCATCACGGTCATGAATTGCACATTTGCCCCCGGCGGCATGCTGGCCATGTGCAGGACCGATCGCGCGGCGTCTTCCACATCCATCATCGCGGGCACGCTGTCGCCGGTGACCGCAGCCCGTTCCGCGAGCGCTTCGAGGATCGGGGTTTTCGCATTGCCGATATCGATCTGACCGCAGGCAATATCAAACGGCCGCCCGTCCAGAGACAGGCTTTTCGTCAGGCCGGTAATGGCATGCTTGGTGGCGGTATAGGCCACCGACCCCGGTCGCGGGACATAGGCCGAAATCGAGCCGTTGTTGATGATGCGCCCGCCTTGCGGGGCCTGTCGCCGCATCTGGGCAAAGGCGGCCCGCGCGGCATTGAACATGCCCGTCAGGTTCACCGATACCGACGCATTCCAATCGGCCACGTCGATCTCGTCGATCATCCCTTGTGGCGGGAAAATCCCCGCGTTGTTGAAGAGGACATCAAGCCGACCCCAAGTGTCGGCCATGGACGCCACGGCCATTTCCAGGCTGGCGGGGTCTGTGACATCCCCGGGAAGAACAAGGCAGTCGCCGTTTTCGGCAAGCTCTTCAAGCGGCTCACGTCGCCGGGCGAACAGGCCAACGCGCCAGCCCGCCGCAATCGCCGCTTCGGCGGTCGCACGCCCGATGCCCGAACTGGCACCGGTGATCAGAAGTGTCTGGCTCATGTCTCGTCCTCCTCTTCGGATGTCAGGCTTAATGCGGGTGCGGGGGCGACAAGATCATCTGTGCCCAGTGCCGCCTGCGGCAAGGCAAGCCGATTGCGCACGATCCAATGCAGTTCCGACTGCGCCCGCGTGATCGCCACGTAGGCCAGCCGCTTCCACAAGGGCAGGCCGGCCTCGACCCGCCCGGCCCGGGCCGCCGCCCAGAGGTCGGGGGCAAAGACCTGCACCCTTTCCCATTGTGATCCCTGCGCCTTGTGGATCGTCACCGCCGCCCCGTGCAGGAACGTCGCCCCCATTGTCGCAGCAAAGGGAATGAACGGTTCCTCTTCGTCGGGCATTTCGATCTTAATGATCGACGCAACGGAAATCTGGGGATCTTCGGCACCCACCAGATGTAACCGTGAAAACCCGGGTCTGCGCCCCGGACCCAGATAGATCGCCTGCGCCCCCTTGATCAGCCCGCGGGTTTCAAGGTCGATCCGGCGCTTGCGGTGTTTGAGCGGCAGTTCGATCCCGTCGCAAATCAGCGGTTCCCCCGGCAAGAGGCTGTCGGGCGGGGCCCCGTGTGCCGCCCGAAAGGCATGAATCAGGCGAATGCGCATGGCATTGCGCCAGACCAGAACCGGCGAACGGGCCATCAGATCGGCATCGACGCGCTGCGCGATCACCACGCGCGGGTCGCGGCGCGCGGCGTCTTCGACCATGCGTTCGAAGGCTTCGAACCCGATGCTGTCATCGGCAAGCGCATGGGCAAGGTCCAGGATCGGGTTGCCGGCCTCTTGCCGGTGAATACGCTCAAGCGTGACCTTGCGCCGGTCCGGTAGGCTGTCGAACACCATCGCACCCGACTGGTTCACCGGGGCCAACTGGGCCGGATCGCCGAAAAGGATCAGAACGGGAAAAATCTCTCGCAGGTCGTCGAATTGCTTGTCGTCAAGCATCGAGGATTCATCGACAAACCCGATATCAAGCGGATCCTCGCGCCGTTTCCAGCCCGTGATGAAATCGGACCCGCGCAGTCCCGCCGCCGCGAGCGCGCCCGGGATCGACCGGTTGTTCTGATAGAACGCCAAGGCCCGGTCCAGTGCTGCGGGTGTCAGCCCCTCGATCTCCGGGCGGGGTCCGTCGCCGGCCAGCCATTCGGCCACCTTCTCGTATTCCGGGTCATAGACGGGGGTATAGATAATCCTGTGGATCGTGGTCGCCGGAACGCCCCGCATCCGCAAAACGCTGGCCGCCTTGTTGGTCGGCGCCAGCACCGCCAACGTGCGCCGGTCCTTTGCCTTGCGGCTTTCGTAGTCACCCGACACGGTTTCGACGCCGGCTTCGGCCAAAGCCTCGGACAGTTGCGCCAGAAGAAGTGTTTTGCCGGTGCCCGCCTTGCCCAAGATCGCCAGCACGCGGGTGTTTTCGCCATCAGCCCGGGGCGTGGTCATCCCCTCATCAAGGTCAACCCCGGCCGAGCGAAGAAGTTCGGTCACCTTGTCGAAGGCTTCGGCCTGATCGTCGGAAAGGGCAAGGGCATCCTGCGGCATGGCGCGAACCTAGCTGTGCCCCGCGCCATGTGCCAGTCGGTTCAGCCCGTCAATTGCCCGGCGGCCCCACGGCCAAGCGCCCGGTCAATCCAGAACTGCGACAGTTCGACCGACAGCCTCGCCTTTCGCGCCAGCATCGGGCGCAGCTCTGGCTCGAACGCCCAAAGCCCCGCGCTGATCGCCTCGCGGCCTGTTCCGGTTGTCCCAAGAATTGCGGGCGGCCAGCCAAGTTGGCGATAGATGCGGACCATCCGCGCGTCGAAAACCGCCACCGCATGACTTAATCCGTGGGCCAGCCCCAATTCCAACCCCCCCAGCATGAGGGTCGCCGAAACCCGTGAGGGAGCGCCGGGGGTCAGACAAAACCGCGTCGTCTCCCAGATATACGGGCTTTGGATCGGCGTGCCTGGGACCAAATGCCGGAAATGGTCGGCAAGCATCGTGGGTCCCGTGGTCGGCAGAAACCGCATCGATCCCTGATGCGCCCCGTCGCGCCCTTCCCAGATGACATAGACGGGATCTGTCGCGTCATATTCATCGCGTTCCTGACCTTCGGTCGAGACCGTCACATCCCAGCCCAGACGCGCATGGAACTGACTGGCGCGGTCGGCAAACATCGTGTCTGCCAGCTTGGGATACCGTCCCAGTTCGCCCGCTTTGAGATATCGCAGCATTCCGTTCCCCCTGTTTTGAACCAGAGAGAACCTGTGCCGAGTTGGTTAATTTGCAGTAGCCTATGCGTTCGCCGTCAAACGACGATCAACCCGCCGATCACCGCGCGTGCAACCGCGTTGGTGGTATTGGACGCGCCCAATTTGACGCGAGCATTCTCGATATACACAAGAAGCGTGTGTTCCGAGATCGACAAAAGCTCGGCCGCCTTGGCGCGGCTATAGCCGAGCGCCAGCATCTTCAGCGTATCGGCTTCCCGCGGGGAGAGATGCAGACGTGCCACCTCCTCATCGCCCCTTTCGATCTCAAGCGCCTTTCGGTTGATGTAATGCGCGGCAAGCAACAGATCGGCGAGGTTTTCGTTAACATAGTGGGCCCATTGGTCGTTGTTGCCACGCTGGTTCACCGTGAACAGCGCGAACTGCCCGCTTGGTCCGCGGATCGGGATCGACAGGCCCTGATTGCCGATGCCTTCGTCCTGCGCCTCGCCCAGAAAGGACCGCACCGCTTTGCCCGACCAGTCGAGCTGCTGCCAATCCACCGGATCGAACCGCTGGTAACAACTTTGCACAACCGGATCGATCCGGGCGTAATCCTCTTGCAGATATCGGGTGACCCATTTTTCCGAATAGGTCAGCGCGGCGTACTGTTCGCCAGTGCTGTTGACCGAGTGATAGACTAGGTTTTCGACATCGAGACTGTCGCGCAGCGCGGTGATTTCGACGCTTAGCTCATCAAGCGTTTTTACCTGCAGCATACGGTCGATAAACGGTTCGACTATCCCTCTCATGACCGACCGCATCCCTTGCTGACTCCGGCGTTTCAATCGCCAGTTCCAGTGCCGCAACTAAAGATGCCTCTTCGAGCTTTTCCGAGATCCCCGGGAACCCGTTACAATCTGCAAATCGGCGCAAATCTTCTATGACATCCACTATCCAGGTGTTCTTCATTTGCACTCTCGAATCGTTTGGTTAACGAAAGGTTAATTCAACCCTACATTGAGCATGGTGAAACAAAATAGTTATCCACATCAACTCGCCAGATATGGGGAGAATGCACGGGAATAAGTTGTAAATTGCGACAAATTGGACAGTTGGTGGTGGATATCCCGTAATTGGGATCCACCGCCAACCTATCCAACAGACCTTATTGGCGAAATGGGCTCGCCTCAAGCGTGTCTTCCATCGTGCGCAGCCCGGTCTTGGGGGCCTGCACCAGAACCGACATGTTGCCCGGCTTGTGCTCGTTACGCATCATCTTCATATGCGCTTCGGGCAATTCGTCCCAAACGAACACCTCGGACATGCAGGGATCAAGCCGCCGTTCGAGCATCAACTTGTTGGCCGAGCTTGCCTGTTTGAGATGTGCGAAGTGGCTGCCTTGAAGGCGCTTTTGGTGCATCCACATGTACCGGACGTCGAAGGTAAGGTTGAAACCCGTGGTCCCGGCGCAGATCACGACCATGCCGCCCTTTTTTACGACGAAGGTCGATACGGGGAACGTCGCCTCGCCGGGGTGTTCGAACACCATGTCGACATTCACGCCCTTGCCGGTGATGTCCCAGATCGCCTTGCCGAAACGGCGCGCTTCGGCGAACCACGTGGCATATTCTTCGGTGCCGACCTTGGGCAACTGACCCCAACAGCTGAAATCCTTGCGATTGATCACGCCCTTGGCGCCAAGATCCATCACGAACTCGCGCTTGTCCTCGTCGCTGATCACGCCAATCGCATTGGCGCCAGCGGTGTTGATCAACTGGATCGCATAAGACCCAAGACCGCCCGACGCGCCCCAGACCAGAACGTTCTGGCCTGGCTTGAGGTCATGGGGTTCGTGCCCGAAAAGCATCCGATAGGCCGTGGCAAGCGTCAGCGTGTAACAGGCGCTTTCTTCCCAGGTCAGGTGTTTGGGCCGCGGCATCAATTGCTGCGACTGCACACGCGTGAACTGTGAAAACGATCCGTCGGGGGTTTCATAGCCCCAGATCCGCTGGGTCGGCGAGTACATCGGATCGCCGCCGTTGCATTCCTCGTCATCGCCATCGTCCTGATTGCAATGAACGACGACCTCGTCGCCCACTTTCCAGCGCTTGACCTTGTCACCCACGGCCCAAACGATACCGGCGGCGTCGGACCCGGCGATGTGATAGGGCTGCTTATGGCCATCGAACGGGCTGATCGGCACGCCGAGGGCGGCCCAGACGCCGTTATAATTCACGCCCGCGGCCATCACCATGACCAGAACTTCGTGGCTGTCGAGCGCCGGCGTTTCGACCACTTCCTTCAGCATCGCGCTATCGGGTTCACCATGCCGCTCGCGCCGGATCGCCCAGGCGTGCATCTTGGCAGGCACGTGGCCCAGCGGCGGAAATTCACCCACTTCGTATAGGTCTTTCACCGGTGCTTCATAGGTCATTTCGGGGGCCTTCGTATCCAGTGCCATGTCAATCTCCAACGCCGAGTGTCTGTGCCGCAATGCAGAATCGCAAGCAGCTTTAGCAAATGGATTAGAGATGCGTTCGCAACTTTGCAAACGTTTTTGGCCGGTATTTTGAAATATTATGTCGCGGGTGCGGGTTTCGCTTTGGTTTCCCTGGCTGTTTCCGCTGCACCTGCATCAAAGAGCGTTTCGATGGACGCGGCGTAAAAGCCCAGTAGGTGCGCCTGCCCCTCGGCCACCTCGATCATTCCGTCGACCTCGGTAATCAGTCGGCGAATAAGAAGATGCTTTAACGCGAATTCGACCGTGTACCCCGGATCGTCCCGCGCGATGTGAAGCGCGGCCCCGCGCTCGGTCAGCAAGGTTACGCGTTCGGCAACCGCTGCCTCCAACGCCTCCCGCGTCTGCGGACCTTCGGTATCAAGCAGGACCGTTGAAACCAGCGGCACGGGCAGAACGGGCATCACCTTGCGAATCCGGCGCACCAGTTCGGCCCCCACATCGGCAGTCGGGTCGTCTGTTCGCCCGGCGGCGAATTCGGTCAAGGACAGCGGTTGCCCGAAAGACACCGCAGCATAGCCAAAACGATGCGCCTTGCCGGTGATCCGCCGCCAGATATACCGCGCCGTGAACGCAATCGCGCTTGGTATCGTACCGCGGAACCGCCGTTCGCCCTTCTGACCTGCTTCGATCAGGATGCGGTCTTCGATCACCCGGTCATAATTGAGCGCGACGGGTACGAAGACAACGTCGCGCGCATCGGGCGACCGGTCGGTCATGATATAGCTCAGGATACCAAGCCGCGGCGTGCCCACGCGTCCATCGAGGCTTAGCCCGCCTTCGGGGAAGACCGCCTGCATGACGCCTGCTTCCGTGGCAAGCTGTACATACCGCGCCAGAACCCTGCGGTAGAGCGCATTGCGCGACTTGCGGCGAATGAAATACGCCCCCATGGCCCGGATCAGTTGCTGCAACGGCCAGACCCGCGCCCATTCACCCACCGCATAGGACAGCGCCGATTGCTCGGCCACCAGATAGGTGACAAGGACGTAATCCATATTCGAGCGGTGGTTCATGACGAAAACGATAGTCGCGTCGCCATCGATCGCGCGAAGCTGTGCTTCGTCGTAGTGGCCCAGCCGCACGCGGAAAAGCCGGGTCGACAACCATTTGGCCAAGCGCGTCGCGATCCCGAAATAGGCCGATGCGCTGAAGGCCGGCACGATCTCTCGCGCATATCGGCGGGCCTGTTCAAAGGCCACGTCTTCACGTACCCCGGTGTCGCGCGCGTGTTGGGCGACCGCTTCAACCACCAACGGGTCATAGATCAGCCGTTGGATCATGTCGGTCCGCCGCGCCAGCTTGAAAGGCTGGATCGGACGTTCAAGCCGCTCATTCAGCTTGGCCACAAGCTTTTCTGCGCGACGTCGCAGAAACCATCGGACCGAAGGAAACAGGAAGTGCGACGCGAAGGTAACGGCCGCGAACAGCACGATAAGCACCAACAGCCAAACAGAGATTTCTACCGTGCCGAACATCAGCGAACCGTGGCAGGGAAACGGTCCGGCGTAAATCCCGACATGCCGCATTGCAGCGAATTGACAGCGCCATAAAGTTCCACGTAAGAACGTGCGGACGAAATAAAATTGCTGAAACCGATTCCCGAGGCCGCCACATGTCGCACCCGCAGAAAGATCGCCCCTGGCTTTTCCGTACCTATGCGGGGCACTCCACGGCCAAGGCGTCAAACGAGCTTTATCGCACGAACCTTGCGAAGGGACAGACCGGCTTGTCCGTGGCCTTCGATCTGCCGACGCAGACGGGCTATGACAGCGACCACACGCTGGCCCGCGGTGAGGTGGGCAAGGTCGGGGTTCCGATTTCGCATCTGGGCGATATGCGCACGCTTTTCGCCGATATCCCGCTTGGCCAGATGAATACGTCGATGACGATCAATGCGACGGCGCCGTGGCTCTTGTCGCTTTATATCGCCGTGGCCGAGGAACAGGGCGCCGATATCTCTGCCCTGCAAGGCACGGTGCAAAACGACATCATCAAGGAATACCTGTCGCGCGGCACCTATGTTTGCCCGCCCGAACCGTCGCTTCGGATGATCACGGATGTGGCCGCCTATACGCGCGAGCATCTTCCCAAATGGAACCCGATGAACGTGTGTTCCTATCACCTGCAAGAGGCGGGCGCGACGCCGGAACAGGAACTCGCCTTTGCGCTGGCCACCGCGACAGCCGTTCTTGACGATCTCAAGGGCAAGGTCCCGGCAGAGCATTTTCCGGCCATGGTCGGGCGCATTTCGTTTTTTGTGAATGCCGGCATCCGGTTCGTGACCGAGATGTGCAAGATGCGCGCCTTTGTCGATCTTTGGGACGAGATTTGCCGCGACCGGTATGGCGTCGAAGACCCCAAGTTCCGCCGCTTCCGGTACGGCGTTCAGGTTAACTCGCTGGGGCTGACCGAGCAACAACCCGAGAACAACGTCTACCGCATCCTGATCGAGATGCTGGCCGTGACACTGTCGAAAAAAGCCCGCGCGCGCGCAGTGCAGCTTCCGGCTTGGAACGAGGCGCTGGGTCTGCCGCGCCCGTGGGATCAGCAGTGGTCGCTGCGCATGCAACAGATCCTTGCCTTTGAAACCGACCTTCTGGAATACGGCGATCTTTTCGATGGCAACCCGGCGGTCGATGCGAAAGTCGAAGAACTGAAAGACGGCGCGCGGGCAGAGCTTGCCCAGATCGACGCCATGGGCGGCGCAGTGCAGGCCATCGAATACATGAAATCGCGTCTGGTTGATGCAAATGCCGAACGTATCGGGCGCATCGAAGACGGCGAAACCACGGTCGTCGGCGTCAACAAGTTCACTCAGGCCGAGGAAAGCCCGCTGACTGCCGGGGACGAGGCGATCATGGTCGCCGACCCCAAGGCCGAGGCAGATCAGATTGCCCGCCTTGACGCGTGGCGCGACGCACGCGACGACGGCGCCGTGCGCGCGGCCCTGGCCGATCTGCGCGCCGCGGCACTCGACGGGCGCAACATCATGCCTGCGTCCATTGCTGCCGCCAAGGCCGGTGCAACGACGGGCGAATGGGGCGACATGGTGCGCAAGGCGTTCGGTCAGTACCGCGCGCCCACCGGCGTCAGTCGCAATCCGTCCAACCGGACCGAAGGGCTGGAAGATATCCGCGCCCGGGTTGACGCGGTGTCTGATACGCTTGGCCGCCGCCTGAAGTTTCTTGTCGGCAAGCCCGGGCTCGATGGCCATTCCAATGGCGCCGAACAGATCGCCGCGCGCGCCCGCGATTGCGGCATGGACATAACCTATGAAGGTATCCGCCTGACGCCCGAAGAGATCGTGGCCGCCGCATTGGAGGACCAGGCCCATGTTGTCGGCCTTTCGATCCTGTCGGGCAGCCACATCCCCCTGATCGAAGATCTGATGACCCGAATGCGCGCCGCCGGTCTTTCAGAAGTACCGGTTGTCGTAGGTGGGATCATTCCCGACGACGACGCCAATCGCTTGCGGGCAATGGGTGTTGCGAAAGTCTATACGCCAAAAGACTTTGAGTTGAATCATATCATGATAGATATCGTAGAACTTGTGGATCCGGCCGCCGTCGCCGCCGAATAGCGCGCATTTTCCAAAGGTATTTGCGCTGCCAATTAAAGCGGCGTATTGGTTCATCCATCACAAAAGGGATGCACCAATGGCTATCGATATTTCGGGACTAAATGAAAAAGAGCTGAAAAAGCTGAGCGATGATGTCGCCAAGGCACTTGAAAAACTGAAGAAGAACAAAGCCCAAGCCGCCCTGAAGGCCGCTGAAGCCGCGGCAAAGAAGCATGGGTTCGAGCTTAGCGAACTTGTGGAAACGCCGAAAAAGCGCGTCGCCAAGAAAACCAAATCTGCCGCGAAATATCGCAATCCCAAAGACGCGTCGCAAACCTGGACGGGTCGCGGACGCCAACCCGGTTGGATCAAGGACGCAATTTCCGCAGGAAAAGACCTTTCTGCGTACGAGATCTGATTAAGCAATGACAATTCATATCGGCGCAAAGCCCGGGGAAATTGCGGAAACCGTGCTGATGCCGGGCGATCCCTATCGCGCGAAATGGGCGGCGGAGAAGTTCCTTAAAAATCCGATGTGCATTAATGAAGTGCGCGGGATGCTGGGATTTACCGGAACGTGGAATGGCAACCGGGTGACGATCCACGGGTCGGGCATGGGGATGCCCAGCCTGTCGATTTATGCCAATGAACTGATTAGCGATTATGGCGCGCAGACGCTGATCCGGATCGGTTCGTGCGGGGCCATGCAGCCGCAGGTCAAGCTCCGCGATGTGATCCTTGCGATGACGTCGACGACACTGTCGACGCCGTCGCGCGGGATCATGCGCGAGCTGAATTTCGCGCCCTGCGCCGACTGGTCATTGCTGCATGCGGCCTTCAAAGCCGCCGAAGCCAAGGGCACGCCGACCCATGTCGGGGGCATCTATTCGTCGGATGTATTCTATGACGAACGCCCCGATCTGAACGAACAGATGACACGGCACGGCATCCTCGGCGTCGAGATGGAGGCGGCCGAGCTTTACACCCTCGCCGCCCGCCACAATCGCCGCGCCTTGGCGGTGTTGACGGTGTCGGACCACCTTGTCACCGGCGAAGCGCTGCCATCCGAGGATCGTGAACGCAGCTTTGGGGATATGGTCGAAATCGCCCTGCATGCCGCCTTCGATTAGAACAGGAAACCCATGAGACGTGTGAAACTTGGCGACCGCGATGTCGCCGCGATTGGCCTTGGCTGCATGAGCTTTGGCGGCATCTATGGAGCCACCGACGAAGAAGAGAGCCTCGCTTGCCTTGCGGCGGCGATGGAGCTTGGCGTCGATCACCTCGACGTTGCCGAGATCTATGGAATGGGCGTGTCCGAAACCCTGATCGGTAAATTCCTGCGCCAAACCAACGCGAATGTCGCCATCGCGACGAAGGCGGGCATCTATCAGAAACCCCAGCGGCACTTTTCCAACGCGCCCGACCGTCTGCGCGCGTCTCTGGAAGGGTCGCTTGAGCGGTTGGGCCGTGACCGGGTGGAGCTTTTCTATATCCACCGCCGCGAACAGGAGCGTCCCATTGAAGAGGTGATGGAAACGCTAGTCGGCTTTATCGAGGAAGGGATGATCGGCGCGATCGGTTTGTCTGAAATCGCCCCATCGACCCTGCGCCGCGCTCATTCCGTGCATCCAGTCGCCGCGGTCCAGAACGAGTACTCGCTTTGGACACGGGTCCCCGAGCTTGGCCTGATCCAGGCTTGCGCGGAATTGGGAACGACCTTCGTGGCCTTCTCTCCGGTCGGGCGAGGCATCTTCGCGGATACTTTCCCCGATCCAACGCAATTTCCCCACGGTGATTTCCGCTCTGCCGTGCCCCGGTTCCAGGAACCGAATTACGCGGCCAACAAGGCCGCTATCGCGCCGTTTCAGGACTTTTGCAAATCGCGGGGATGGACGACGGCGGCGGCGGCCATCGCCTGGACACTGGATCAGGGCGACCACATCCTGCCAATCCCGGGAACGCGCTCGGCCCGCCATTTGCGTGATTGCGTTTCGGCGGCGGACATCGCTTTTTCAGATGCTGACCGCGCCGAAATCGCCCGACTTCTACCGCCGGGCTTCGCCCATGGCGACCGCTATTCGGACACGCAGATGATCGGTGTTGAACGGTATTGCTAGTGTTCTGCAGTCGAAGGCCGTTAGACGGTCCGTTCGACCATCATTTTCTTGATTTCTGCAATCGCCTTGGCCGGGTTCAGACCCTTGGGGCATGTCTTGGCGCAGTTCATGATCGTATGGCAACGGTAAAGCTTGAACGGATCCTCAAGGTCATCCAGCCGCTCGCCCGTCGCCTCATCACGGCTGTCGATGATCCAGCGATAGGCGTGAAGTAACGCCGCCGGTCCAAGATAGCGGTCGCCGTTCCACCAGTACGACGGGCACGCCGTCGAACAGGACGCGCACATCACGCATTCATAAAGCCCATCCAGCTTCTTGCGGTCTTCGATGGACTGGCGCCACTCATGCTCTGGGCGAGAGGTCTTGGTTTCGAGCCACGGCATGATGCTTGCGTGCTGCGCATAGAAATGCGTGAGGTCGGGGATCAGATCCTTGACCACGGCCATATGCGGCAGCGGATAGATCTTGATGTCGCCCCTGATCTCATCGATGCCATAGATGCAGGCAAGCGTATTGATGCCGTCGATATTCATTGCGCAGCTGCCGCAGATCCCTTCGCGGCAGGACCGGCGGAAGGTCAGCGTTGGGTCGATCTCGTTCTTGATCTTGATCAGGATGTCCAGAACCATCGGCCCACAGGTGTCGAGATCAACGAAATAGGTATCAAGCTGGGGGTTCTTCCCGTCGTCGGGGTTCCAGCGATAGACCTGTACCTTGCGCACATTCGTGGCGCCTTCCGGCTTTGGCCAGGTCTTGCCTGTCATGATGCGGGAATTCTTGGGAAGTGCGAGTTCAACCATTATTCGAAGCCTCCGGGAACAGGAATACCCCTTGACGGAACACGCAGTTGATCGTGTCCGGGCGTTGTATGATATCCGACACCGTCTTGAGCGTCCGTTCGTCGACCCCGGTGACCGAGGCCTGTGCGATCGACAGAATTTCGCCCGCGCTGGCGTTGTCGATGACGCAATCGCTGACCACGGTCGCATTGGTGCCGGGGAAGTTTCGTTCGACGATGGGCGTGACGACGCCTTTCGCCTGAGCACGGGCCACGTCATCCATCGCCTCTTGCGCCGGGGCGCAACCGACGACAACGGCAACGGTAAGAAGGGGCCAGACGCGCATCAGTAGACCCGCGCTTTCGGCGCGATTTTCTTGAGGTCGATGCCGCCTTCGTTATGGCCGATCAACGGGTTTAGGTGCACAGGGCGCTGGCCCAGTTCGACCTTCCCATTCACCCAGCTAAGCGAATGGACGCGCCAGTTCTCATCGTCGCGATCCGGGTAATCCTCGTGCGCATGGGCTCCACGGCTTTCCTTGCGCGCCTCGGCGCTCACGATCGTGGCAAGCGCGTTGGGCATCAGGTTGGTCAGTTCCAGCGTTTCCATCAGGTCGCTATTCCAGACCATCGACCGGTCGGTGACGGCGATATCGTCCATCTTGCCGGCAACGGCGTACATCTTTTCAACCCCTTCGGCGAGGGTTTTGTCGGTGCGGAACACGGCAGCGTCCGATTGCATCGTGCGCTGCATCTCCAGCCGAAGGTCGGCGGTCGAGATGTTGCCCTTGGCATGGCGCAGCCCATCAAGCCGGTCGAGCGATTTGTCGATGCTGGCCTTGTTCAGCGTCTGATTGGCGGCGTTGGGGTCGACCACTTTGCCCGCCTTGATCGCCGCGGCACGGCCAAAGACCACAAGGTCGATCAGCGAGTTCGAGCCAAGCCGGTTCGCGCCATGCACGGACGCACAGCCTGCCTCGCCCACGGCCATGAGACCCGGTGCGATTGCATCCGGATCGTCCTTTGTCGGGTTCAGAACTTCACCCCAGTAATTGGTCGGGATACCGCCCATGTTATAGTGAACCGTCGGCAAAACCGGGATCGGTTCCTT
>JABDPT010000129.1 GCA_013042605.1 Paracoccaceae bacterium
CGGCTGGCGACGGGTGAGGAATTGCATGCCCCCGTCGTTGTGAATGTCGCAGGCCCCGCCTCGTCCAAGATCAACGCCATGGCGGACGTGCTGGACGATATGACAATCTCCACCCGCGCCCTGCGGCAAGAGGTCGTGCATGTGCCGGCCCCCAAAGGCTTTGACTTCGAGGCGGATGGCATGATCGTATCCGATAGCGATATCGCCTGCTATTGCCGGCCCGAGCACGGCAATCACATCCTTGTCGGCAGCGAAGACCCGCCCTGCGACCCGCATCAATGGGTCGAAGACGACGCCGACTATGACCGCGACTTCACCGATCAGTGGACGACGCAGGCCATGCGCTATGGCCAGCGCGTGCCAAGCCTTGGCATCCCAAGCAAGATGCGCGGTGTCGTGGACCTTTACGATGCCTCGACCGACTGGATCCCGATCTATGACCGGTCGTCGCTTTCAGGGTTCTACATGGCCTGTGGTACCAGCGGTAACCAGTACAAGAACGCGCCGATTGCCGGGCGGATGATGGCGGCCCTGATCGAATTTTGCGAGGCGGGCAATGACCATGACACGGCACCTTTGCAGTTCACGCTTCCTTATATCGAGCGCGATATCGATGTCGGATTCTACTCTCGCAAGCGGCCGGTGAACGAAGAGTCGAGCTTCTCGGTTCTGGGTTGATCCCCGAAAAGCGGGGCGTGCGCGGCTTGCAATACCGGCGCTCCAATCGTGTGCCGCGCGTTGACAAGGGGCGGGTGATCCGTCAGCAACACGGAAAAGAGCAGCAGGTTTGACAGATGAAAATCGCAATGATTGGCGCGGGATATGTGGGCCTTGTGTCCGGCGTATGCCTGTCTGATTTCGGGCATACGGTCGTTTGCGTCGACAATGATCCCGCCAAGGTCGCGCGTCTGAACGCGGGCGAGGTGCCGATCTATGAACCAGGTCTGCAACCGCTCATGGCCCGCAATGTCGAGGCCGGTCGCCTGTCGTTTTCCGAAGACCTGACCGCGGCGGTCGCCGGTGCGGATGCGGTGTTTATCGCCGTCGGCACACCCACGCGGCGCGGGGATGGCCACGCGGACCTGACCTATGTCTTCGACGCCGCGCGCCAGATCGCAGGCGCGCTCTCGGGCTATGCGGTGGTGGTTGTCAAATCGACCGTTCCAGTGGGGACCAATGCGCGCGTGGCCGAGATCATCGCCGAAACCAACCCCGAGGCCGAGTTCGACGTCGCCTCGAACCCCGAGTTTTTGCGCGAAGGGGCGGCCATTGACGATTTCATGCGCCCTGACCGCGTGGTTGTGGGGGTCGCCTCGGATCGCGCGGCAGATGTGATGGCGGATGTCTATCGCCCGCTTTATCTGCGCGATGCGCCGATCGTGTTCACCGATCTGGCCTCGGCCGAGCTGACGAAATACGCGGCCAATGCGTTTCTGGCGACCAAGATCACCTTCATCAACGAGATCGCAATGCTCAGCGAACGGGTGGGCGCCGACATCAAGGAAATCGCCCGCGCCATCGGTCTTGACGGGCGCATCGGGTCGAAATTCCTGCATGCGGGACCCGGGTTCGGGGGATCATGTTTTCCCAAAGACACCAGTGCTTTGGCGCGGATCGGGCAGGAGAATGCCGTACCGATGCGCATCACCGAAACCGTGATCGCCGTCAACGACACGATCAAGCGCCGGATGGTCGACAAGATCGTCGACCTGTGTGACGGATCGGTGAAGGGCAAGGTCATACTTGTGCTTGGCGTGACATTCAAACCCAACACCGACGATATGCGCGACGCCCCCAGCCTGACCATCGTGCCGGCGCTGGTCGGACAGGGGGCCGAGGTGCGCATCGTCGACCCAGAGGGACGCCGCGAAGGCGAAGAGCTTTTGCCGGGGACGCAGTGGTTCGACGATGTCTATGCCGCGGGCGACGGGGCGAACGCGGTCACGATCCTGACCGAATGGAACGAATTTCGCGCCCTGGATCTGCCACGGTTGGCGGGGGTCATGGCGACCCCGCGCATGGCCGATCTTCGCAATATCTATGGGGCGGAAGACGCACGCGAGGCGGGGTTCACCGATTATGTATCGGTTGGCCGTTAGACATCGCCCGGATGTTTGAGGCTGGCCGCATCGGCGGGGCCCGTGATAGGACGGCGCGAGATTGGTGAAAGGCGTAAAAGGTGCAGATTGACACGACTGACATTCCGGGCCTGGTGATCGTCACGCCGCGCCGTCATGGCGATCAGCGCGGCTATTTCGAAGAGACGTGGAACAGGCGGGCGCTGGCCGGGCACGGGATCGACATTGATTTCGTGCAGGACAATCATTCGCTTAGCGCCGAGCGTGGGACGCTGCGTGGTTTGCATTACCAGGCTCCGCCGCATGCACAGACCAAGCTGGTGCGCTGTATCGCCGGTGCGATTTGGGATGTGGCCGTGGATGTGCGCCCGGGCAGCGCGACTTTCGGGCGCTGGGTCGGGCTGGAACTGACACCGGAAAACGGTAAGCAACTGCTGATCCCGGAGGGGTTTCTGCACGGTTTCGTCACGCTCAGCCCGGCGGCTGAGGTCGCCTATAAATGCTCGGATTACTACAGCCCCGGGGCGGACGGATCGGTGGATTGGCAAAGCCCCGCGCTGGCCATCGACTGGCAGATGGAAGGCCCGCCCAAGCTGTCCGATAAAGACGCGTCCGCGGTGGATTTCGCGGATTGGACCAACCCATTTGACGAGGCGGTCGAATGAAGATCTTGGTCACCGGCGGGGCGGGGTTCATCGGGTCGGCGGTCGTGCGGTTGGCGGTCGAAAAGGGGCACAGCGTCGTCAATCTTGATGCGCTGACCTATGCCGCCTGTCCGGAGAACGTGGCGTCCGTGGCCGACAACCCACACTATGCCTTTGAAAAGGCTGATATTCGCGACCGCGCCGCGCTTGATCGCATCTTTGCCGGGCATCGGCCCGACGCCGTGATGCATCTGGCCGCCGAAAGCCATGTCGACCGGTCGATCGATGGACCGGGGGCGTTCATCGACACCAATGTCACCGGCACATACACGTTGCTTGAGGCCGCGCGCGCCTATTGGGACGGTGCGGGTCGGCCCGAAGGGTTCCGGTTTCATCACATTTCGACCGATGAGGTCTTTGGCTCGCTCGGTCCCGTGGGCCGGTTCACCGAGCGTACGCCTTATGACCCGCGCAGCCCTTATTCGACCTCGAAGGCCGCGTCCGACCATCTGGTGCGCGCCTGGGGCGAAACCTATGGCCTGCCGGTCGTTCTGTCGAATTGTTCCAATAATTACGGGCCCTTCCACTTTCCCGAAAAGCTGATCCCGGTGGTCATTCTGAACGCTCTGCATGGCCGCCCGATCCCGGTCTATGGCCAGGGCACGAATGTGCGCGACTGGCTTTATGTCGAAGATCACGCAGAAGCATTGCTTTGCGTTTTGACGAAAGGACAGGTGGGGCGCTCCTATAACATCGGCGGTAATAGCGAAGTGCGGAATATCGATCTGGTGCGCCGGATTTGCGCACTGATGGATGCGCGCCGCCCCGATGCCGCGCCGCATGACCGGCTGATCGAGTTCGTGACGGACCGGCCGGGGCATGACCAGCGCTATGCCATCGACGCGAGCCGCATCCGGGACGAATTGGGGTGGGAACGGAAGGTGACGCTGGACGAGGGGCTTGCCCGAACCATCGACTGGTATCTTGCGAATGAGGCGTGGTGGCGCCCGCTTCTGGACCGTGCGGGTGTGGGCGAAAGGCTTGGTACCGGATGACGGTGCTGGTCTTCGGCAAAACAGGACAGGTGGCGCAGGCGCTGCGGCAGCTTGCGCCGGATGCGGAGTTTCTGGGGCGATCCGAAGCCGACCTGATGGACCCCGCCGCTTGCGCGTCCGCGATCCGGCAACGGGACGTATCCGCGGTGATAAACGCCGCGGCTTGGACGGCGGTCGATGCGGCCGAAGACAACCGCGACGCGGCCTTTGTCG
>JABDPT010000170.1 GCA_013042605.1 Paracoccaceae bacterium
CGCACGCCAAGCGCCGAGGTCGGTTCGTCGAGGATCAGGACCTTGGCCCCGAAATAGACCGCCCGGCTGATCGCCACCGTCTGGCGTTCGCCGCCCGAAAGCGTGCCAACGGCCTGATCCGGGCCACGCAGGTTGATGCCCATCTTGCGCATTTCTTCCATCGTCACGCGGTTGGCGAATTCATGGTCGAAAAAGTTGATGCCCGCGATCTTCTTCACCGGTTCGTTGCCCATGAAGAAGTTCCGGCTGACTGACATCAGCGGGATCATCGCCAGTTGCTGATGCACAGTGGCGATCCCCGCTTCCATCGCGTCGCGGGGGTCGTTGAAATTCATGGGCTTGTGCTCAAAGATGATCTCACCCGCAGTGGGCTTGTAGACCCCCGACATCGTTTTGATGAAGGTAGATTTGCCCGCGCCGTTATCGCCCAGAAGGCAATGGCATTCGCCGGGATAGACGTCGATCGACACTCCGGCGAGCGCGATGACGCTGCCGAAGTGTTTCTCGATGTTCTTCATCTTGATGATCGGTTCGTGTTCGGTGCGCGAGTTCATCTTAACGTTCCCCCGTGATCATGCGGCGGATGTAGGTATTGAGCACCACAGCGCCGAGCAGGATAAGACCGAGGAAGACGCGGAACAGGCTCGATTCCACGCCCGCGAAGAACAGGCCCTGCTGCACCACGCCGAAAATCAGCGCGCCAAGTGCCGCGCCAATGACCGAACCGTAGCCGCCGGTGAGCAACGCGCCGCCGATCACCACGGCGATGATCGCCTCGAACTCTTTCAACAGCCCGCGGTCGGCCCCCGCCGATCCGAACTCCATCACCTGACAGGTGGCAAAGACACAGGCGCAAAAAGCGGTGAACATGAACATCAGGATTTTCACCTTGTTCACCGGCACGCCCGAGTTCCGCGCCGCCTCGGCATCCCCGCCCGCGGCGAAGATCCAGTTGCCGAACCGCGTTCTCGTCAGAAGGATGTGGCCGACAATGATCAGGATGATCGCCCAGACCACCAGCATCGGAAACCCGTCGATCACCGGCTGACCTTCGCGATTGCCGCGCGTGAATGTCTCGATGAGACCGGCTTCGCCCATCCAAGTGAAGAGTCCCTGGCCGATTTTGCCGCCGAATATCGGCGCGAGCCAGTCGCCTTCCGCCGCATCGCGGATGCCGCCGATGATCGTTTTGCTTTCGATCGTTTGCGGGATGAAGATGGTGAAGCCCCGCAGGATGAACAGGAAGGCCAGCGTCACGATGAAGCTGGGCAGACCGGTTCGGATGACGATAAAGCCGTTCAGCGCGCCGATGGCGAGGCACATGCCAAAGGTGATCAGGATCGCAATCCACATCGGCCAGCCCATGACGACGCCGAAGACCGCGATCATCATACCCGCAAAGCCGATCATCGAGCCGACGGAAAGGTCGAATTCGCCAGCGATCATCAGAAGACAGGCGCCAACGGCGATGATCATGAATTGGGCGGACACAATGGTCCAGTTCATGATGCCCTGCGGCGCGAACATGCCGCTATCAAATGCAAAAAGCAGGAAAAACACGAAGACGATGACGGTGCCGCACATCCCACCCAATTCAGGGCGGATCAGTGCCCGGCGCCAGGCCGGAATGGATTTGACCCGTTCGTCCCCGCTCGCGGCTAGTTCAGCCATGTCGGGCCCTCCGGATAGGTCTTCTGATGGAAAATCCCGGGTGCCGCGTCGGGCGGCACCCGGGTCATGGTCTTAGCGGTACTCGCCCGCGAAGGCTTCCACCTTCTCAAGGCCATCGGCGGTCACGAAGCCGGGGCCCGAGTTGATGTTGTTGCCTGGAAGAACGCCGTAGCGATCCCAGTTGGCCAGAACCACAACAGGCAGATAGGCCTGCAGGAAGGGCTGCTGGTCGATACCCCAGTTGATGGTGCCGTCCTTGATCCCTTTCACGATTTCCTCGCCCAGATCGAAGGTGCCGAAGTGGATGTCACCGGCGATGCCCATTTCGTTGACCGCAGCAATGGTCGGATCGGCCGAAACCGGGCCCAGCGTCAGGATGCCGTCAACGTCATCGTTGGCCGACAGGTACGCCATGACCTTGTTCTTGATTTCCGACGGGTCAGTGCCGGAATCCATCATCGCGTCGCCCAGTTCGATGCCCAGACCATCGGCATAACCGCGGCACCGCTCGCCCACTGTGGGCTGCTGGATGGCGTGGTTCACGCAGAGGAACTTAGTCACGCCTTCGCCTTTGGCGCGCAGACCGGCGGCAAAGCCGGCGTCGTATTCGGGCTGACCGACATACATCAGCGCGCCCACTTCCCGCGCCTGCTCGGGTGTACCGGTGTTCATGATGATCACGTCGATACCCTGATCGACGGCGTTCATGATCGGGCCCTTAAGCACGTCAAAGTCGGCGAGCGTCGTGATGATTCCATCGGGCGAAGATGCCGCGGCCTGTTCGATGATGCGGGCCATGTCGGCGATGTCGCCGGTGGGCGGATTGCGATATTCGACATCAACCCCGACCTGCTCACCCGCGAGCGCGATGCCGTTCTTGATGGTGTTCCACCAGGTGTCGCTGTCAGGTGCGTGGCTGACCAGCACATAGCTCAGCGTTTCATGTCCCGCGGCGATGGCCGCCACGGGCGCGGTAACCACGCTTGCGGCGATTGCGACGGATGCAACAAAAGACTTCATCTTGATCCTCCCAGATTCATTTTTGCAGAAATGCCAGACAGAAAAACCGGCTCTCCGATTTTCAGAAGAACACAAGTCGAGATTCTTTGCAACCGGTTGCAAGATGACTTGTCAAATTGGCGAAAGCGCGACTAGGCTGGGTCCATGTCGATTACCCTGAAAGACGTGGCGGAACTGGCGGGCGTGTCACGCTCGGCGGTGTCGCGCACGTTCACCGAAGGGGCGTCGGTGTCTGAAAAGACCCGGCGCAAGGTGGAAAAGGCGGCCACGGCGCTTGGCTATCATCCCAATGCGCTGGCCTCGTCGCTGACGACCGGGCGAACCAAACTGATCGGGCTGGTGGCCGATAACTTTCACAATCCGTTCTTTCTGGAAGTGTTCGATCTCTTCACGCGCGGCCTGCAAGACCGGGGGCTGCGCCCGCTTCTTGTGAACCTGTCCGAAGAAACCGATCCCGAGAACTCGGTACGCCTTTTGCGCCAGTATTCGGTCGATGGCGTGATCGTCGCCTCGTCGACCCTGTCGCCCGAGTTCGCCCGCGCCTTTCGCGACGCGCGGGTGCCGGTGGTGCATTCGTTCGGGCGCTTCGCAAGCTCGCCCCATGTGCATGTCGTGGGCATCGACAACGTGGAATGCGGGCGCATGGCCGCTCGCACGCTGATCGAGAGAGGGTATGAACGCATCGCGTTTCTGGGCGGGCCGGAAACGGCGACCTCGACGCAGGACCGGATCGCGGGGTTCATGGAAGTTGCGCGGGCGCATCCGCATGTGACGGTCAGCCACAGTTTTGCCTCTGCCTATTCCTTCGATGCGGGCCGGGTCGAAATGACCAAGCTTCTGATGACCGACCCGGCAGAGGCCTATTTCTGCGGCGATGACGTGGTGGCCATCGGCGCGCTCAGCGCCATTCAATCGGCGGGGTTGAGCGTGCCGGAGGATATCGGCCTGATCGGCCTCAACGACATGGAAATGGCGCGGTGGGAGAATATCGACCTCACCACGATCCGCCAGCCCGCGCCGCAGATCATCCTGAGCTCGATCGACCTTGTCGCGACCATGCTTGAAGACCCGGGGCGTTACCCCGAAGCGCGGCTTTTCCCGTGTGAGGTTATCGAACGCGGAACGCTGCGCCCCCTGCCGGGTTAGCGGAACATCGGCGGGCGTGCATCCATCCATGCGCCATGGGCCTTGGCCGACGCCACCGCCGTATGCACCGCCGCCATCGAGCGCACCCCGTCCACAGCCTTGGGATAGCGCAGCGCCGCCGGGTCGGCGTCGCGCCCGTCACGCTGCGCGGCAATCGCCTCGGCCAGATCGACGTAGATATTGGCGACCGCAAGCGGGAACCCTTCGGGCGACCCGATCACGACGCGCGACAGCCGGGCGGCGTCCTGCGACAGACTGGCATCGCCCTTCTCAAGGATTTCGGTTCTGCCGCCAAGGCTCTGGAAATACACCTGATTTGGCTGTTCTTGCGCCCAGCGCATACCACCGGTTTCGCCGTAAATCTGGATGTCGAGCCCGTGCTGGCGCCCGATCGCCACGGTCGAGGTCCACAGCCGGCCCACAGTGCCGCCCTCGGTCCGGAAATTGACCATCGCGTCGTCTTCCAACTCGCGCCCGGGCACGCAGGACGCGAAGTCGGCGGACAGCGTCGACACCTCGTCATTCAGGATGAAACTGGCGAGGTGCAGCGCGTGGATGCCGCAATCGGCCATCTGCCCGGACACGCCCGCCTGCGCCGGATCATAGCGCCAGCGCACCCGCGGATTGTCCTGATCGCGGGCGTCGGCGTGGTGGCCATGGCTGAAATTGGCGACGACAAGGCGGATCTTGCCCAGCGTGCCATTCGCGACCAGCGCGCGCATGTGGCGCACCATCGGATAGGCGCTGTAGCAGTAATTGACGGCGCAGATCTTGCCCGCGCGTTCGGCGACGCGCACGATTTCTTCGCCTTCTTCAACGGTCATCGTCATCGGCTTTTCACAAAGCACGTTGAACCCGGCTTCGAGAAACGCCTTGGTGATCTCGAAATGCGTGGCGTTGGGCGTGGCGACGGTAACAAGATCGAGACGATCTTCGCGCCCGCGCTCGCCGTCAAGCATCTCTTGCCAGTTGCCATAGGCACGGTCCGGGGCGACGCCGAGCGACCGTGCATAGGCGCGGCCCTTCTCGGCAACCACGTCCAGCGCACCCGCTGTAAAGGCAAAATGCCCGTCGGCTTGTGCACCAAGGCGGTGCGCCGGCCCGATCTGGCTGCCTTCACCGCCGCCGACCATGCCCCATTTGAGTTTTTCAGCCATGTCGCCCGTCCCTAAAAACCGATGGAGGCCAGATAGGCCCTGTTGATCTTGGCGTCCCGCAGCGGGTCGGTGTCCGGCAGCGTCGGGTCGCAATCCTGTTCGACCGTGCACCAACCGTCGAACCCCGCTTGCAACAGGATTTCGCGCACGCGCGGGAAATCGACGTCGCCATCGCCCAGATTGCAGAAAATGCCCTGACCGCAAGCATCATAGAACCCGGTGCCCTTGGCGATCACGTCAGCCTTCACCGAAGGGTCGATATCCTTGAAATGCATATAGCTGATGCGGTCGATGTGCCGTTCCATGAACGCCACCGGATCGAACCCGGCATAAGAGTGGTGGCCGGTGTCGAAACAGATCTTGAGGATGCTCTCGTCAACCTCGTCCAGAAGCCGCTCAAGCTCGGGCTCGAAGTCGAGGAAACCGGCGGCATGGGCGTGCATTCCGACAGTCAGCCCGTATTCCTCGGCGCCCATGCGCGCGACATGGGCGATGCGGTCGCGGAAGGCGTTCCATTCGGCGGCGTCCATCTGTTCGGCGGCCTCGGCCCGTCCGGCGGTAGGCGCGCGGCGCGGCGAGATCGAGTCGATCAGAACGAGGTGCTTTGCGCCATGGGCCGCGAGCGCCTTGCAGGTTCGCGTTGACCCATCGAGCACGTCGTCCCATTGCGCCGGATCGTGAAAGGCGCGAAACACGACACCGCCGATCAGTTCCTGTCCGTGCTCTTCCAAAGCCTCGGCCAAGACGGGCGGGTCTTCGGGCATGAAGCCGACCGGGCCCAGTTCGATCCCAGTGTAACCGGCTTCCGCATTTTCGCGCAGCACGTCGCGCCACGGCGGATTGCGCGGGTCGCCCGCAAATTCGACGCCCCAGGAACAAGGGGCGTTCCCAATTCGGATGGTCATGATGGCTCCTGTCCTGCGGCAACGGTCTGCCAGCGCTTTTCGGCATGGGCGATACGCGCCGCCGCGATAATCTCGGCCACGGCCAGCCCGTCTTCGAAGGTCGGCCAGATCGCCTGGCCGGTTTCGATGGCGGTCAGAAAGTCGCGCGCCTCTATGATGATCTGATCCTGATAGCCGGTGCCGTGCCCGGGGCCCTGACAGAACGCGGCATAGTCGGGATGCGCCGGGCCGGTCAGGATCTTGGTGAACCCGCGCTCGGCCTCTGGCCCCTCGGCCCGGTAGAGCCAAAGCGCGTTCTGATCTTCCTGATCAAACCGGATCGCGCCCTTTGTGCCTGTGATTTCATAGGCATAGCCCATCTTTCGGCCATGGGCGATGCGGCTGAAGAACATGTGCCCCTGCGCGCCATTGGCGAAACGACACATCATCTGCGCCTGATCGTCATTGGTGACCGGCACGCCACCGCGCGCGTCGTGAACCGTCTCGATCTCGGCCATGACCGAGGTGATGGGCCCCATGAGCGCGAGGGCGGCGTTGATCATATGCGGGGACAGGTCACCCATCGTGCCATTCCCGTCGCCGTCGGTGCGCCAAGTGGCCGGGGCGTCGGGATCGGCATAGAAATCTTCGGTATGCTCGCCACGGAACCAGACGACATCGCCGATCTCGCCCTCAGCGATCAGGTTGCGGGCGAATTGCGAGGCGGGCGTGCGAATATAGTTGAAGCCGATCATGTTCACGCAGCCAGAGCTTTTCGCGGCGGCGACCATGGCGCGGGCATCGTCGATTGAGGCGCCCAGCGGTTTTTCGCAAAAGACCGGCAAACCCCGGTTAAAGGCCGCCTCGGTAATCGCCCGGTGCGTGGTCTGCGGTGAGGCGATGACGACGGCCTCGACCTTCGGCGAGGCGACGAGTTCGCGCCAATCGTCCGTTGATTGCGCGAAGCCGAAGCCGTCGCGATAACGCGCGGCACTTTGCGGGGTCGAGGCGGCGACCATTTCCAGAGTTGGGCGGAGGGTTGTTTCAAACACCGCTCCGACAGAGGACATGGCCACCGCATGGGCCTTTCCCATGTAGCCGCCGCCGATAATTCCGATCCCGATGTGCCGCATGGAGATGTCGCCTGAAAGTGTTTGCAACCGGTTGCAATTCGAGTATCTTCAAATGCGCGTCACGGTCAATGGACAATCGCATTTAATCGACGATTGCCGATCTGAAAGGGGAGGACAGCCACCATGTCAGGCGAAACTATTCGATTGACGACCGCACAGGCCATCGTGCGCTTTCTGGCCGCCCAATTCATTGAGATCGATGGGAAAAAGACGCGCATCTGCGGTGGCGGCTTCGGCATCTTCGGGCATGGCAACGTCACCTGTCTGGGCGAGGCGCTTTATGACCACCGCGAAGAGCTTCCTCTTTACCGCGGACAGAATGAACAGGGCATGGGCTTCGCGGCGGCGGCCTATTCCAAGTACCATCTGCGGCGGCGCTTCATGTTCTGCACTGCGTCCGCCGGACCCGGCACCGCGAACCTTCTGACCTCGGCCGCACTGGCGCATGCCAACCGCCTGCCGGTGCTGATGCTTTGCGGAGATACCTTCCTCACCCGTCTGCCGGACCCGGTGCTGCAACAGCTTGAGCATTTCGGCAATCCCGCGCTTGGCCTCAATGACGCGTTCAAGGCCGTCAGCCGTTATTGGGACCGGATCACGCACCCCGCGCAGGTCATCCAGTCGCTTCCCGCCGCGCTGGCCACAATGCTTGACCCCGCCGATTGCGGGCCGGCCTTCATCGCGCTGCCACAGGATGTGCAGGGGTGGAGCTATGACTACCCCGTTGAGCTTTTCAAGGAACGCACCCACCGCATCCGTCGCCAGATGCCCGATGGCGATGAGATCGCCGCCGCCATGGTCGCGCTGCGGCAATCCAAGCGCCCGGCGATCATCGCCGGTGGCGGGGTGCAGTATTCTGGGGCGGTCGAAGAGCTCACCAAATTCGCCGAGACCCACCAGATCCCAGTGATCGAGACCATTGCAGGCCGTGCCAACATGGTCGCGACGCATCCGTTGAACAGCGGCCCCGTGGGTGTGACCGGATCCGATAGCGCCAACGCAGTGGCCGAGGCGGCGGATGTGATCCTGTCCGTGGGCTCGCGGTTGCAGGATTTCACGACCGGGTCCTGGAC
>JABDPT010000177.1 GCA_013042605.1 Paracoccaceae bacterium
ATCGTGATGCAGATCCCGATCGAGGATCGAATGAACACGATCTGATGCAACGGGTAGTCGTTGGATAGCCACTTCACGCCCGTGTCGTTGATGGTCAGAAACACCATCACCAGCACGATGAGCGTGATCCCGATGGCATTCGACCGTCCGGTATCGGGCATCGCGGTCATCGGGAATGGGTCCTTTTTGGCATCGGTCCGGGGCTTCTGCCCCCCAGAGGTGACGCCAAGTCAGACCAACTGCAACAGCCTTAACGCGCAGGCAGCGGAATGAACTCCTCCGCGTCGCCCACCGGCAACTGGAACCGCCCGTCAGCCCAGTCTTCGCGACGCCAGGCTTCCTTGGCCTCTTCGATGCGCTCTTTCGAGGAGGCGACGAAGTTCCACCAGATATAGCGCGACCCTTCAAGCGTCTCGCCGCCCAAGAGCATGATGCGGGCGCCCTGCGGACCGGCGGTCATCGACACGCGGTCGCCGGGACGAAACACCATCATGCGCCCGGCTTCGAACACGTCATTGCCGACACTCACCTCGCCTTCCACGACATAGGCACCGCGATCCTCGTGATCGTCGGGAAGCGGCAACTTCGCCCCCGGGGCAAGCACAGCATCGGCATAGAACATCTCGGACGCGACCTTGACCGGGGCGCGTTCTCCGTAGGCATTGCCAAGGATCAGGCGCACCTGCTTGCCCTCGCCTTCGAAGAACGGCAGCGCGTTCTTCGGGGCGTGTTCGAATTCCGCCGGGCGATCCTCGTGATCTTTCGGCAGCGCGACCCAGGTCTGGATGCCGAAAAACGGCATCGGCTGGGTTTGCGTCTCGTCGTCGGTGCGTTCGGAATGGGTGATGCCATGCCCCGCGACCATCCAGTTCACGGCCCCCGGTTCGATCCAGGCATCCGTGCCAAGGCTGTCACGGTGGTGCATGCGCCCGCTGTAAAGATAGCTGATCGTGGCAAGCCCGATATGCGGGTGCGGGCGTACGTCGAGGCCTTTGGTGGGCAGAAACTCGGCCGGGCCCATCTGGTCGAAAAAGATGAAGGGACCGACCATCTGCCGCTTGGGAGCGGGCAACGCACGGCGCACTTCCAGCGCGCCAAGATCGCGGGCGCGCGGGATGATCAGGGTTTCAATGGCATCGACGGCATCACCGGCGGGACAATCGGGGTCGAGGGCGGGATTCCAGCTCATCTCAGGCTCCTTTTGTTTCGTGTTACGTCGCACATAGAAAACCCCGTTGGGCAAGTCACCCTCAATTTATGCACATAAACCGTTTGCACAGTTCCGGAAGGTTCGGACAAATCCGTGCCGCTTGACGCCCCCGGCGCAACGCGGGACTGTCCGGGGATACTACCAAGGACCGTTCCCATGCCGCCCAAATTCGGAACTTCCGGCCTGCGTGGCCTTGTCACCGATCTGACCGACCCGCTTTGTGCCGGTTACACCTTTGCCTTTCTGCGTGGTGCGGAAACCGATGGCACGGTTCTGATCGCGCGGGATATGCGCGCCTCCTCGCCCCGGATGGCGGCGGCTGTGGCCAGCGGGGCGGCAAGGCTTGGGCTGCGTGCCCTCGATTGCGGGGTGTTGCCAACCCCTGCCCTTGCCCTTCTGGCGACCGCCCGCGGAACCGCCGCGGTCATGGTGACCGGCAGTCACATCCCCGACGACCGAAACGGTCTGAAGTTCTATACCCGGCACGGTGAGATCACAAAAGACGACGAGGCGGCGATCACCGCCGGGGTGGCGGAACTCGACCTGACGGCAGCGGTCGATACCGCGGAGTTGATCCCGGAAACCGCCGCTTTATCCGCTTTTTCAGACCGTTACACATCGTTCTTCCCGTCCGATTATCTCGCGCAAATGCGCATCGGGTTTTATGAACACAGCTCGGCCGCCCGCGCATGTCTGAGCGCGATCCTGACCGGGCTTGGCGCCGACTGCATATCGCTGGGCCCGTCCGATCGTTTCATCCCGGTCGACACCGAAGCGGTCGACCCGTCCACGCAAGACATGCTGGCGGGCTGGGCGCGGGATCACCGGCTCGATGCGATCGTTTCGACCGACGGGGATGCAGACCGACCGATGCTGGCGGATGCGCAGGGCCAGATCATTCCGGGCGACCGTTTGGGGCCGCTGACCGCGCTGGCCATCGGCGCCACGGATCTTGTGACACCGGTGTCGTCGAACACGCTGGTCGATGCCATGGGGTCGTTCACGGTGCACCGCACCCGGATCGGCAGCCCGCATGTCATCGCCGGGATGCAAGCCGCCCGCACAGCCGGCGCAAAGGCGGTCGCCGGATACGAAGCGAACGGCGGCTTTCTGACAGGGTTTACCGCCTCGCGGGACGGGCGCAGCTTGCCCCCGCTCATGACCCGGGACAGCGTGCTGCCGTTGATTGCCCCGTTGGGCCTGGCGCGGGAACGCGGACTGACCCTGGCCGCACTGAACGCCACCCTGCCCGCGCGCTTCACGGCAACCGATCGCCTCGTCGGTGTGGAAACCGACGCCTCTGCCCGCCTGATCAGGTCCATCGACGACGACGGCCCGGCGCGAACAGAGCTTTTCGAAGGGCTGGGCACGGTTGCCGCCGTCGACCGCACCGACGGCTTTCGCGCCACCCTTGCCGATGGCCGCATCGCCCACCTTCGCCCCTCGGGCAACGCGCCGGAGTGCCGGGTCTATGCCGAGGC
This sequence comes from Paracoccaceae bacterium, assembly GCA_013042605.1. GTDB lineage: Bacteria > Pseudomonadota > Alphaproteobacteria > Rhodobacterales > Rhodobacteraceae > JABDPT01. The sequence continues at coordinate 2,692 of JABDPT010000177.1, forward strand.
CGAGAGCCCCGAGGCCGCACACGCGCTGCAATCGGAGGTCATGAGCCGGGTCGCGCGGATGCTGGACGGCGGCGCGCGATAAAGGGCGTCGCGAACGCGGTCCGTCGAACTTCTGGAAGATGTTGCATGGCGCACCCGAGAGGATTCGAACCTCTGGCCTCTGCCTTCGGAGGGCAGCGCTCTATCCAGCTGAGCTACGGGTGCCTGAGGTTGCTATAACGGGCCGTCCGGATCGCCGCAAGACTGCCTTACGCAAAGAGATCGTGGCAGAGTTCCAGCGCATCGATCAGCACATCCACTTCTTCCTTGGTGTTGTAGAGGCCGAAGGACGCGCGGCAGGTGGCGCTCAGGCCCAGATGGTCCATCAGCGGGCCGGTGCAGTGTTGGCCGGCACGCACCGCGACGCCCTTTTTGTCGAGCACGGTCGAGATGTCATGCGCGTGGGCCGCCCCATCCAGAGTGAAGGAAAAGATCGCCGCCTTGGTGTCGGATGTGCCCTGCACCGTCAGCCAGTTCAGCCCATCGAGGCGCGTGCGCGCATAGTCGCGCAACCCTTCCTCATGGGCGGCAATCTCCTCCATCCCCAGCGATGTCATGTAGTCGATTGCCACGCCAAGCCCGATCTGCTGGACGATGCCGGGTGTGCCGGCCTCGAACTTCATCGGCGGGTCGGTATAGGTGACGGTATCCTTGTGCACCTCGCGGATCATATCGCCGCCGCCGATGAAGGGGCGCATTTCGTCCATGCGGTCACGGCGGATATAGATCGCGCCGGAACCGGAGGGGCCGTAAAGCTTGTGGCCGGTGATGGCATAGAAATCACAGCCGATGTCCTGCACGTCCACGGGCATGTGCACCACCGCCTGACTGCCGTCGACAAGCACGGCGACACCGCGGGCGCGCGCGGCGTCACATATCGCTTTCACGTCGACCTTGGTGCCCAGAACATTCGACAGGTGCGTGATTGCAATCAGCTTGGTCTTGGGACCGATGGCATCAATCACCTTTTGCGGGTCAAGATCGCCGCGCGCATCCACATCGACCCATTTCAGCACCACGCCCTGCCGTTCGCGCAGGAAGTGCCAGGGCACGATATTGGCGTGATGTTCCATCACCGACAGGATGATCTCATCTCCCGCCTCGAGCCGGGGCATGGCCCAGCTATAAGCGACCAGGTTGATGCCCTCTGTCGTGCCCGAATTCATCACGATCTCGTCTTCGGACCCTGCATTGATAAAGCGGGCGATGGTACCGCGCACGGCCTCGTACTTTTCGGTCGCCAGATTGGACAGGTAGTGCAAGCCCCTGTGAACATTCGAATATTCATGGGAATAGGCCTGCGTGACCGCATCGATCACGACCTGCGGCTTTTGCGCCGACGCGCCGTTATCGAGGTATACCAGCGGTTTGCCGTTCACCTCGCGCGACAGGATCGGGAAATCGCGGCGGATCGCCGTGACGTCGTACATCAGATTTCTCCGGTTGGCATCGGCATGCCGACGCCCAGAATGGTCAACACGATCGAGGCGAAAAAGGCGATGGCGAATCCCGAGACGATGATCATCACAAAGACCTGCCCCAGCGAGCGAAAGCCATGCAGCACCGCCACGAAATTGGTCATCAACCAGAAAAAGAGCACCAGTGCGGCAATCCCGATCAGCCCGGCGAGGGGCGGCATGATCAGCATTGCAAGGGTTTGGACGACCTGGATGCAGACCATAATGAACTGCAACCACGACATCAGCAGCATCGATTCCTCGAAGCTGCCGGTGCCGCCAAAGGCGCGGCCGACAAAGAACACCGCCGCGATCATGATCACCAGAAGCGCAAGCTGGATACCACCGGTCACCAGTGGGCTTGCCAGCAGGCCGTCGAACATCGGCCCGCCGCCGCCGCCCACAAGGATCGTCGTCAGTTGCGCCAGCACCACCGACAGCACAACCACGATCAGCAGGATCAGCCAAAGCGCTTCGCGCGGAATACCAAGCGACAGAACTTCGGCCGCGCCTTCGCGCGGGTTCTGGATCGACCGGCCGACCATCGCCAGCAACTGATTAAGGGTGAACGTCATCCGGACGCCTCGTGCCTGTGCTCTGTTTCCCAGAGACCTGCGCCCCAAATCCACAGGAATGCAACCCCCGCGATCAAAGCGGTGCCATTTGCCGCCGGTCCCGGCCCGATGAAGCCCGCCACCAGACCGTTGAAAAGCCAAAGCGGGGCCGAGGCCAGCAAAGCCCAGAAAAGCGCCATGCGCGCGCTGTAATGCGTGCCCCGCCCGCGCAATAGCACCGCTATCAGGCGGCTGATCCCGGCGAGCGCGTAAAGAAAGAGCGGCATCAGAAACATCCAGGCGAAAAGCGCCCCGCCAAGCCGCGCCTCCAGCGGGATGGACGGGTCTTCAAAGGCCATGCGGGCCAGCGAAGGCCATTGCGCGATGAAAAGCAATCCGCAACCGACAATCAGAATGACCACGGCACGCGCCTCGTTCGCGTCGCCGGCGATGCGGCGACGCATGACGCTGCGCGGACTGCGATAGCTGCGCAGGATATCGAGGGTTGCACTCACGTCGGTCAGCTTCGGCGGCGGGCCAGCCAGCCTTCAAGACGCGAGCGGATATCATCGCCAATCGCCTCGTCCTCGATCTCTTCGATGGCCTCGGTAAGGAAAGCCAGAACCAGAAGATCCTGTGCATCCTTGGTCGGCACCCCGCGCGAGCGCAGATAGAAAAGCGCGGTCTCGTCGATCGCGCCCGAGGTCGAGCCATGCGAACAGGCGACGTCATCGGCATAGATCTCAAGCTCGGGCTTGGCGAGGAACTGGCTGTCCCCGTCCAGCAGAAGAGCCTGACTGATCTGATAGCCGTCGGTCTTCTGGGCGTCCGGTTTGACAAGGATCTTGCCCTGAAACACGCCGGTCGCACCGTTGCGAAGCACCTTCTTGAACACCTGCCGGCTTTCGCAATTGATCGCGTCGTGGGTCACGAACACCGTGTCATCGTGGTGAAAGTCGCCATCGCCAAGTGCGGCCCCCGCGACATGCGCAATCGCATTGTCGCCGGTCAGTTCCACGACCTGTTCATTGCGGGTCATCACGCCGTTGGCGGTCAGCGTAAAGCTTTTATAGGTGCTTTCGGTGCCCAGTCGCACGAACATATGGGTCACTGCGCGCCGTTCATGATCCCGGCCCTGCGCGCGGACGTGATGGAACGCGGCGCCGTCTGCGATGTCGATCTCCATGCATTTGTTGAAGCGCGCGGCGGCGGGGCCGTTTTCGAGAATGGTCAACTCGCCCCCTGCTTCCACCCGCACGACATGGTGCAGCGTCGCGTCTGAGGCCGGATCGCTATGCAGGTAGGACAGCGAAATCGGGCGCGGCGCCTTGCCGGTCACCCGGATCAACACGCCATCGGCAGCCGCAGCGGTGTTCAGCGTTGCCAGCGGGCGCGCAACGGGTGTCTGACCACGGGCTTCCAGCACGCCATAAAGATCGCGGGCCCAATGCAGATCGGGGGCCGCGGGATCGCCAAGCCGGTCGATTTCGACCCCTGCCATCTCCAGATCGTCAGAGGCGTCGGGATCGAACACACCATCGACGAAGACGATGCGCAGACGGTCGATATCCCCGAAAACCGGGGATTCGTCACCCGCGTTGAAAACGGCGGCCTCGGGCGCCTCGGGCGAGATCAGGTCGGTCGGGTTGGTGAACTTCCAATACTCATCGCGACGCCCCGGAAGCCCGGCGGCGCGCAGCCGGCCAAGCGCATCTTCGCGCGCCTTTTGGGCCCATGCGGGCGATTGCGGGAGCGCGACCGAGGCAAGCCGCGCCTCGGTGGCATCCATTTTTACCTTGGCAAGCGCCATCACGCCACCTCCGCCAGGATGCCGGCATAGCCGTTGTGTTCAACCTCAAGCGCCAGCTCGGGGCCGCCGGTTTTGACAATACGGCCATCGGCCATGATGTGCACCACATCGGGTTTGATGTGGTCCAGCAGGCGCTGATAGTGGGTGATCACAAGGAAGCCGCGCCCGGCATCGCGCAGGGCGTTCACGCCCTCGGACACAAGCTTCATCGCATCAACGTCAAGCCCGCTATCGGTTTCATCCAGAATGCACATGCGCGGCTCAAGCATCGCCATCTGCAGGATTTCATTGCGCTTTTTCTCGCCACCCGAGAAACCCACATTGACGGGGCGCTTGAGCATGTCGGCATCGATCTTCAGGGCCTTGGCCTTTTCCCGGATCAGCTTGAGGAAGTCCGCCGCACTGATCTCTTCCTCGCCACGCGCCTTGCGCTGTGCATTCAAGGCGGTGCGCAGGAAGGTCATGTTGCCGACGCCCGGGATCTCGACCGGGTATTGGAATGCAAGAAAAAGGCCAGCCGCCGCACGTTCTTCCGGCTCCATCTCAAGGACGTCTTCGCCTTCAAGCGTCGCGGTGCCTTCGGTCACTTCATATCCACCGCGCCCCGACAAGACATAGGACAGCGTGGATTTGCCCGACCCGTTGGGGCCCATGATCGCATGCACGGTGCCCGCCTCGACCGTTAAGTCCACGCCTTTGAGAATTTCCTTCTCTTCTTCTTCAAGAGAGACGTGCAAATTTTTGATTTCCAGCATTTTTTCCTCGTTTCATGCAGCACGAAAACGGGCGCCCGCCGCATGGCGGGGCCCGTTTCGGAGTGTCGGTTTTTGTTTGGGTGTCAGGTGCCGGGAACGGTTCGCGGCAGTTCCGTGGTCATGGCCGAAACATAGGTTTCGGAAAAGAGGGCGACAAAGGCGTCGGGCGCCTGTTCGATCAACTGAGCTTCGAAGAGCATTACGCCAAGGAAGCCTGCAACCAAGGCAACAAGGCGCAGACCGCGCCCCAGCTTGAAGCACCAGGCCAGCGCAAGCGCGAGCGTCAGCGCGATACCGATATCGGTCATCAGGATCATGGCATCGGACGTCACCATCGCGACGCCCTCGGCGCCGGGCTGCGTCAGATGATAGGCGCCCACACGACCGCTCAACATCGCCACAGCGCCCAGCGCCGCCGCGAAGGGCATGATCGCAATGTCGCCCAGCCAGCCAAGGCGCAGTTTCTTGCGCTGCTTCTTCAGTTTCGGACCTTCCACATCCCCGGGCCCGATCAGAAGCTCGCCGATGGTGTTCGGCCCGCCCTTTTCGATCCGCTTGAGCCGTTCGACGAATACGTCGCGCTGCCCTTCCGCCATCGCTGCCATAGGTGCAATCCCCTTCAACTCTCGCGGACTGTTCTGCCGGGGCAGTTTGACCAAACGAAGGCCGGGGGATGGAGAATTTCGAACAGGACGTCGGGTCCCTTGGCAACAATACTCGCCAAAGGTTCGCGTTGTCCTCAACCACGCAACAAACCCCGGCATAGCGGGGCAAAAAGGCAGGTTTCGTGGCTGTCTGGATCATGTTTCGCTCAGGTCTCGTTTCGTGCGCTCAGGTAACCGTCACGGCCGTGCCGGACGCCGACACCATGAGCATGTTGTTGATAACCTCGTAATCGAGATCGACGCCCACGACCGCATTCGCCCCCTGCATCGCGGCGCGTTCCTGAAGCTCGCGCAGGGCGATGTCGCGGGCCTTGCCCAGCTCCTGCTCATAAGCGCCCGACCGGCCACCGACGATATCGGTGATGCTCGCAAAAAGGTCGCGAAACACATTGGCGCCAAGGATGGCCTCACCCACGACGACGCCGTGATAGCCGGTGATGGATTTGCCTTCGATGGAAGGGGTTGTGGTGACGATCATGTTCATGAATCCGATCCTTTCTTTGTAACCTATTGAGCGCCAGCAACGGCGAGCGTTACTGGCGCCAAGGCCATGCCCAAAACGAAACCGATTGTCTTCGACCAGCCTCGGGCCGCACGAAAACTCGATGAAAACAAGCGGCGCAGCGCGCCAAGAAAGGCCACCAGGAATGAGACGAAGGCGAAAAGAATAAGCGCGTAGAGCACTCCTCTGGCATCATCCGCGACGAACTTTTCGAAATTTGCATTCGCGAAAGCTAGGGCAGCGGATGCCGCCATGCCCCAGATTAACCCGACAAATAGGTCAAGAGAGGATGCAACGCCGCCGGGTGTCGAACTTCCCGAATTGCGCTGCCTATTACCGTCAGCCTGATCGCTCCACCGCGTCGCGGCTCTTGGTTCCACCGGCGCGCGGCCTTCCGCCGCCGCCTTGCGTTCTTCATAAGGGTCACGGAATTTCATGATGCACTCCGAAATTTGACGCGTAAATAATTGATTAGTATATATATTCCATGCCAGCGCGCTCATTTCCCCGCCTCCCGCCAGCGGCCCATGATCGTCTGTGCAAAGAGGCTTCCCAGAAAGCCCGACACGAAGCTCACCCCGAAAATCTGGGGGCGCTCCAATATCTCGGACACCCAGTCGATGCCAACGGCAAACACCGCGCAAAACGCGCCGGTAAGTGCGGCAGTGGTCAGAACGGATCGCATCATGCCCGCACCTTCTCAGACTGCGCCAAATCCGGCAGTGTCCGGACATAGCTTTCGGCATCGCGTTTCGTGATCCGGCCCCGGTCGACCAAAAGCTGCACGCAGCGCGCCGCGACATCAAAGCTTTCGAATACCGCGTCCGCCAGCACCGCCAGATGGCCCAGCGCCTCGTCCGTCTGCGCCTCGGGAAAGCGCAAGCTGCGGATGAACACGGCGTCGCCATCGAGCAACTGGTTGCCATGCTTGCGCTTTTCCAGAAGGCTGCCGACGCCACCCCGCAGGGAAAACCCCTTCGTGAACAGGAACTTGTGAAAATCCATCCCATGTCCGCGCAAATGCGCCATCTGGGCGTCGAGCAGCGGCTGATCCTCATAAAGCGGAACGAAGGCCACTTCCGAGATGACCGCCGCCGCTGTCTCAAGCTTCCGCGCGGCCCCCGAATAGACCTGCAACTCGCCCCCCTGAACATCGATCTTCAAAAGATCGAACTCCGGCACATCGTCCAGATCATCCAGCCGATGCGTCGTCACCGGCACCTGACGTTCCACCGTTCCCGGGCGCGAAAACCGCTGAAACATCGCCGCCGTCCGGGCATCGGGTGTCAGAAGCGACGACAGAGAAATGGACCGCGTGACGTTCAGAACCGCCTCTGACCCATCCCCGACGGCATAGGGCAGATAGGTCTCCGTCTCGGAATTCGTGAGCCGCGCAAACGCCGTTTCCTCGGGCTCGAACCCCCACACTTCGCAGCCGCCCATGGCAAGCAGGTTGCCATAGGGTGGCGTACCGTTGATCGGGTTGGCGCCCACGTCCACGACACGCGTGCGGCGCGTCAGGGGCAGCATCTCGATCAGTCGCGAAACGCGGGTGGTATCAAAGCCAGCGGCGGGCATCGCCTAGCCCACGGACCCTTCCAGAGAGATCGCCACAAGCTGCTGCGCTTCCATCGCGAACTCCATCGGCAGCGCCTGAAGCACTTCCTTGCAGAACCCGTTCACGACAAGGGCCACGGCCTCTTCCTCGTCCATCCCGCGGCTGCGGCAATAAAACAGCTGATCGTCATCCACCTTCGATGTCGTCGCCTCATGCTCTACCCGCGATGAATTGTTCTTGACCTCGATGTAAGGCACCGTGTGCGCCCCGCATTTATCGCCGATCAAAAGGCTGTCGCACTGGGTATAGTTGCGGCTGTCCTTGGCGCGCGGATGCATTGACACAAGGCCCCGATAGGTGTTCTGCGCCTTACCCGCGCTGATCCCCTTTGAGACGATGCGCGACTTGGTGTTCTTGCCCAGATGCACCATTTTCGTGCCGGTATCGGCCTGCTGCATATTGTTGGCGATGGCGATGGAATAGAACTCGCCCTGGCTGCCCTCGCCCCGCAGGATGCATGAGGGGTATTTCCACGTGATCGCCGACCCGGTTTCCACCTGCGTCCACATCACCTTGGACCGGTCGCCACGGCAATCGGCGCGCTTGGTCACGAAGTTATAGATGCCGCCCACGCCATTCTCATCGCCGGGATACCAGTTCTGAACCGTCGAATACTTGATTTCGGCATCTTCGAGGGCCACCAGTTCAACGACCGCCGCATGCAGCTGATGCGTGTCCCGCATCGGCGCGGTGCAGCCTTCAAGATAGCTGACGTAAGATCCCTTGTCGGCGATGATCAGCGTCCGCTCGAACTGGCCGGTGTTTTCGGCATTGATCCGGAAATAGGTCGAAAGCTCCATCGGGCAGCGCACGCCCGGCGGCACGTAAACGAACGACCCGTCCGAGAAGACGGCCGAATTCAGCGTCGCGAAGAAGTTGTCCGACTGGGGAACCACCGAGCCGAGGTACTTCTTCACCAGCTCAGGGTGTTCCTTGATCGCCTCCGAGATCGAACAGAAGATGACACCGGCCTTCTTCAACTCCGCCTGAAACGTCGTGCCCACGCTCACACTGTCGAACACCGCATCTACGGCGACCTTGCGGCCCTCCGCCGGGGCGTCCTCGGCGCCTTCGACCCCGGCAAGGATCATCTGCTCTTTCAGCGGGATCCCGAGCTTCGAATAGGTCTCAAGCAGCTTCGGATCGACATCGTCCAGGGACTTCGGCTTTTCATCCATGCTCTTGGGACGGGCATAGTAATACTGATCCTGGTAATCGATCTTCGGATATTCGACCATCGCCCAATCAGGCTCTTCCATCTGCTGCCAGCGCTTGAACGCTTCCAGCCGCCATTCGGTCATCCATTCCGGCTCTTCGTTCTTGGACGAGATCAGGCGCACGATGTCTTCGTTCACGCCCTTGGGCGCATAGTCCATCTCGATCTCGGTTTCCCAGCCGTACTTGTACTTGCCCGACAGCGACTTGACGGCATCGACCGTTTCCTGATCGACACCCTCTTTCACAACCGTCGTATCCAGTGCAGCCATTGGCCAGCTCCCTTTCGCCTCATGCCGCCTTCTGGCGGAATTTCTTCAACTGACGCAGCCAGCTTTCGGCAAAGCGCATCACGTCATCTTCGGTGGTCGTCGGACCCATCGACACCCGCAGCGCGCTTGCGCTGGCAACGGCATCAAGACCCATCGACCTCAAAACCCGGCTCTCGCGCACCTTGCCGCTGGAACAGGCCGACCCGCTTGATACGGCAAATCCGGCCAGGTCCATCTGCATCACCTGCGTCTCACCCTTCCATCCGGGGGTGGCGAAGCAAGAGGTGTTGGGCAGGCGCGCCCGATCAATCCCTAAAAAAATAGTCTCTTTTGCGTCAGAGGCCAGAGTTGTTTCTAGAATATTTCTAAGTTTTTCGACCTCGGCCCAGACGCCAGCTTCAAGATCCGCCATCGCGGCTTCGATCGCCGCTCCGAAGCCGACGATGCCGGCCACGTTTTCGGTCCCGGACCGCCGCCCCATTTCCTGCCCACCGCCCCGCTGAAGCGGTTCGATATCAAGGCCATCCTTCACGATCAGTGCGCCCACGCCCTTGGGCCCGCCAAGCTTATGGGCGCTTAGCACCGCAATGTCGGCGCCCGACCAGGCGAACGACCAAGGGATGCGGCCCACAGCCTGCGTCACGTCCAAAAGCAGGCTGCCGGCAACCCGCGCCCCATAGGCATATCCCTCCGCGCCCCGCTCCGGAACCTCGGAAATGACCCCTGTCTCGGAATTGGCCAATCCCATGGCCAGCACGTTCTGGCCGGTCTCGACATGGGTCAGATCGAACTGCGCCCACAGCGCGTCATGCGCGGTTTCGTCCACGCACACCGCCCCATGCGGCGCGACCTGCGCCAGAATGCCCGCCGCCTCGGTCGCGCCCGAGGTAAAGACCACTTCGATGGGTTTGCATCCCACGGCTTCGGCGACTTGCGCGCGCGCCCGCTCGACCGCCGCCTTCGCCGCCCGCCCCTCGGCATGAACCGAGGATGGGTTGCCCACGAGATCGAACGCCGCGATCATCGCCTCCCGCGCCTCGGCCCGCAGCGGCGCGGTGGCGTTCCAGTCGAGATAAACCCGCTCCATTTACGCGTCCTGCCCGTCTTCTGGCCGGAAATATTCCCGCCGGAGGCACCGCGACGCCGAAGGCGGCGCAACAGAATCGCGTGGCGCGGCACGCGCCTCAATTCGGGGGGCTGCGCTCACGTCTCGTCGACCACAGTCAAGAGCGACGGCACCGCCGGACAAGGCGTCAGGTCATTGCCAACCACATCCGACAGGCGCGTCTGGTGCAGGAAGACATAAACATGGGCCGACAGCCCCTCCCACAAGCGGTTGGTCAGCGATTGCGCCCGCGTGCCCGAGAGCCCGCCCGAGGCCCCGGCCCCGGTATGCATCGCGCTCACGGTCTCATCCACGGCGCCAAGAATGTCCGAGACGCGGATCTCGGAGGCCGGCCGCGCCAAACGGTAACCGCCACCGGGCCCGCGCACGCTGTCGACAAGGCCCGCGCGGCGCAGTTTCACGAAAAGCTGTTCGAGATAGGGAAGCGAAATGTCCTGCCGTTTGCTCAGTTCGGCAAGCGGCACCAATCCGCCTTCCGGTGCAACCGCAAGATCGGCCAGCGCCACCATCGCATAGCGCCCTTTTGTGCTGAGTTTCACGGGCCGTACCCCCAGTGGTCATTGACGTCGCGCAAAGGGAGGCTTAGGTGCTAGCCACCCCTAATCCGGTAGTCTTTACCGGAGTTAGAATAATTCTAAAGACCCTGACCAAATTCGTCAAGATATCGTGGCCAGGGGTGAGGACGAAGGAAGTCAGCACGATGCCCGAGGTAATTTTCCCCGGCCCCGAGGGACGGCTTGAAGGCCGCTACCACCCGCAAAAGGCCAAGGACGCGCCCATCGCGATCATCCTGCACCCGCATCCGCAGTTTGGCGGCACGATGAACAACCGCGTGGTCTACAACCTGCATTACGCCTTTCACGAGATGGGCTTCACCGTGCTGCGGTTCAACTTCCGTGGCGTGGGCAGGTCTCAGGGGGAATATGATCAGGGCATCGGTGAGTTGAGCGATGCGGCCTCGGCCCTCGACTACCTGCAATCGATGAACCAGAACGCCAAGCATTGCTGGGTCGCGGGTTTCAGCTTCGGCGCCTGGATCGGCATGCAACTTCTGATGCGGCGGCCCGAGATCACCGGCTTCATTTCGGTCTCACCGCCCGCCAACATGTACGACTTCTCGTTCCTCGCGCCCTGCCCGTCTTCGGGTCTGATCATCAACGGCACCGCCGACCGCGTGGCCCCGCCGCGCGACACACATACGCTCGTCGAAAAGCTTCATGAGCAAAAGGGCATCACGATCACCCATCAGGAGATCGAGGGCGCTGGCCATTTCTTCGAAGATCCGCACATGGAACAGATGATCGGAAATGTCAGCGAATATGTGCAGCGGCGGCTGACAGAGACTTCTCGCTAGCGCGCTGCGCTCGCCCCGATTTGTCCACGAAAGATCGTCCGCGCTAGCCTTCGTCGAAACACGCCACATAGTCGCGTTCGAGCATGGCATTGGCCGACGCGAACTCTTCGAGAACCGGCGCCAGTCCTTCGGGGTCTTGCACCGCTTCCGCGACGGCTTCGCGCAAGCGGTCCATCCCCGGCATCGCGGCAGAGCGCGCCAGCGCGGCCTCTCGCTTGGCTTCGATGGCCGCGAACCCCGGGTCCGCGGCCCGCAGCCCGACCAGCTCTTCCTCCGACAAGGCAAGATTGGCCAGACCATGAAGCGTTTGCGACGGGCCCAGAAGCGCAGGTCGCGTGCCGATAAGATGGATCAGCCGACGTGTACTTGTCGCCCGCATCGCGACCTGTGCTTCCGCCGCGGCGTCAGCGACTTCGCGCAACTCGGGATGCGCCCGCGCAACCACATCCGCAATCTGATCCTGAAGGGTGGCAAACCGGGCGTCCCGCTGGGCCAGAAGGGCGAGCACGCAATCCGAGGGCGCGGTTTGCGCCATGGCGGGTCCACACCAAAGGGTCAGTGCGATCAGGGCGATGCCGGTAGCGTGGGTCTTCATTCTGCCGCTCTTGCCTTCCGCCCCCCAGCGGCTTGAACTTGCCCCAAGCCTTTGCCGCGCACAAGTCTGCTTTTCGGTGACGCTTCAATCGGTTATCGATCGTTCCATGAGCAATGAGATCCCACAAGACCCGCGCCTGACCGCCCAGCTTTACTTCCTGCACGAGGCAGATCGCCTGAAATCCATCCTGCGCGGCACACCGATCCATGACGGGTCGCGCCGCGAAAATTCGGCTGAACACAGCTGGCATATCATGCTCTATGCGCTAACGCTGGTTGAGCACAGCACGCGGCCCGTCCGGATCGACCGCGTGCTGAAGATGCTGCTTCTCCACGATATCGTCGAGATCGACGCCGGCGACGCGCCGATTCACGGCAACCACGACCCCGACGAAATGGCCGCGAAGGAACAGGCCGCCGCCGACCGTCTTTTCGGGCTTTTGCCCGACGACCAAGCCGCCGAATACCGGGCGCTCTGGGATGAATTCGAGGCCGCCGAAAGCGATGATGCGGTGTTCGCCAAATCACTTGACCGGGTACAGCCGGTGATCTGCAATCTGGAAGCGAACGGCGGCACCTGGACCGAATATAACGTCACGCACGAACAGCTTGAAACGCGGGTGGGCGTCAAGGTCAGGCGCGGCGCACCGGCGGTCTGGGCGCATCTGCAAAAGCGTATCGACGACTGGTTCGGGGTCTGACATGGCGCGCGCGGGCAAAGACGGCCAAGGTCCGCTTCAGCGCCTGCGCGATGCCGTTGAAACCCGGGTGCTGCCTGCTTTCGCGGCGGAGGGATTTGTCCCGGACCCGGCCCTTGCCGATCATCAGGGCTGGAATGGTCAGGGCTACGACTGGTTTCTCATGCGTCGGCTGCGCCCCGATATCCTCTTGCGGACACACCTTTGGGTCGGCCCGTCTCGCGACCCGGCACTAGCGGCCCGGACAGAGGTGTTTTCCCTGTCCGACCCCGAGGTAAGTGACGCTTACGCGGCGGCGCAGATCGAAGGCCAGCGGCGGGACCGGACGATCAAGGGGCCACGTCCCGGCTGGCGTTTCTCAGATAACCGGTTCCCGTATCAAACGCTCTCGCCGTGGCGGCCATGGTCGGCGGTTGGGTTCGGGATACTCAACCAGTATCTCTACACCGACGGGATGGGTCTTGCCGAAAAGCTCTTCAGATGGGTGACGTTTCCCGTCCTGTTTCTGGCCAGCGCCGTGCTTGTCCCGGTGAACCTGATCGCAATCCCGATGAGCCTTCGCTGGTCCAAATCGAAAGCCGTCCGCTCTGGCGCGCGGCAGGCGCGCATCGCCGACCGCGCCGCCCGCGCTGTTGCGTCCATCGTACCGCGCATCGAAATACGTCTGACGCGGGAGGGTTGGTAATGGGCAATGTTCCCGACAGGATCAAGGCCGCCCGTGGCGCTCTCAACAAAGCCGTCAAAGACGACCTGATCCCGTGGCTGGATGACCAAGGCTTTCGGAAGACACCGTTCTTTATCGGCCCGCTTGGCAGTTATTACGCCGGGAATGATTTCTGGACCTATTACCTCGCGCGGCTCGATGCCCCGACGGAGGTTACGACGCTCAACATCTATGTTGGACCGGACCCGACCGTTCAGTTCCAGTACAACCGGCTTTCGCTGCGCGATCCCGTCGATGACATCAGCGAGGCCCCGGGACCGAGCGCCGACCAGGACGGCGCCCTGCACACCCGCCATGTCCGCAACCGGATCGACGTTTATGGACGCCCGCGCCGATGGATGGGCCTCCACCTGACGGATCGCTATGCGGTGCGCCGGCGCAAAGCATTCGAGGCAGAGGTTTCGCGCATTCTCGCCATGCTGAAGGCGGATCTTGGTGATCTTTCTTCTCTGAAGGCCGAATGGCAGGCGTCCCGCACGCCTGTCACACTTGGGCCGGATGGTCGTGTGGTCGCAGAATAACCTGCCCCTGCGACAAATCGGTATACACTCGTATACCGCTCTTTCGCGAGGGCGTGGCTTCCGTTATGACCCCGCTCAAACGACTCACATCTTCGCGGAGGCACATACATGTCCAAGATCAAGGTAGACAACCCGGTCGTCGAACTCGACGGCGACGAGATGACCCGGATCATCTGGGATTTCATCAAGAAAAAACTGATCCTGCCCTATCTGGACATTGACCTGCTTTACTACGATCTGGGGATCGAAGAGCGTGACCGCACGAACGACCAGATCACCATCGACGCGGCCGAGAAAATCAAGGAAATCGGCGTGGGCGTGAAATGCGCGACCATCACGCCAGACGAGGCGCGGGTCGAGGAGTTCAACCTCAAACAGATGTGGCGCAGCCCGAACGGCACGATCCGCAACATCCTTGGCGGCGTCGTCTTCCGCGCGCCGATCATCTGCAAAAACGTGCCGCGCCTTGTGCCCGGTTGGACCAAGCCCATCGTGATCGGCCGCCACGCTTTCGGCGACCAGTATCGCGCGACGGACATGAAGTTCCCCGGCCCGGGCACGCTGTCGATGAAATTCGTCGGCGAAGACGGCACGGTGGACGAGCGCGAGGTCTTCAAGGCCCCGTCCTCGGGCGTCTACATGGGCATGTACAACCTTGATGAGTCGATCATCGATTTCGCCCGTGCGTCCATGAATTATGGCCTGTCGCTGGGCTGGCCGGTCTATCTGTCGACCAAGAACACGATCCTCAAGCAATATGACGGTCAGTTCATGATCCTCTTCCAGAAAGTGTTCGAGGAAGAATTCGCCGACAAGTTCAAGGAAGCCGGCATCACCTATGAACACCGTCTGATCGACGACATGGTCGCCGCGGCGATGAAATGGTCGGGCGGGTTCGTCTGGGCCTGTAAGAACTACGACGGCGACGTGCAGTCCGACACCGTTGCGCAAGGCTTCGGCTCGCTGGGCCTGATGACTTCGCAGCTGATGACGCCGGACGGGAAAGTAGTCGAGGCCGAGGCGGCGCATGGCACCGTGACGCGCCACTATCGCCAGCATCAGGCGGGCAAGGAAACCTCGACCAACTCGATCGCGTCGATTTATGCATGGACCGGCGGTCTGAAGCACCGCGCCAAGCTGGATGACAACGCGGCGCTGATGAACTTCGCCGAGACGCTGGAAAAGGTGATCGTGGATACGGTCGAAAGCGGCTTCATGACCAAGGACCTCGCCCTGCTGGTCGGTCCCGATCAGAAATGGCTGACAACCATGGGCTTCCTTGAGAAGGTCGATGAGAACCTGAACAAGGCGCTGAACTAAGCCTGAACGATCAAAGGATGAACGGCTGGACCTCGCGCCAGCCGTTTTTCTTTATGCGCTGGCGTCCCGCGCCCTTGCCGCAAGCGATCGCATCGCATCGCTCAGCGCCACGGCATCGCCTCCGACCCCCATGAAGGTCACGCCCAACCGCGCGTAATGCGCGATCATGTCAGGATCGAAGGTGATTATGCCCGCGGCCTTTCCGGCGGCCTTGATCCGACCGATGGCATCCTCGATGGCCGCCACAACCTCGGGCGCGCCCGGGTCGCCGGGGTGGCCCATATCGGCGGCAAGGTCAGCGGGCCCGATAAAGACGCAATCCACCCCGTCAACCGCTGCAATGGCATCGATATTGGCAAGAGCGCGGGCGCTTTCAGCCTGAACGATCACGCAGATCTGAGCATTGGCGGTGGTCACATAGTTATCGCGCGCGCCATAGGACGTGGCCCGCGCCAGCGCGGCCCCGACGCCACGCGTCCCCTCGGGTGGGTAATGCGCCGCGCGCACCGCCGCCCCCGCCTCTTCCGCGCTGTCGATCATCGGCACAAGCAGGCTTTGCACGCCCAGATCGAGCACCCGCTTGATCCAGACCTCGTCCGCCGAAGGCACCCGCACCACCGGCGTCACCGGCGCGCCGGTCATCGCGCGCAACTGATCAAGGATCGCGGCGGCATCGTTGGGTGCATGTTCGGCATCGATCAACGCCCAGTCGAAACCGGCCTGCGACGCGATCTCTGCGGCGGTGGGGCTTGCCAGCGCCAGCCAGATCCCTGTCTGCATGCGCCCGGCCCCAAGCGCGGCCTTCAGATGGTTTTCGGGTGCGGACATCGCGCTCTCCGTCTTGGGCGCACAGGGCGCGAATACACTTTTGGGGTGGAATCCCCCGGTCAGACAGTTAGGTTCTTTGCAGCAAAACACCAGAGTTTGCGTTTGGGAGGAAAATGATGAACCGATTTTTGGGTCGGGCTGCCGTCGCAGCCCTTGCAGTTGGCTTTGCCGGTGAGGCGCTTGCCACGGAATGGAATGCATCCCTGTGGGGCCAGCGCCGGGCTTTCACCGAACACGTTGAAAAGCTTGCCGAACTGGTCAGTGAAAAGACCAATGGCGAATTCACGATCAACGTCAGCTATGGCGGGTTGTCGAAGAACACCGAAAACCTTGACGGTATTTCGATCGGCGCCTTCGAGATGGCGCAGTTCTGCGCGGGCTATCACCGCGACAAGAACCCCACGATCACCGTTCTGGAGCTTCCGTTCCTCGGCGTGGCCAACCTTGAAGAAGAAGTGGCCGTCAGCCACGCGGTCTATGATCACCCGGCCGTTCAGGCCGATCTGGGCCGCTGGAACGCCAAACTTCTGATGACCTCGCCCATGCCGCAATACAACCTTGTCGGCACCGGCGATCCACGTGACGAACTGTCTGAATTCGAGGGCATGCGGGTGCGGGCCACGGGTGGTTTGGGCCAGGCGTTCGCCGCCGTTGGCGCGGTTCCGACCTCGGTCACCTCGTCGGAAGCGTATAACGCGATGGAATCGGGTGTGGTCGACACGGTCGCTTTCGCGCAGCACGCCCACCTATCGTTCCGCACGGTGGACATCGCCACGTGGTGGACCGAGAACCTGAACCCCGGCACCGTAAACTGCCCCGTTGTCGTGAATACCGACGCTTATGAAGCGCTGTCGGATGAGCACAAAGCCGTGCTCGACGAAAGCGTGGACGAGGCCATTCAGCATTACCTCGACAACTACGCAGCACTGATCGAGCGTTGGGAAAGCGTGCTGGCCGAAAAGGGCGTGCAGAAGGTCACAATCCCCGAGGCCGAGCTTGCCAAGTTCCGCGAAGTGGCCGCTGGCCCGGTGCGCGCGGCGTGGCTGTCGGACATGTCGGCGCAAGGCCTGCCGGCGCAGGAGCTGCTCGACCTCGTGAATTCGACGCTTGAGAAGAAGCGGATGTCGAACTGATTTGACGCTGACGCCGCCCCGGGAACCCTCGGGGCGGCGTTTTCATAAGAATAACAAAAGCCTCGCGCGATGTCCTCATCCCCCGTTCTGACCGATGACACCCAGCTTTCGCGGCTGGACCAAGCGCTCTTGCGCCTGGAAGCATCGCTGAACCTGATCGCCGGGATCGTGATTTTCGCGCTCGTCATCCTGGCGGTGATGAACGTGCTGGGGCGCAAGTTTCTGGGCCTGCCGGTGTCCGGCTATATCGACTGGACAACGCAGTTCATGGCGGTGTTCGCCTTTCTGGGCCTCAGCTATTGCCAGCGCGAGGGCGGACATATCCGCATGGATATCGTGGTCAGCCAGTTGCGGGGTCGTGCGCTCTGGGCCGCCGAATGGCTGTCGATCCTTTTCATGCTGATCCTGACCACCGCGCTTATTTATGGCACGTGGTTCCACTTCACCCGCAGCTTCGATTTCAACGCCCCGCTCTGGTCGCGGGACAGTTCCATCGACATCGCCCTGCCGCTTTGGCCGGCGAAGTTCCTCGTGCCATTTGCGATGGGTATTCTCTGGCTTCGTCTGGCGCTTCAGCTTTGGGGCTACGGGCGCGCCTTTCGACAGAATACCAACAGCCCCGTCGCGGTGCCGCTGATCGAAGACGCGGCGACCCTCGCCAACAAGGAAGCCAAGACCGTCGAGGGTGACGATGGATAGCATCATCGACATGAAAGCGCTTCTCGAAGGCGTTGATATCTTTGTGCTTTCGCTGTGGTTAAGTGGCGCCCTTCTGGTACTGGTGCTGATCGGCGTACGCGTGGCCTTCGCCACGGCCTTTATCGGATTTGTCGGGCTGTGCCTGTTCTTCATGCAGAAACAGGGCTTCGATAAGGGTCTTGTCACGGCGATGAAGCTGGCCGGTCAGGTACCGCATTCGAAATCGACAACCTATGCCTTGTCGCTGATCCCGACCTTCATCCTGATCGGGTACCTTGCCTATTACGCGGGGCTCACCCGCTATCTTTTCGAGGCGGCCAAGCGCTGGCTTGGCTGGCTGCCCGGCGGGCTGGGCGTTGCCACGGTATTCGCCACGGCGGGTTTCGCCGCCGTGTCGGGCGCATCCGTGGCGACATCGGCGGTCTTTGCCCGCATCGCCATCCCCGAGATGCTGCGCGAGAACTATGACAAACGCTTCGCCGCGGGTGTCGTGGCCGCGGGCGGCACGCTCGCTTCGCTGATCCCGCCCTCTGCGATCCTAGTGATCTATGCGATCATCGTCGAGCAATCCGTCGGCAAGCTGCTGCTGGCAGGCTTCGTGCCCGGCATGGTTTCTGCCCTGATCTACGGGGGGCTGGTCGTGGGCCTTGCCCGCCTCAACCCCAAGCTTGGGCCGGCGGTGGGTGGCTATACCTGGAAAGAGCGCTTTGCATCCTTGCCCGGCACGCTTCCGATCATTCTGGTCGTCTTCATCATCGTCTACTCGATCTATTTCGGCTGGGCTACACCGACCGAGGCCGGGGCCCTTGGCGCCTTCGTCGTGCTCGCCATGGCGATCTGGCAGGGGATGAAATGGGGCCAGCTCAAGGGCGCGCTGATGGAGGCCGCCAAGCTGACCGTGATGATCTTCACGATGATCTGGGGCGTTCTGATTTACGTGCGCTTCCTTGGCTTTGCCCGCCTGCCCGACCAGTTCGCCGCCTGGATCAGCAGCCTTGATAATTCGCCCTACACGATCCTGCTCGGTATCCTTCTGGTCTATGTCATTCTGGGCATGTTCATGGACGCCATCGGAATGCTGATCCTCACGCTGCCTGTCACCTTTCCCGCGATCATCGCGCTGAACGGCGGTGAAGGCGTGGCGCGCGCAGACAGCGCCTTTGGCATGACAAGCGAGGAATGCGCGATCTGGTTCGGGATCATCGTGGTGAAGATGGCGGAGCTCTGTTTGATCACGCCACCCATAGGATTGAACTGTTTCGTGGTGGCGGGCGTGGCGCAAGACGCGAAGATGCCGATTTCGGTGCAGGATGTGTTCCGCGGGGCAACCCCGTTCTTCGGGGCCGACGTCGCGACCGTCGCCGTCCTTATCGCTTTTCCGGGGATCGTGCTTTGGCTTCCGAGCCTGTTATAACCGAGGTCTAGAACAAGAAAGGGCGGCCCCACACGGCCGCCCAATGCCATTAGTGGTGGTCTTTGAAGTCAGTGCGGCTCAACCATGACGTTCTTGCCGTCGGGATAAAGAAGCGACACGCCGTCCTTGAAGACATGCACCTTGGCCGGGTCGGCGGTCAGCCGCGTCACCTGCCCGCGCAGACCCTGGTGGATACCCGCCAGCTTGCCGATGGTCGGGTCCTCGCCCGCCGGGGCGTCGAAATAGAGTAACGTGACTTCACCGAGTGCCTCGGTGATCCCGACCTTGCCTTCGTAGATATAGTCGCCCTCACCGGCGGCCACGAAGTCTTCGGGCCGCACGCCGACATTCACGCTGGCACCCATAAGCGCATCCGTGGATGGGACAGAGGAAACGGCGCGCCCGCCACCGTCCATCTCGATCGTGGTGTGCTCGCCCGTGCCGACGATCTTGCCGGGCAGGATGTTCATTTTCGGGCTGCCGATGAACTGCGCCACGAATTCGTTCTCGGGGCGTTCGTATAGGTCAAGCGGCGGGCCAACCTGCGCCACGCCACCGCCAGCCAGCACGACGATCCGGGTGGCAAGCGTCATAGCCTCGACCTGATCGTGGGTCACATAGACCATGGTCGACTCAGGCATCTGTTCTTTCAGCTGCGCGATCTGAAGCCGTGTGGCGACACGCAAGGCGGCGTCGAGGTTCGAAAGCGGTTCGTCGAAGAGATAGACCTTCGGGTCGCGCACGATCGACCGGCCGATGGCCACCCGCTGCCGCTGACCGCCCGAAAGCGCCTTGGGCAGGCGGTCAAGGAAGTTGGTCAGTTGCAGCTTTTCCGCCGCCGCGTGTACGGCCTCTTTGACTTCGTCCTCGGATTTCTTGGCGAGCCGAAGGGCGAAGGCCATGTTGTCGAAGACCGTCATGTGCGGGTAAAGCGCGTAGGACTGGAACACCATGGCGATGCCACGCTCGGACGGGGGCACGTCATTGACGACCTGTCCGTCGATTTCCAGCGTTCCGGCGGTGATCTTTTCAAGCCCGGCGATCATCCGCAAAAGCGTTGATTTACCACAGCCCGACGGTCCGACGAATACCACCAGTTCGCCCTTGCCGATATCGAGATTGATGCCCTTGAGCACTTCGACGGTGCCGCCATATGTCTTTCCGACATCCGTCAGTTTCACGTCAGCCATCTGTCCTCCTCCCTGCGCGGTTCGCGCTTGTTATGTCTTGTCGTCCACGCCGAAATACGCGTGATACGGCGGCAATGTGATGCCACGATCGGTTGTCAGCGGCTCGAACGGCGCACCCTTGTCTTCGCGCCAGTCCCCTTCGGGCAGCGTCATCGGTTGCGCCATATTGGCCAGATTGAATGCACAGAACACACGCGTGCCGTCATGTTCGCGGATGAATGAAAGGTAATCGTCACGGCACTCGACAATCTCGAACGATCCCTTGCGCAGCGCGAGATGCGCACCGCGGAACCGGATCATCGCCTTGTAAAAGTTGAGCGTGGAATTCTCTTCGCGCTCTTGTTCGAACACCGACCGGTGCAGATGCTCCATCGCCATCGGCAGCCACGGCTTGGCGTCCGAGAACCCGCCATTGCGGTTGTCACTGACCCAAGGGATCGGCGTCCGGCACCCATCGCGGCCCTTGAACTTGGGCCAGAAACGGATGCCGTAGGGATCCTGCAAGTCTTCGTAAGCGACATAGGCTTCGGTTAGGCCAAGCTCTTCGCCCTGATAGAGACAGACCGAACCGCGCATACAAAGAAGCATCGCGGCGTAGAGTTTCTTGGCGTCATCCCCCAAGTTCCAGCGGGTCGGGTGGCGGGCGACATCATGGTTCGAAAACGCCCAGCACGCCCAGCCATCGCCGATGGTGTCTTCGAATTTGCGCAGGACATTCGCGACGCGGGTGCCCGTCGGTTGAACAGCCGACAGAAACGCGAAGTCATAGCACATATGCACCCGCTCATTCCCGGCGGTATAGGCGGCCTGAATCTCAAGCCCGTATTGTGCGTCACCCACTTCGCCCACCGCTGTGGCGGCCGGGAACTCATCCAGCACCGCGCGGAACCGCTTGAGGAATTCGAGGTTCTCGGGCTGGTTCTTGTCGTACTTGTGATCCTGCCAGTTATAGGGGTTCACACTGGGCGCAATTGTGTCGTTACGCTCTTCGGGTTTGAGCGCGGGGTTGTCGCGCAGCTTGGGGTCGTGGAAATAGAAGTTGATCGTGTCCAGCCGGAAGCCATCGACCCCACGTTCCAGCCAGTAGCGGACAACATCGAGAAGTTCCTGCTGAACCAACTCGTTATGCAAGTTCAGGTCGGGCTGTTCGGTCAGGAAGTTATGCTGATAGTATTGCATCCGCTCGCCATCCCAGGCCCAGGCCGAGCCGCCGAAGATCGAGAGCCAGTTATTGGGCGGCGTGCCATCGGGTTTCGGGTCAGCCCAGACATACCAGTCAGCCTTGGCGTTGTCGTGGCTTGACCGGCTTTCCTGGAACCACGGATGCAGGTGCGATGTGTGGCTCAGTACAAGGTCTATCAGAACCTTGAGCCCAAGCTCATGCGCCCGGACCACCAGCGCGTCGAAATCGCCAAGGCTGCCGAACATCGGGTCGACATCGCGGTAGTCCGACACGTCATAGCCGAAATCGAGCATGGGCGACCGGAAGAACGGCGAGATCCAGATCGCATCGACGCCAAGATCGGCCACATGCGGCAGCCGGTGGATGATGCCGGCAAGATCGCCGACACCATCATTGTTGCTGTCCTGAAACGAGCGCGGATAGATCTGATAGATCACCGCCCCACGCCACCAGTCCTTGTCGAGTGAACTGGTGTTTTCGTCCTGAACAACTGTATCGAGAAGGTTCATGTCCTTCATACCCTCAAAGGAACTTACTTCACCGAGCCGGCCAGAAGGCCGCGCACGAGGTACTTCTGCATCGCGAAGAACACGATCAGCGGTACAGTGATCGAAACGAAGGCGGCCGTTGACAGGATTTCCCAGTTGCCGCCCCGTGTGCCCAAAAGCTCCACGATCTGACGGGTCATGACCGTGGTCTC
The DNA here is from genome assembly GCA_013042605.1 of Paracoccaceae bacterium. Lineage (GTDB taxonomy): Bacteria > Pseudomonadota > Alphaproteobacteria > Rhodobacterales > Rhodobacteraceae > JABDPT01. The sequence continues at coordinate 25,063 of JABDPT010000177.1, forward strand.
GCCCGATGCGTCGATCAGGAACACCAGCGCCACCAGCAGGTCGTTCCAGGTCCACAGGAACTGGAAGATCGCGAAGGCGGCCAGTGCCGGGAAGGACAGCGGCAGGATGATCTTGACGAAGATCTGGAAATCCGTCGCGCCATCGACCTTGGCATTCTCGATGATGTCACGCGGCAGACCGACCATGTAGTTCCGCAAAAGATAGATCGCGAGCGGAAGGCCAAAGCCGGTATGCGCCATCCAGACGCCGAGATAGCCTTTGCCGATGCCGATCTCGTTGTGGAACTTCAGCAGCGGGATCAGGGCAAGCTGAAGCGGCACGACGAGAAGGCCAACGACAACCGCGATCAAAAGCGCCCGGCCCGGAAAGTCCATCCAGGCAAGAGCATAGGCCGCGAAGGCCGCGAACAGGATCGGGATGATCGTGGCCGGGATCGTCACGGTGAGAGTGTTGAAGAACGCCTGCGCCATGCTGTCGGTCGCTTCCGCGCCCGCCGCCGTGCCGGTGCTGAGACCCAGCACCGATGCCAGGATCACCGTCAGGCCTAGCCCAACGACCACGGCCCCGCCCTTGACCCAGCCCGGGTCCATTTCGGGCCGTGCGGCGCGCAAGCTGAAGAAGACGACCGCCCCAAGGGCCGCGCCGGCGGCAAGAAACATCATCAAGCGCTGGATCACGTTCTGGCCAAGAACCGTGTCATAGTTCTTGAGCGAGAACTCGGGCGGCGCGACCGCTGTCGCAAAGACGCGAGGTCCGCGCGAGCCCTCGAACGCTTCGGTGCTGGTGAGCCGGTAGGTGCCATCGGCCTCTACCGTGATCTCACCGCCGCCGCGAAGCTCCGCCGTCTGGCCGGGTGTATAGGCGTCGATCTCGCGGGACGAGGTACCCCAGACCGAAATGACCGCCTCGACGCCCTCATCGAAAAGGTTGCCCTCGATCACGAAAAGCTGGCCATCCTGCACCTGCGCATCCGGACCGGCGGCTCGCAATGTCAGGTTCTGTTCGGACGGGAACATCGCGTTCCACCAACCGCTTGTGGCGATCTGGTCCGCCGAGCGGAAGGACGACACGAAAAGGCCCAGCGTCGGGAAGATCCACGCGATGACCAGAAGGGCGACCGACAGGTGAACTGCCCATGTGAGGCCGGGCTTGGAGCCTGCGATATTATCCATCAGCGCATCTCCTTACGGGCGTTGTGCACGTTCCAGACAAGGATCGGCGTCACCAGAAGCATGATCACGATCGCGCTGGCCGACCCGACGCCCCAGTCATTGGCGCGGAAGAGTTTGTCGTACATGTAATTGGCCAGAACCTGCGTCTGCCACTGACCGTTGGTCATGGCGAACACGATGTCGAAAACCTTCAGCACAACAAGGGTGATGGTCGTCCAGACAACCACGATCGTGCCCATGATCTGCGGCACCTTGATCTTGAAGAAGATCTGGAACGGGTTGGCGCCGTCGACGATGGCCGCCTCGATCGTTTCCTCGGGAATACCCCGCAAGGCCGCCGAGAGGATCACCATCGCGAAACCGGTTTGGATCCAGATCAGGACGATCATCAGCAGGATCGAATTGAGATAGGGAATGGTCAGCCAGGTCTGCGGATCACCACCCATAGCCACCCAGAACGCGTTCAGGATGCCGATCTGATCCTGCCCTTCGGGGCGCGTATCGTACACCAGCTTCCAGATCACCGCCGCACCCACGAACGAGATCGCCATCGGCATGAAGATAATCGACTTCGCGACATTGCCCCAGCTGATCCGATCGGTCAGCTGCGCGGCCAAAAGGCCGAAGGCGGTCGAAAACGCGGGCACGATGATCAGCCAGAGCATGTTGTTGCGCATAGCTTCCCAGAACTTCGGCTCGCTGAACATCTGGGCATAATTGGCAAAGCCCACGAATTCGGACCCGCCCCCGGGGATACGCTCGGTCACCGACAGGCGGAGCGTTTCGACCACGGGGTATGCAAGATAGAGGCCAAGGGCGACAATCGCAGGAAACAGAAACAGCCAGGGCCGGATCATGTTGGCGCGGTTGATGTTGCGCCCCGCATTCGGGCCGCGTGCCGGAAACAGAACCTTGTCGAGAAACTGATTGGAAAAATAGAAATACCCGATACAGCCGCCGACACCGATAACAATCGTAATCAAGCCTTGGATGGCTGGATGCATGGTCCCCTCCCAGAGCGCGTGGAAATTGTTTTTGTTGTTGTGCAGAGGCCCGGCGCAGGGCCGGACCTCTGAATATCAGTTCGCCGAAGTTACTTCAGCGCGTCCCACGAGTTCTGGATCTCGGCGGCGACTTCGGCGGCATCCTTGCCACCAGCGTAGTCAACCATACCCGTCCAGAAGCTGCCGGCACCAACGCCACCGGGCATCAAGTCCGACCCATCGAAACGGAAGGTCGTCGCACCCAGAAGAACGTCACCGAGGGCGCGGTTCGTGTTGTTGGAATAAAGCTCGGTGTTCACACCCTGGTGCGGTGTGAGGAAGCCACCCTGAGCCATCCAGACCTCATGCGCGATCGGCGACTTGAGGAACTCGATCAATGCGTTGGCAGCATCGCTCGGGTTGGTGATCGCCCAAAGGGTGCCAGCACCCAGAACCGGGCTGCCGAGGTCTTTTTCCGAGTAGGCCGGGAAGTAGAAGAAGTCGACATCTTCACCCACCGACGTGCCTTCGGGGAAGAAGGCCGGGATGAACGAAGCCTGGCGGTGCATGTAGCACTGCGGCGGCGACGAGAAGAGACCCTTGGGGCTGTCGCGGAAGTCGGTCGCGGCAACCTGTGCGGCGCCACCGGCGACGTAATCGTCAACCCGGGCAAACGCACCGAACTCTTCGATGGCGGCAACGACACGCTCATCCGTGAACGGGATCTCGTTGGCAACCCAGGCGTCATAAACCTCGGGCGGCTGCGTGCGCAGCATCATGTCCTCGACCCAGTCGGTCGCCGGCCAGCCGGTCGCACCACCGGACCCCAGACCGATGCACCACGGCGTTTCGCCGTCGGCCACGATCTGATCGGTCAGCGCCTTGAGCTCTTCCATGGTCTCGGGCACTTCGTAGCCCGCATCTTCGAAGTTCTCGGGGCTGTACCAGACGAGCGACTTCACATCGACCTTGTAGAAGAAGCCGTAAAGGTTTTCCGAGCCGTCGGCACCGGCATAGGTGCCCAGATCGACCCAGGACTGACCCGCTGCATAGTTCGCGCGTACCCAGTCCTCGGTACCGTCGGGCAGCGGGCTCAGGAAGCCGCGGCTGGCCATGTCGGCGGCAAGACCGGGCTGCGGGAAGACCGCGACGTTCGGGGCAGAGCCGGCTTCGGCATCGATCATGATCTGCTGTTCGAAGCTGTCCGAACCGACGTATTTCACGTCCGCGCCCGTGGCTTCGGCGAAATAGGCAAGCACCTTCTCGACCACTTCCTGGTCGGGGCCAAGCCATGGGCCGAACACGGTAACTTCTTCGCCGTTAAGCTGCGTGGACTTGAGTGCTTCAAAGCTGTCCCAGTTAAAGTCGCCTTCGCCTGGATTGAACGGCAGATGCCCGCCAGCGTGGCTCATGCCAGCCGTCAGGGCGACTGCAGCCGCACCGGCATACAGTGCTTTTTTCATGGAATATCCTCCCGGTTCTCTACGCCTTGAGACGCATTGGTTCCCTGCCCACGCTTTCGCTTATGGCCAAAGCGCTTTGGACAAAAGCAACGTCGCCTAAACGATATTCGCTGTCAATCAGCGATTGGAAAGGACGATGATTTCCTTATATTTTTTTCGCCCGACCAAAAGCAGTGCGGCACAAGATGCCTTTGACGCGCGTAAAGAGGCTGGCTAGGCTGCAGCCAACTTGAAAGCGCTTTGAAAGTACAGGCAGCCATGAATCTCAAAGAGTTAGCGCTAACTTTAGGCTTGAGTCAGACGACCGTGAGCCGCGCGCTGAACGGCTATCCGGAGGTCAGCGAAGCGACCCGGCGCCGCGTACGCGAAGCGGCACAACGTCACGCCTATCAACCCAATACCCGCGCCAAGGCGCTCGCTACCGGGCGCGCGATGAGCATCGGCCACGTGATTCCCGTCTCGACCCGGCACGAGATTGTAAACCCGGTATTCGCCGACTTCATCGCGGGCGCGAGCGAGGTCTATTCACGCCATGGTTATGACATCGCGCTGTCGGTCGTCAGCGATGCAGAAGAAGCCGAGACCTATCGCGGGCTCGCCGCCAAGGGTCGCGTCGATGGGATCGTCGTGCACGCACCCCGCGCCGACGATCCACGCATCGACATGTTACGCGAACTTGGGCTTCCCTTCGTCGTTCATGGCCGCGCCAGCCAGGTCGATGCAGCCTATAGCTGGCTGGACGTGAACAACCGCCGGGCGTTCCAGCGCGCGACCGAGTTTCTGATCGATCTCGGTCACGACCGGATCGGCCTTGTCAACGGACATGAGCACTTCGATTTCGCGCTGCGCCGGCGCGATGGCTATCTGGCGGGCCTTGCCGCGCGCGGTATTCCCGTGGACCCCTCGCTGATGCATTCCGACGAGATGACAGAGGCGAATGGGTTTTCCTTTGCCCAGGCCCTTATGGATCACCCTGCCCCACCCACGGCGATTATCACCTCATCGATGATCCTGGCGATTGGCGTGCGCCGGGCCTTGGCCGACCGCGGTGTGCTGC
>JABDPT010000132.1 GCA_013042605.1 Paracoccaceae bacterium
CATATGGCCTGTCGATCGACGGCACGCGCCGGATACCGTTGGAGTAGATGATGGCTGGTTCCGAACCCCATTACACGCTGCCGCTGCCCGAATTCACTGACCCGGTGAAGGTGCTGATCGTTGTCGCGCCCTATTACAAGGACATCGCCGACAATCTGGTGGCCGGCGCGCAGTCCGAACTGGACGCGGCAGGCGCCACACACGAGATCGTCGAGGTGCCCGGCGCGCTTGAAGTGCCCACCGCCATCCGCATCGCCTACCGGCAGTCCAACTTCGACGGGTTCGTTGCGCTTGGCTGCGTGATCCGGGGCGAGACGACGCATTACGACACGGTCTGCAACGACTCGAGCCGGGCGTTACAGCTTCTGGGCCTCGACAGCGCGTGCATCGGCAACGGCATCCTGACGGTCGAGACCCGCGAACAGGCCGAAGTGCGCGCCGATCCGCAAGGCCAGAACAAGGGCGGCGGGGCGGCGGCGGCGGCCCTTCACCTGATTGCGCTGACCCGGAAATGGGGCAAGAAAAACAAGGGCGTGGGCTTCCTGCCCGAAACCATCCTGATTGCCGAGAACGGCGACGACGACCCGGAATCCTTCCCCGTATGAAACCCAGCCGACAGATGAAATCCGCCGCGCGGCTTTACGCCGTTCAGGCGCTGTTCCAGATGGAGCATTCGAGCCAGTCCGCCGATGTGGTGACGGTCGAGTTCGAGACCCATCGCTTCGGCGCGGTCTATGAGGGCGAGGAGATGGCCGAAGGCGATGTCGATCACTTCCGCAAGGTGATCGGCGATGCGGTGAACTGGCAGGCGAAGATCGACCAGATGACCGACCGCGCGCTTGTCGCCAAATGGCCAATCGCGCGGATCGACCCGACCTTGCGCGCGCTCTTCCGCGCCGCGGGGGCCGAATTGACCGAAGGCGATGCGCCGCCGCGCGTGGTCATCACCGAATATGTCGATATCGCCAAGGCGTTCTTCCCGGATGGGCGCGAACCGAAATTCGTGAACGCCGTGCTTGATCACATGGCGCGCGAGGCCCGGCCCGAGGCCTTTACCTAGGCCGCGGTCAGGTCGGCCCAGACCGGCAGGTGGTCAGAGGCTACCCGCGTCACCCTGGTTTCCGACACCCCCGCATCGCGTAGCTCAAAAGCCGGGCAGGCGGCGATCCGGTCGAGCGCGGCAATCGGGCGCGCGGCGTGAAAGCTGCGCCCCGGGGCGTGCACGTTGAACCGGGCCAGCGCTTCGAGCCCGCGATCCTTGGACCATTCGTTGAAATCGCCCAGGATGATCGTCGGTCGGGCCGGGCGCGCGGCCAGCGCGCGGGTGATCGCCTGAAGCTGGCGGCGGCGAAAGCGCCGGGTCAGGCCAAGATGCGTGGCCACCACCGTGATCTGCCCATGTCGCCCGTGCAGGTCGGCAAGTATCGCGCCGCGCGGCTCAAGCCCGGGCAGGTCGATCTGTTCGGTTGCCTCGACGGTGATATGCGCGGCCGTGAGCAAGGCGTTGCCATGCCAGCCAAGACTGACCCCGCTGTCATCGATCGGCACGACGCGCAGCCCGGTTTCCCCTTCGATCTGATCGGGGTCGAGCGTGGCCGGGCGCGCGCCCAGCCGCCGGTCGGCCTCTTGCAGCGCCACGATATCTGCCCCCAGATGCGCAATCGCCGACAACACCCGTGCGGGGTCACGCCGCCGGTCCAGACCCACGCATTTGCGGATATTCCAGGTGGCGATCCGAAAGTCCTTCATGTGCAACATATGGTATGCGGTTTTCGTCGTGCCAATCCCGCATCTTGCAGCGCGCGCCCGGGACCCATAGCTTTTTACCATGCAACTGCGTGATTTTCCCCACGTCACCCGCGCGATCTGGGCTGTGCTTCTGGTCGCGCTGGCGCTGGCGCTCATTACCGGGCGCTGGTCGCTTGCCTTCGTTTCTCTGGCGACGCTGGTGCTGACGCTTCTGCCGGTTCTCTTCGTCGAACGGTTTCAGGTGCGTCTGCCGTTCAGCTTCGTTGGAGCCATCTCGGTCTTTGTCTTTGCCACGATCTTTCTGGGCGAAGCTTTTGATTTTTATGGGCGATACTGGTGGTGGGACCTGTTCCTGCATGGCGGATCGGCCATCGGGTTCGGCCTGATCGGGTTCCTCTTCGTCTTCGCGATGTTCGAGGGCGACCAATATGCCGCGCCGCCGGTTGCCGTGGCGCTCATGGCGTTCTGCTTTGCGATGACCATCGGCGCAACCTGGGAAATCTTCGAGTTCGCGATGGATGAGCTGTTCGGGTTCAACATGCAGAAGACCGGGCTTTATGACACGATGGGCGACCTGATGATCAACGCCGCCGGTGCGACGCTGGGCGCGGGCACCGGGTTTTTCTGGCTCAAAGGCCAGCAACTGGGCGGCCTTTCCGGGGTCATTTCCGAGTTTTTGCGCCTGAATAAGGGGTTTTTCCGGAAGTTGCGGCGATAACCGGGGCAATTCTCTGGAAGACCGCGATGGATCGCTCTATTTGACTACAATCACTGCAAACAGGTGCCGCATGCCCGACCTCGTCCGCCTTTACATCCGCCACACGATTATTGGTTTCGTGATCGCCGCCGTCTTCGTGGCGCTGCTGTTGTGGTTCAACGTCGTGAACCTTTGGCATCTGGTCACCCATACGGATGGCGGGTTTCTGGCCGTGTTCCTCCTCTTCATGTTCAACGGCATCGTGTTTTCCGGCGTTCAGTTCGGGATCGCGGTGATGAGCATGGCCGAAAAGGAAGACAAGACACCGCGCGGCGGCCTGCGCGAGCCAGTGCTTGACGCGGTGCCGGTGCCGGTGCGCACCGACGAACGGCGCGCCTGAGCCACTATTTTTACGTTAGATTTGCGACGGGACCACCCGGACCGTAACGGGATTGAATTCCCGAGGACCTGTTTACACAGGTGGGCGCCAGGTAAATGGACCAGGATCCAAACAGAGCCAGCTCCCTCGGAATTGAGTAAGGCCACCGGAATTGGACCGCAACACGAGAGGGGCAGTACCCGCCACCAAGCGCACATAGAGTGCGCACCGCCTCGTGGCAAGGGTCAGGGGGTCAGGCCGGCGGCGGATAACAGCTCGGGCAACAGGTTCAGGTCCGATCGCGCGCGCGATTTATCGCCGAAGCCGTGGTTCCAGATGGCCGAATGCGCGCATTTCGCGGCGCCCCAGCCCAGAAGTGCCCGCCGATCAAGCCCGAACCTTTGTGCAAAGACATCCGCCATCTTTTCCGCCCGCCCGCGGCTGGCCAGATCGGCCGGGTTGCGAAACGTGTTCGCGAACTCCGCCTCTCGCGGCCCGATCAGCCCGAAGGGGTCGATCGCCAGCCAGCCGCGCGGGCCGTTGAAGATGTTCCTGTGATGCAGATCGCCGTGCAGGGGGACATGGCCGGGCGAGGGGGTGCCGTTCTCAAGAACAAGGTCCCGCGCGGTGGAAAGGGTGGGGCGGTGCGCCTCCAATCCCGCGAAGGTCCCGCTGATCAGCAGGTCATAGCGGTCGATCATCGTCTTGAGTTGCACGTCGGGCATGACTCGCCGCGGTGCGAGCAGTTTTTCCGCCACGTCGGCCAAGACCTGCGTCGCGGCGTCATCCTGTCCGGCCAGCGCATGCGCCGCGAGGCTCTGATCGCCCGCCCATTCAAGGCACAAGGCCCCCGGGGCCTCTGACAAGAGCCGCACCGCGCCGTGACCATCCCAATGGCGATACATCGCCGGGGCGTTGGCGTCGTAGCCGAAGGTGCCGCCGTCATAGAGCTTGACCACGACCGGCGTGCCATCCTCGCGTATCGCGCGCTAAACCTCGGCATTCTTGGCCGGGGCGAGGGGTTTCGCGCTTTCAAGTTCAAGCCCAAAGACCAAACATGCTGATTTCAAAGAGTTTTCCGTCACCGGGGCAGTAAACCCGCCCCGGTGGCAAGGCTCAACCCCTAGGCATTGATATCGGCGCGCATGCGGCCCATGTGGTCGTCCCATCCTTTGTCGAGGGCCATCGCGACGTTGAAGGCCTCTTCGGTTTCGGGCAGCCCCTCATGCACCAGCGACAGGCGCGTGCCACCAGCAACGGCGTCAAGCCGCCATTTGACGGTGCTGACCGCGTCGTTCATCGGCTTGACAGTGAAGGTGTAGTCGAGCGCATCATAGGGGTCTGCGCGCAGCACCTCGCCCCAGATCAGCAGGTCACCGCTTTCGGCCCCGAACATCTCGAGCTTTTCCCCCGCTTTCAGCGGCACCTTGGGCGGATGAAACCAGATGGCAAGCTTTTCGGGATCGGTCAGATAGGCCCAGACGCGTTTCTTGTCGGCTTTGAGAAAGATGGTTTTCCGGATGGTGTTGGCAGTCATGTTTCAGGCTCCTCTTCAATGGCGGTTTTCAGGGCGGTCAGGCGGTCATCCCAGAACTGATCGAAGTAACTCAGCCAGCTCAGAACGGGGCGAAACCCGTCGGGGTTTATGCGGTTGATGCGCTCGCGGCCCCGGGGGATGACGGTGATCAGGCCGCCGTCGGACAGCACGGTGAGGTGCTTTTTCACCGCCGGGCGGGTCATGTCGAACTGATCGGCGACCTCGGCAATCGTCTGATCCCGCTGCATCAGGCTGCGCAGGATGTCGCGTCGCGTGGGATCGGCCAGCGCGCGAAAGGTGGATTGATCTGTATGGGTCATGGCGACTCTCAAAATAAAACCATTTGGTATCACATAGAAATAGAAACCAAATGGTTTCATGTCAAGCGTTGCGATGCCCTTGATTTTTGTTCACCTATTGTTCACAATTTGGCCCATGCCCGACGATCTGCCCCCCGATACGCTTCGCCCCGGCCAGCTTCTGGCACGCGGGGTCTGCCGGCATTTGCTGGAGCTTGATTTCGTGACCGTCGAGGAACTGACCCCGACGCGCGGCCTGCGGGTCGATGTCATGGCGCTGGGGCCGAAAGGCGAGGTCTGGGTCGTCGAATGCAAATCCAGCCGCGCGGACTTCCAGACGGATTGCAAATGGCAGGGCTATCTTGAGTGGTGCGACCGCTATTTCTGGGCGGTGGACGAGGCGTTCCCGACCGAGCTTTTGCCGCTGGAAACCGGGCTGATCATTGCTGATTCCTATGACGCCGAGATCGTGCGCATGGGGCCGGAGGCCAAGCTGGCGCCTGCGCGCCGCAAGGTCATGGTCCAGAAGTTCGCGCGCCATGCCGCGCTGCGCCTGCAAGGGTTCCGCGATCCGGGTGTCAGCCCGTTTCTGGGCAGCTAGGGCGTGATAATTCAATGAAAGTGATGTGCCTCAACGGCTGGGGCGGCAAGCTGCACGCACCGCTTGCCGCCTATCTTGCCGCCGAAGAGCCGGATGTGCTGTGCCTGCAAGAGGTCGTGCACAGCCCGGCCACCGACAAGGACTGGCTGACTTATCGCGACGGGGACCATGTGCTGGACCAGCGCGCCAACTTCTTTCGCGACGTGATGCGGGCACTGCCCGACCATACCGGCACATTCTGCCCCGCGGCCCAAGGCGTGCTTTGGGATGGCGAGACGCCGGTGGCGTCGCAATGGGGGCTGGCAAGCTTCGTGCACCGGGGGGTCCCGGTAATCGGGCAGGCGCAGGGCTTTGTGCACAAGGATTACGGCCCCGACGGCTATGGCGACCATCCCCGTTCGCGCAGCGCCCATGGCCTGCGCCTTTACGACCACGACGCGGGCAGGGCGGTCAGCATCACCCATATGCACGGGCTGCGCGACCTGGCCGGCAAGATGGACACGCCCGAGCGCGCGGCCCAGGCCCGGCGCCTGCTGGCGCTGTCTGATCAGGTGTCGCGGCCCGGCGACCTGCGCATCATCTGCGGCGACTTCAACGTGGAGCCGGGCAGCGAGACCCTCGCCTTGCTCGCGGATCAGGGATTTACGGAACTGGTGACGGACCGGGGTTTTGCCGGAACACGCAGTGGGCATTACACCAAGCCCGGGCGGTTCGCCGATTACATGCTGATCGACCGGGAAGAGGCGGTGAAACGGTTCGAGGTTGTGTATGCGCCGGAGGTGTCGGACCACTGCCCGCTGGTGCTTGAGATCTGAGGTGGTTGGGTACCGCGCGTAGGGTAGGGGGCCGAGACTTAGGGGCAGACGCTCCATGACCGCGTTGAGCCCAGAGTTACAGTCTCGGCGATCCGAGCCAATGCCTGGTAGCACAGGTGAATTGCAAAGACCCTGGACCTTTTTCTTGCCATATTCTCACGACAAGGTCGTGGCACAGAGCGTCAATTGTAGATCAAAGGTCGACGAACATGGCCAAACCTAGAAGCTTCGCTGAAGAGGCCATCCTTTGGGTCTCAAACGGACAAACGAAAGATGTTCATGAGTTCGTGCGAGAATCTTCAAAAAACGCATCTTAAGAAACCAGCAATTGTATTGTCGCCCAAAGACCTACGGGCGCGCGTTCTCAAAACTTGTAAACCAGCCTATGTGTTGGGACGCAAAGACTATACCTCTGGACGCAATTGGTTTGGTGGATTGCCACTTTTGCCGGATCACATGCCGTGGCCCAGAACAACTCTTCACCAACAGCCGATGCATTTCTGGGCACAGATCGATTGTTCGACATTATCCGGTCCGTATGACCTGCCCCAAAAGGGGTTGCTGCTGTTCTTCTATGATCTGGAGGCATATGGAGCAGATCAAAAAGACAGCGGCTTAGGTAAAGTGATCTTCGTGCCTCCGGATGAAATTCCGTCAGCCGAGCGTATTCCTCCAGATGATTTACCAATTTTCAGTCACGAGCCAGGTGAACAGACGTCAGCCTACGGCGAAGGGAACGTGAAGAAAAAGTTCGCCGCTGTGCCTCACGAGTTTGCATCATATGACCTCGAAAATGTCGATTTGAATTGGGATCGATTGACACATGAAAATGAGTTTGACGCGCGTGAGATCGCGACCGAAATGACGCACGCCAACCGTAAAAAGACAATTGCGGAAAAGGCGCCCGAAACACACGGGCAACACGCTCTTCTGGGGCCAGAACAAAAGATAACAAATCCGACTCGCGGTGATGGTGTTCGCCTCATGTGTCTGGGCAGTGATGTAGAGATGGATTGGGAATTCGGAGACGTTGGCGTCGTCGAATTCTGGATCTCTCCAACCGACCTTTGTAATCGTCGTTTCGATCTAGCCTACGCAATGGCCGGTAGCTGACGAACGGCAGCAAAGTCCGCAATGCGGTCATTGCTTCGCATCATGGTGAATGACCGCTCAAAAGCCGAATCGTACGTTGGCCGCTCTACGCTGAGCCGTGCCAGCGCCAGACCGACGGGACGGTCCGGCGC
>JABDPT010000178.1 GCA_013042605.1 Paracoccaceae bacterium
GTCGACACCTCGACCAGCGTGCGCAGCGATATCGCGGCGCTGAGCGCGGCAATACGGTCCACCGGGCATCCTGCGTTGCTGATGGTCGACTGCATTGCCTGTCTGGCCTGTGATGTCTTTGAAATGGATGCTTGGGGCGTCGACGTGATGGTGGCCGGGTGTCAGAAGGGGTTGATGACGCCGCCGGGCATGTCATTCGTCTTTTTCAACGACCGCGCGGACGCGGCGCGGGAAAGCGCCGATTGCCTGACGCATTATTGGGACTGGCGCCCCCGGATCAGCGGCACCGGGCTTTGGGCCTATTTCGACGGGACGGCGCCCACGCATCATCTCTATGGTCTGCGCGAGGCGCTGGACATGATCACCGAAGAAGGGCTGGAGGCGGTTTGGCACCGTCACGCTCGTTTGGCGGGCGCGATCTGGGCGGCGGTCGAGGCCTGGGCGCAAGGCGGGCAGATGCAGTTGAATATCACCGCCCCGGACTGCCGCAGCCACGCGGTGACGACGATCCATGTAGGTGGTGCGCAAGGGACAGCGCTGCGCAAATGGACGGAACACGAGGCCGGGCTGACGCTTGGCATCGGGCTGGGGATGGAAACGGTCGAGGATCGCGGTTCGGACGCCTATTTCCGCATTGGCCATATGGGGCATGTGAACGCGCATATGGTCATGGGCGCGCTGGGCGCAATCGAGGCGGGGATGCGGGCGACGGGCATCGCACATGGTCCCGGTGGGCTGACAGCGGCCGCGCGCGAGATTGCCGGGGTTTGAGAACGCTCAGAACCGGCCGGACCGGCGCGCTTCGAAGACGATGACACGATCTGTGGCAAGCCCGATCAGAACCGCCACGACAAAGCCCCACACAGCCCAGATCGTCATCAGGATGGTGAAAAGCAGGAAGAGCGCGCTTACCAGAAAGGCGTTCGTATAGTCTTCTACCATTATCCAAGCCTCCAACGCACCGTGTGACGCAATGAGGTTAGCAGCTTATTCAGGCAAAGCCAGTGAACCCACGTTCTAGTGATCGCCCTTGTCCCGCACCGGGATCGCGGCCTTGGCACGGGTGAATTCGATCTGGCGCAGCACCGCATCAAACAGGGCCGCGAAGATCAGAACACCGGCCAGCTTGGCGGCGACGAATGACGCGCAGATCGCGGCCAGCACCCCGCCGACTGAGGCTATACGGATAAGAATTTGCTTTTCGGACATACAATCACCTTTGCTTAAGACAGGGTGGGCCTCGCTGCGGCCCCTTATAATCTGTCAGCCTAGTGTGCTATTTTGTCGCGGCAAGCGCCTTTGGCAGTTCAGTCTCTAAAATTTGAAGATCTGCCTCGGTGCCGCAACTGATGCGAATACAGCGATCTTGCGGGGCGACAAACGGCATCCGCACGAAAACCCCGCGCCCCACCAGTTCGGCCAGAACGGCGCGGGCATGGTCGCCATCGCGACCGCAATCAAGCGTCACGAAATTCGTGGCCGAAGGCAGCGGGGCAAGCCCGTTCGCCCGGCCGATCCGGCCGATCTCATCACGCGCCGCGCGGACCCGCGCCTGCACCTGCGCAAGCCAGTCCTGATCTTCCAGTGCCGCCAAGGCCCCGATTTGGCTGATCCGATTCATTCCGAAATGATTCCTAATCTTGTCGAACGCCTTGATCAGGTCCGGCGACCCGATGGCATATCCCACCCGTGCCCCGGCCATGCCATAGCCCTTCGAAAACGTGCGCATCCGGACAACGCGCGGGTCGCTTGTGTCGAGCGGCGGGGCCGTGCCCGCAGGCGCGGTTTCGATATAGGCCTCATCCAGAACAAGCAGCGTCCCGTCCGGGACCGCGTCGATCATCGCCTGCACCGCGTCCGCCTCGTGCCAGCTTCCCATCGGGTTGTCGGGATTGGCGAAATAGATCAGCCGGGCGTCCGTTTCCCGCGCCTTGGCGATCAGCGCCCCGGGGTCTTCGTGATCGTCCCGGTAAGGCACCTTTTCGAGCCGCCCGCCAAAACCCACCACATGATAGTTGAAGGTCGGATAGGCCCCGTCGGATGTCACCGCCACATCCCCCGGGCCGATCATCATGCGCGCCAGATAGCCAAGCAAACCGTCGATCCCTTCACCGACGACGATGCAGTCGGGCGTCACCCCGTGATGGTCGGCCAGAGCGTGGCGCAGATCGTGGCTTTCGGGGTCGCCATACATCCAGACCGCGCCCGCCGCTTCTTGCATCGCCTTGATGGCGCGGGGCGAGGGGCCGAACACGCTTTCATTCGCGCCCAGCCGCGCGGCAAAGGCCGCGCCGCGCGCGCGTTCTTGGGTTTCGGGGCCGACAAACGGGACGGTCGCGGGAAGGCTGTCGACAAGCGGGGTATAACGTGGGCCGGGCATATCCCAAGAGAACCCGCGATTTCGCGTGGCTGCAAGCGCGTTTGCATGCCGTTCGCCGTGGTCTACGGTGGCTTGAGCCCATTGAGAGACCGCCCGATATGCCCCGACTGCGCACCCTGATCCTAGCTTTTGTCATGATGATTCCGCCCATCGGCGATGCCCGTGCGGATGACGCGCGCATTGGTTGGGGTTGGGGCGCTACAATCGAAGGCTTCGGCTATTGGTCGGTCTATCCCGATGACACGATGCAGTATTTCGGCGCAATCGCCGGGGCGGAGCACGAGATGAAAGGCTGGCAATGGACCGATGAGGACTTGCAAGAAGGCCGCGCGCTGTTTCGCAGTCCGGGCGTGTGGGACCGCGCGCTTGCTGTCGCTGAAACGGCGCGGGCCGACCCTGTCCTCAACAACCCACCCGATTATGAGCCGCAGTGCTTGGATGCAGGCATTGACGATTTCTGGTTGGACCTTGACGCGGCAAAGCCGACTTTCTCTATCGACGGATGCCTTTGGGTGTATCCGAAGACCTTCAAGCAGCGCCGTTATGCGAAGCGCGCGACGAAGCTCATCGAAGACCTGAGTGCCGCGCTTCAAACCAAGTCCGTCCTGCCGGATTAAGCTGCGCCGTCAGCCCTTCAGAAACTTGCGCCGCGCGTCCTGTGCAATCGCCAGCTTCATCTTAAGCTCTGCAATACGCGCCATGGCGGGCTTTTCCGCCGTGGTCCCCTTGGCAGCTGCATAATCCGCGCGCGCGACGGCAAGCTGCCGCTTCAGCGTGATCTCTTCGGGCAAGGCGCCCGCCTCGGCCATGATCCGGTGGCCAACGGCATCCGCGCTATCGATATAGGCGTTCTCAGGACGGTCGGGCAGGGGCTTACCCTCGCCTTCCAGCCCGCTCAGCTTGCCCTCGGCCTGGGCCTTTCGGATCTGGGATTCCGTCAGATGGCGCAGGCTGCGGGGCACGCTCATGCCCCTCCGAAATCGTACACGACCACATCCCGTCCCTGCGCGACGAGCGTTTCTTCCACGATCGGACCCACCTCGTCCCAAGTGCCGCCGGCCAGCCCGCAGCCGATGCGCGGCATGTGGACAGAGGCTTCGCGTGGCGCCTGTGCGTGAAGCTCGGACAACGCCTCGCGCAGCGCATCATAGCGGATCGGTGGCACGCCCGCGCGGCGTCGGATGCCGTGCTGCGCGATCATATTGGCCACCCAAAGGTCGTCATCCACCATGACCAGCCGTGTACGCCCCAGCGCGAAATCCTTGCCGCTCTTGTACCACGCGCGATAATCCGCCTCGGGCGCTTTCCAACGCTTTGATATCGCGAGCACAAATCCCGCGCCCCACCCGCCGATGTCGTTGCAGACATGGGCGATCACCGCAGGTCGCAGTTTGGGCGCGGTCGCGTCGCCGGTCAGATAGGTGATGCTAGCCATGGCGGAATTCTACCACTGGCTCCGGGTTCACGCCACCTCGGCCAACCGTGCCAGCGCCGTTTTCAGCCGGATTTCCTCGGCCTCTTTCTCGGCCGCCAGCTCGCGGGTTTCCTCGACCACGTCATCCGGCGCGCTGTCAAGGAATTTCGGGTTGCCCAAACGCCCGCGCAGGCCGCCCAGCTCTTTGCCAAGCTTCTGAAGGCTTTTCTCAAGCCGCGCTTTTTCCGCCGACACGTCGATGATGTCGGCCAAGGGCAGGGCATAGGTCCCGCCGGGCACCGTGATCGTCGCCGCACCCTTCGGGGCCTGGTCCGCGACCTCAACGCTTTCGATCCGCGCAAGCCTTTGAATAATATCGGCGTTTCGATCCCAGGCGGTCTGGCCGGCCTCGTCGAGTTCAAGCTGCAGCAGATCCACCTTCAGCGATGCGGGCACGTTCATTTCCCCGCGCACGGATCGCACGGCTTCGATCAGCGCGATGACCCAACGCAGCTCGGATTCAGCGGTTTCGTCAACCAGATCAACGGCTTGATAGTCCGGCCAATCGGCATGGATCAGCATTTTGGCCCGGGCCGCCGACTGTCCCCAAAGCTCTTCGGTCACGAAAGGCATGATCGGGTGCAACAGGATCAGGCACTGATCCAGAACCCAGGCCATCGTCGCGCGGGTTTCTTCGATGATCTCATCATCCTCTGAGCCGAAAAGAGGCTTGGAAAACTCCAGATACCAGTCGCAGACCTTGCCCCAGACAAAGGCGTAAAGCGCGTTCGCCGCGTCGTTGAACCGGTAATTGGCAAGGGCTGTGTCAACCTCTTCGCGCACCCGCGCCGTCTCACCGATGATCCAGCGGTTGACGGTGTGCTTTGCCGCCACCACCGGGACTGTGCCTGATGCGCGGCTGCCGCCATAAACCTCGTTCATCTCTGCAAAGCGGAACGCGTTCCAAAGCTTGGTGCCGAAATTGCGGTAGCCCGCGATGCGCTGTGTGCTCAGCTTCAGGTCGCGGCCCATTGCGGCCATCGACGTCAGCGTGAAACGCACGGCATCGGCCCCGAACTCATCGACCAGATCAAGCGGGTCAAGGACATTGCCCAGCGATTTCGACATCTTCTTGCCCTTCTCGTCGCGGACAAGGGCGTGGACATAGACCGCGTCGAACGGGCGCTCGCCGACCACGGCATATTGCATCATCATCATCCGGGCGACCCAGAAGAAGATAATGTCGAACCCTGTGATCAGGACCGAGGTGGGGAAGTATTTCTTGTAGGCCTCTGTCTCTTCGGGCCAGCCCAGCGTGCCGATAGGCCAGAGGCCGGAGGAGAACCAGGTGTCGAGGACGTCTGGGTCGCGGTAAAGCGACACCGCGCTTTCTTCATGTGAAAAGCTTTCAAGCTGGTCTTCAAGTGCGCTGGCGAGCCCATCCTTCTCGTGAACCTCGGCAACGCCGTAGAACGCGCGAGCCTGTTCGGCAACTTCGTCCCAACTGGCGCCGCAAAATGCCTTTTCGTCGTTGTAATCGGCCCGTCCCTCTGGCGTGACCCCTGGCCCATACCAAACCGGTATCTGATGCCCCCACCACAACTGCCGCGAAATGCACCACGGCTCGATCTCGCGCAGCCAGTTGAAATAGACCTTCTTGTCCTGTTCGGGCAGGATGTTGACCGTGCCGTCCTCGACCGCCGTGATCGCGGGGCCGACGATCTTTTCGGCATCCACGAACCACTGGTCGGTGAGATAGGGCTCGATCGCCACCTTCGACCGGTCGCCATGCGGCACCATGTGCCGGTCGGCGTCGATCCCGTCGAGCCAGCCTTCATCCTCGGCCGTCTGGATGATCCAGTCGCGCGCCTCGTACCGGTCAACGCCGTCCAGCGCCTCGGCCAGCCGGGCGATCCCGTCCGCATCCGCCCCATCGGCCAGCGCGTCGTTGCCCTTGATGAACATCGCCGCCCGCGTCGTCATCACGTTGATCGATGCAAGGCCGGTGCGCGCGCCGACGTCGCGGTCATTGAAATCATGCGCGGGCGTGATCTTGACCGCGCCGGTGCCCTTCGTCGGGTCGGCATAGCTGTCGGCGACAATCGGGATCGACCGGCCGACCAGCGGCAGGCGGACCGTCTTGCCGATCAGATGGGCATAGCGCGCGTCCTCGGGATGCACCGCGACGCCGGTATCGCCCAGCATCGTTTCGGGCCGCGTGGTGGCCACGGTGATGTAATTGCGGGTTTCGCGGAAGGTGACGGTGCCGTCCTCGTCAGTTTCGACATACTCGAACGTCGCCCCATCCTCGAGCGGGTAGCGCAGGCGCCACATATGCCCGTCGACCTCGACCTGCTCCACCTCGAGGTCGGAAATTGCGGTCTCGAAATGCGGGTCCCAGTTCACCAGCCGTTTTCCGCGGTAAATCAGGCCCTTGTCATACATGTCGACAAAGACCTTGATCACCGCATCATGAAAATTCTGCCCCCCCGGCGTGTCTCCGGGGTCGCCCGGCGCGCCCGCCATGGTGAACGCCTCACGGTCCCAGTCGCAGGACGCGCCCAGGCGTTCGAGCTGCCCGCGGATGTTGCCGCGCGATTTCTGCTTTTGCTCCCACACACGGCCGAGGAACTTTTCACGCCCCATCTCGCGGCGGCTCTCGTTACCTTCCTTGGCCAGTTCGCGTTCCACGACCATCTGAGTGGCGATGCCGGCATGATCCGTGCCGGGCTGCCAAAGCGTGTCGAACCCACGCATCCGGTGCCAGCGAATGAGGATATCCTGCAGCGTGTTGTTGAACGCATGCCCCATATGCAGGTTGCCCGTCACATTGGGCGGCGGGATCATGATGCTGAAGGTCTCATCCCGGCTGGCATTGGCGCCTGCGCGAAACGCGCCCGCCTGTTCCCAGGCGGCATAGATCCGGGCTTCGGCCTCGGTGGCGTTGAATGTCTTATCCATGGGCATCGGCGCAATCCTTTGGGTCGCGCGATGATCTAGCGAAGCTGACGCAAAAGGGAAAGGCCAAGGCGCCCCGCGTGGTCCTTCTTCTGGCCGAAAATATCCCCGCCGGAGGCAGGAAGTCTTTTCAGGCGCCGCGGTCGATCCGCGAGGTGAGGTGGATCATGCTTTCCGAACTCAAGACCCCGGGCACCGCCCCAAGGGAATCAAGCGTCTGGTCAAGCTCTTCGGTCGTTGCCGCCGCCACGGTCAGGACAAGGTCGAACCGCCCCGATGTGGTGACCGCGCGGATCACCTGCGGCATCGATCTGAGCCGCTGCACCACCGCGGCCGTCGCCCGCGGCTCGACCTGGATCAACACGGTCGCCATGAGGCGGCGCGCCTGCGCGCCTTCGCCCATGCGCACGGTATAGCCCGCGATCACACCATTGCTTTCCAGCCGGTCAAGCCGGGCCTGCACGGTCGAGCGTGCGACCGCCAGTCGCTTGGCCAGAACCGCCACGGGAAGCCGGGCGTTGCTGGTCAGCAGCGAGACGAGGTTTTCATCAAGATCATCCAAAACGTCGGTCCTACCTATCGATGTGCATCATGATATGGCGAAAATGACCAAAATAACAGAAGAAATCGCCCGAATATGCGATGTAATGGGGGTGGTCTCTGTCAGAAAGGACACCCCATCGATGAGCCGCCTTCCGGCCCTCTTCCCAACCATCCCGGCGCATTTGCGCGCGGCCTCGCCGGATCATCCGGTGCTCTACTTCGCGCCTTCGGTCTTGCAGGCGACGGCGGGGCGGTTCCGGGCGGGATTTGACGGGTTGGTGACCTATGCGGTCAAGGCCAATGATGCGCCCGAGGTGCTGGAAAACCTCGTCGCGGCCGGTCTGACGGCCTTCGACGTCGCCTCGCCCGATGAAATGGCCAAAGTGCGCGCGGTTCTGCCCACGGCGGTGCTGCATTACAACAACCCCGTCCGCTCGCAGTCGGAGATTTCGGAAGCGCGCGGCTTTGGCGTGCGCTCGTGGTCGGTCGATGATCTGGGCGAGCTCGAAAAGCTGGGCCCGGGCCGGGGCGATGAGGCGTCGATCCGGCTCAAATTGCCGGTGCGCGGCGCAGCCTATGATTTCGGAGCGAAATTCGGCGCGGACGCCGCACAGGCCGTCACGCTTTTGCGCGCCGCCGTGGACCGGGGCTTTCGCCCGTCGATGACCTTTCATCCGGGTACGCAATGTGCCGACCCTGCGGCCTGGGCGAGCTATATCGCGACCTGTGCAGAGGTGGCCCGCACGGCGGGCGTGACGCTTTACCGGCTAAATGTCGGTGGTGGTTTCGCCGCACATCGAAACGGTCAAGCCCCTGATCTTGAGGCAATTTTCGCACGAATTTCCAGTGCGACAGCGGCGGCATTCCCCGACGGTGCACCCGCGCTTGTCTGCGAGCCGGGTCGCGCCATGGTGGCCGAGGCGTTCTCGCTCGGCACGCGGATCAAAGCCCTGCGCCGCGACGGATCGGTCTTTCTCAATGACGGGATCTATGGTGGGCTGGCCGAGGCTCCGATCCTTGGCAATACTGACCGGATCGTCACCCTGTCGCCCAACGGCGTGCCGCGCTGCGGGTCACCGCGCCCGCACACG
>JABDPT010000184.1 GCA_013042605.1 Paracoccaceae bacterium
ATCACGCGGGTCGGAAAATCCCAGTCCACGCTGGCGCGCTGCGGGACATAAGCGATGCGGCGGCGGGCCCGGTCGATGGGCTGGCCAAACGCGCTGACCTGCCCCGACAGGGGTTGAAGAATGCCCAGAACGGCCTTGAGAAACGTGGATTTTCCGGCGCCGTTGGGGCCGATGATCGCGGTCATCGACCCGCGCGGCACAGACGCATCAACCGAAAAGACCGCAGGCTTGCGGCCGTAGGAAACGGTCAGCCCGCGCACCGCCAGCGCGGCGTCGTCGGCCACCGCCGGGGCGGTTGCGTCGCCAGCATCTACGATAAGTTCAAGCGGGCTCATTCGAGTCTTCCCTTAATATCCGGCCGACAGACGGCCATCCATGCCACGCCCGGGCACCTCGCCTCCAAGGGCGGCGGCAATCGTCGTGACGTTGTGATCGATCATGCCCAGATAGGTGCCTTCATAGGTCCCATCCGCGCCCATGGCGTCCGAGAAAAGCTCGCCGCCGATCCGCACGGTATGCCCCTGCGCGGCGGCGCCTTCGATCAAAGCGCGGATGTTGCGGTCCGAAACCGAGCTTTCCACGAAGACCGCGCCAATCTCACGATCGACCAGCATGTCGACCAATACGCCGATGCGGTTCAGACCCGCCTCGCTTTCCGTCGAGATACCCTGGATGCCCAGCACTTCGAACCCATAGGTCTCACCGAAATAATTGAACGCATCGTGGGCGGTCAGCAGAACACGGGATTGCTCGGGTACCGAGGCAAGCGCGGTCTTCGAATAGGCCGAAAGGCGTTCGATTTCAGCAAGGTGGGCCTCGGCATTCGCGTTGAATTGATCGGCGGCGTCAGGTTGCGTGGCGATTAGGGCATCCCGCACCGAGGCGACGACAAGGGCCCAGCGATCGGGGTCCATCCACACGTGTGGATCGAATTTGTCGGCATAGTCATCATGCCCGATCAACACGTCACGCGGCAGGGTTTCGGCCACGGCCACCACGTTGCGCCCCTTGGCGAGATCGCCAAAGAAATCTTCCATCTGTGCTTCCAGATAAAGCCCGTGCCACAACACCAGATCGGCGCGCGTCATCGCGACGATATCGCTTCGGGTCTGGCGATAGGCGTGCGGGTCAACCCCCGGCCCCATCAGCGCGCGCACCTCGACCAGGTCGCCGCCCACCTGACGTGCGGCATCGGCAATCATCCCCGTAGTCGCAACCACCGAAAGGCGGTCATCGGCCAGAACCGGCCCGGAGAGGCCAAGGCTGGCAACAGATGCGGCGAGAAGCCCAAGGGCGTGACGTCGCAAAATGCGCATGGGAAGGGACTCCTTTGTCGGGTTAACCAAGTTTATCTGAGACTGAATATGAGAGCCATTCGCAAGAAAGTCAATGAAACTGCGAATTATTCGCAAGACAAACTAGCGATTTGCCGCTTTCATGAGCGTTGCGATGCGCAAAAAACGGGCATCTTTGGCCAAATCGGCCCCAGCCACCGGCAATTGCCGCCGCCAGTTGGGGTATTCTTCGGTTGTCCCGGGCAGGTTCGGCTGGTCCTGAACCCCAAGAATATCATCGGCTTGCAACGCAATCAGCGAGGCCGGTGTGCTGGCCAGAAAGCGGTGCATATCATCGGCGGTCGGGTTTTCCGTCCCGATCGCGGCATCGAACTTGGCCACATCCGCCGCACGGTCAACGCGGGCGGCCTTCGCTTTGGCTGCATCGATCCCGCCAATCGCAAGGCGCGCGTCGATATCGCGCCCCTCACGCCAGCCCAGCCACGTTGGCAGATCATGCGTGCCAAAGGATGTCAGCGCCCCGGTTGGATAAGCCCCGGCCTGGCGTCCCGCTTCGAACATCGCAACCCGGCAGCCCAGAATGCCCGAACCGTCCAGCCCCCCGCGCAGACCGCGTGGAATATTGCCAAGGTCTTCGCCAACGATCGTGGCGCCGACCCGCGCCGCCTCGATCCGGACCACGGCCAGCATCGCGTCGCGTGGCATGGCGATATACGCCCCGGGCGCGCCGTTCTGCGGAACCCAGAAAGCGCGCTCAAAGCCCAGAATATGATCGATCCGTAAAAGCCGCGCATGGCGCAGCTGCGCCTGCAGCGTGGCTTGCAACGGTGCAAATCCGCTTGCGATTAATGCGTGCGGGTTGAACGGGGCAAGGTTCCAGCTTTGACCATTGGCCGAGAACGCATCCGGTGGCGCGCCCAGCGACACCCCGAAGGCAAAACTCTCGCGCTCCGCCCATGTTTCCGCCCCGAACGGATGTGTCCCGACGGCAAGATCAAGGTAGAGCCCATGCGTCATTCCGGCCGCCCGCGCCCGCGCGTCGGCTTCGGCAAGCTGCGCATCCGCCTTGAATTGCAGCCACGTGTGAAACCGCAACCGATCCGCGTTTTCGGCGGCAAAGCGTGCGACCGCGTCGCTGCCGGGGGTCTGGAGTGCCTCGGGCCAAGTGTTCCAATACGCGCCATGGATTTCGGCCAAGGCCTCATAGGTCGTGAAACGCACGAGAGACTGCCATTCACGCCCGACGAATTCATCGAAATCAGGTGAGAACGAGAATTCGGCAAACGCCCGCTCCGCAGCTGCGCGTCGCTTTTTCAAGGCAGCAGGATAGTCGATCAGATCGCCCGGGGGGCCAACGGTCGTCTCGGGAACGTCCAGATGCAGCGTTGCGTGCCGCCGCCTGTGCGATGGGGAATAGGGGCTGATCGCGCGAGGATCCGCGCCAAAGCCCGCATGCACCGGGTTGATCCCGACAAAGCTTGCGCCAAGCTCGGCCAGCGCCTCGGCGGTTTCAGCCAGGTCCTCATAGGTCGCCAGCCCACCGCGCCCGGCCCCGCGCAAACCGTATAGCGGCAGGGTGACGCCCCAGCCGCGCGGCGGTGCGGGCAGACGGTCGGGCGCGGACAACAGCCAGCACCTCTCCGGCCCACACTCCAGCCGGTGAATGCCAAGCGGAAGCGCCGGCAAAGCGCCCACGCCGGACTGGGTGGCCCCGTCTTCCTGCGTCAGGGTCCAGCGCTGCCCGTCCGGGATCGCGAGGGTGGGCGCCACGCCGATGGTGCAAATGTGCCAGTGCGGCACGCTGCGCGGTGCGGCCTCCTGTTCCAGCCTCTCGGCCAACGCGGCTTCGGACGTGACATCGCAGCCCATCGCCGCCAGCAATGCGTCGCGGGTCGCCGCGGACGTGCGCCGCCGCCCGCCCATCTGGTCGGTATAGCTTCCCAGAATACCAAGTCGGCGCTCCAGCGCCCTGCGCGTTGCGGTCATGCCGGGCGATCAGTCGGGTTTCATGAAGGCCAGCGCCTTCAGCAGGGCCGACAAGATCGCATGCGGCAGGCGTGGGCATTTGCCGATCCCGACAAAGGCATCGTTGTCGCGGCCGCCCGAATTGCGCAGGACACAGACCCAATGCCCGTCGCGTTCACTGGCCACGCCGTCAATGGTTATGGACCAGCCCGGCAAGGCATGATCGACGATCAGGATCATCTCATCTGTATCGAGGAAGGCCGACGGGGTTATCCCGGCACGTTTTGCCGGGGCAACGCGTTCGGTAATGGCCGCCGCGGCCTCGGCCGCCCGCTTGCCAGACAAAACCCGCCCGTCATCAATGACTTCAGCCAGTCTTTGCAGGTCTTTATCGGCCAAAACTCTGTCTCCCCCTCACCTATGCCGGGGAACCCTGCCCGTTTGTACGCCGGGGATCAACGCCGCTTAGCGATCTCGCAAGGCTTCGATGATTTCGTGGTTGAGACAATAGCCCGGTATGTCGGGCGCGCCCTTGCCCCCTTCGGCCATCCAGCGCACGCAAGGTTCCGATCGCTCGCATTTCTCGCAGCGACTGACCATGCCACCGAAGTCTTCAATCGTCAGACGACCAAGGGCGATTTCTTCTCCGATGTTGACACCGGCCGTACGGGCCATGCCCTGCGTGAGCCAGAAATGGCACCCCGTCTGATCGAATTGCGTCATGTCGATGTTCATGCCGGGCCTCAGAAACTGTACGAACCAAATGTGGTCCGGTTTTTGCAGTAGGACGGCGCCACGTCAGCCTCGCCGCGCTGTTCGTCAAGCCAATGCGTGCAGCTGTCGGCCTTCTCGCAAGAGACGCAGCGCATCACCATGTCCCGATACGTCGTGGGCGAGAGCGCGCCGGAATACATCTCGCCTTCAAGATCAACACCAAGCGTATCCGCCATGCGCATCATCAGATGGGCGTGGCGGTCAAATCGGTTGAAAAAGCTCATGAGCGCAGCCTTCGCGGAAATCATGCGCTCAGGTTCGCAAAGACACCGTTCGCCCGCCTTGATCCCGATCAACCCGGTGCCTCAAAGCCCCGCGGCAACACGGCGTACGGTCGCCATTCGGTCGGCATTGGGCGGATGTGTGCCGAGGAACCGGTCGCCCGGGTCGGGAATACGGTTGAAGAACTGCGACCCGCGCACCGGATCATAGCCCGCGCGATGCGCGATCACCGTGCCCAAGGCATCCGCCTCAAGCTCGAACCCCTTGGCAAAGCGACGCGCGCCCACGGTGCCACCAAGGCGCTGCGCCGATTCGATGCCCTGCGGATCGAGGCCAAGCACCGTGCCCAGAACCGTGCCAAGCACCGCACCTTCCACCGCGCGTTTCTGGCTTTCGGGAATATGCCCTTCGATGTGATGGGCCGCCTCGTGCCCCAGAACAAAGGCAAGTTCGTCGCGATTTCGGGCTTCGGCGATCAGGGCCACGGTGAACCCGATCACCGGACGGCCCGATTTGTCGAGGGTCTGAAACGCGTTGGGCGGCTGGCCCGGCCGGTCATCGATCACGATCCGGAAATCGCAATTGCCGCGCGGCAGCCGGCGGCGACAGACCGACTCGGCGACCGGTTCCACCGTCGACACCACCGCCCGAAAATTCGACGCGGCCCGGCTGGCCGGGATGCGGTCGGGCACGGGGGCGGCTGTCTGCGTGGGCCGCGGCGTCGTTTGCGCCCCCTGCCCGCCAACCGTGACCTGACAGCCCGCCAGCAACATCCCCAGAACAAAAACCATCCGTCGCATGCATCAAATCCCGTCGATTCCATTCGCCTGTCTCGGCAGCATAGCCAGACCCGGCGCCGCTGGTCCACTGCAAGCCCGCATCTTCTCTGGACCCGGCGGGGCTTTGCCCTAGCTCAGATGGAATGGAACAGCCCACAACTGTGATCTACAACGAGAGTTGCCCGATCTGCTCTCGCGAGATCGGCATCTACCGCGAGCGCGCCGAGGCGCATGACCTGCCCATTGGGTTTACCGACCTGAACGCATCCGACCTCGACGCGCTTGGGCTCACACCGGAAATGGCCGCACGCCGGCTGCACGTTGTCGAAAACGGCCAGCTTGTCGGTGGCGTCGACGCCTTCGTGGTTCTCTGGCGGGCGCTTCCCGGGTTTGGTTGGCTTGCCCGGCTGGTGTCGCTTCCCATCATCCGCCCGGTGGCGCATCTGGTCTATGATCACATCCTCGCTCCGCTGCTTTACGCAATGCACCGCCGCCGCGAGCGGCGCGCGGTTGCGAAGGCGCCTGCCAATCGATAGGCCCGAACGGACCGTTCCGTAAAAGGCCCTGACACCATGTTCACCATCGAGCACGAGTTCGACGCCACCGTCATCACCCTTGTCGACGATCCAGCCACCCACCGGCAGGAAGATGTGACGATCAACGCTTTCGACGATTGCGTCACCATCGAACAGCACGAGGTGCACACCGACCGCATTCAGAAAGTCACCCTGTCGCTAGCCCAGATTCGCGATCTTGCGGCGGCGCTCGATCTGCCGGAAGGTGTCTATTCGCTCAAGCCCCGGCGCTCGAAAGCCTGACACCCTCTGGACCTGTGCGACCCAGCGCGTAGGCTGCGCCGTGTGGCAGGAAAGGCGAAGAGACCATGCAAACCGGGTTCTTCTGGGATGAGCGTTGCTTCTGGCATGACGGACACGGCTATGCGCTGACCACGCCGGTTGGCGGGCTTGTACAACCGATGACCGGGGGCGGCTATCCCGACAGCCCCGAAACCAAGCGGCGCCTGAAGAACCTGATCGACGCCTCGGGTCTTGCCGCAGACCTGCGCCTGCGTGGGGCGGAACCCGCCACCGAGGAAGAGCTGCTGCGCGTCCATCCAAGGACCTATCTCGATGCCTTCCGGGCGCTATCGGATGCGGATGGGGGCGAACTGGGCCTGCGCGCGCCCTTTGGCCGGGGTGGATATGACATTGCCGCACTCTCGGCAGGTCTGGCCCGCGACGCGCTTTTTGCTACGCTCACGGGGCGGCTCGACAATGCCTATGCCCTGTCGCGGCCGCCCGGCCACCATTGCCTGCCCGAGCATCCCAACGGCTTCTGCCTGTTGGCCAATATCGCCATCGCGATCGAGGCCGCCTTCGCCGAAGGGCTGGCCGGGCGGATCGCGGTGGTCGATTGGGACGTCCACCACGGGAACGGGACCGAGGCGATTTTCTATGACCGAAACGATGTTCTGACGATCTCGCTGCATCAGGACCGCAACTACCCGATGGATACCGGCGATGCGGCGGAAACCGGCGCCGGTGTGGGCGCGGGCCATAATATCAACATCCCCCTGCCCCCCGGGACCGGACATAACGGGTATCTTGCCGCGATGGATCAACTCGTTCTGCCCGCGCTGACCCGCTATGCTCCGGACGCCATCATTATTGCCTGCGGTTTCGACGCGGCCGCCGTCGACCCGCTGGGCCGGATGATGGCCACAGCCGAGACATTCCGCGCCCTGACCCGGTCCGTCATGCGTGCGGCCGATGACCTCTGCTACGGGCGGCTGACGCTGGTCCACGAGGGTGGTTATTCCGAGCTTTACGTGCCGTTTTGCGGTCATGCCGTGCTCGAAGAGCTTTCGGGCAGCCGCCACAACGCGCCCGACCCGCTTGCCGAAACCTTGCGCCTGCGCCAGCCTGACGGCGCCTTTGACGCCTTCGTTCAGTCCCACCTGACGGCCCTGGCCGACCATTTCAATCTTTGATCCGACGATACCGGTGCTTGACCTCCGCCCCGTCAGACCCGACATGGGGGTGGACGCAAAGTTAATGGACGCAACATGCCACAACCCAACCCGGCCGCCTTCGAGTTTCTGCGCACACGCCGGTCCCGCCCCGCCAAGACCCTGACCCTGCCGGTGCCCGACCGCGCGACCCTGCGCCCGATCCTCGAAGCCGCCGCACGCTCGCCCGACCACGGCAAGCTCGAGCCGTGGCGCTTCATCGTGCTGGAACGCGCCGCCCTGATGCGTCTGGCCGCCGCCGTACCGCCCCGCGCCGCCGCCCTCGGCATCGATGGCGAGAAGATGGAGGCGCAGTTCGCGATGGCGCATCTTGCCGTCGCCGTCGTCTCCTGCCCCAAGCCGTCCGAAAAGATCCCGCAGATCGAACAGGTGCTCTCGGCGGGCGCGGTCTGTCTGGCTTTGCTGAACGCCGCCTTGGCCGCGGGCTGGGGGGCCAACTGGCTCAGCGGCTGGGCATCCCATGACACCGCGTTTCTGCGCGACAATCTTGGGCTGGGCGCTGACGAAACCCTGGCCGGGTTCATCCATATCGGTACCGAAACCAACGCACCGCCCGAACGCCCCCGCCCCGATCTCGACGCGATCGCAAGCTGGATAGACCAATGATCTTCAACGATTTCCTGAAAGCTCTGTCCCAGATGGGCGATCCACGCTTTCGCCGGGTTCTGGGTATCGGCCTCGCGCTGACGCTGGCGTTGCTGGTCGGCGTCTACGCCGTCTTTCTCGGCGCGCTGAACTGGATCACGCCCGACACCCTCACCCTGCCCTGGATCGGTGAGGTGACCTGGGTCGATGACCTGCTCTCGGGCGCGTCGATCCTGCTGATGCTGTTCTTGTCGGTCTTCCTGATGATCCCCGTCGCCTCGGCCTTTACCTCGCTCTTTCTTGACGATGTGGCCGACGCCGTCGAAAGCCTGCATTTCCCGTCCCTCACCCCAGCCCCGCGGGTCGGCTTCGTCGACGGCTTGCGCGACAGCCTGAGCTTTCTGGGCGTCCTCATCGTGGCCAATATCCTCGCGCTGATCGGTTATCTCTTTCTCGGCCCGCTGGCTCCGCTGGGCTTCATCGCCCTCAACGGCTTCCTGCTCGGGCGCGAATATTTTCAACTTATCGCCATGCGCCGCCTCGGCCGCGAGGGGGCCAAGGCCGCCCGCAGACGCCACGCGGTACAGATCTGGGCGGCGGGTGCGTTGATGGCCGCCCCACTGACCATTCCCATCGTCAACCTGCTGGTCCCGGTCCTCGGTGCGGCCACCTTCACGCATCTCTTCCACCGGCTGGAAGGCCGCGCGGGTCAGGCCTGACCTGCCCCGGTCTTCTGGCCAAAAATATTCCCGCCGGAGGCATGGTCGTCGTCCTGAGGGAACGATGAGGGCCTTCCGCATTCAAGCCACTGCGCCGCGGCATCCAGACCGCGACGCCGCAGGCGGCGCAAAACATCGTGCGCGCGCCTGCGCGCTCTATTCAGGTGCGTCGGCTGCGGCTGGGCCCATGCGGTCGAACCAGTCGAAATCTCGCACGCTGATCAAACCCGAAAAGATGATGCTGGCCAGCACCACCCAGACGCCCGCGCTGATCAGCGTCACGAGCTTGGCCTTGCGTCCCATGTTCAGATTGGCCGGGGCGCCGGCATGGGTGCCGGGCACGATCTTGCCCTGATCACCCTGCGTCTCAAGCCGGATCGGCAACACGATGAAGAGTATCATGAACCAGATCACGGCATAAAGCACGATGCCCGAAACGATGCCCATCAGACCTGCTCCAATTCCACGAGTGTGCCGGTGAAATCCTTGGGATGCAGGAAGAGCACCGGTTTACCATGCGCCCCGATTTTCGGATTCCCGTCGCCCAGAACCCGCGCGCCGGTCGCCTGAAGCTTGTCGCGGGCCGCCAGAATATCCTCGACCTCGTAACAGACGTGATGGATGCCGCCCGACGGGTTCTTTTCAAGAAAAGCCGTGATGGGCGACCCTTCGCCCAGCGGATGCAGAAGCTCGATCTTGGTGTTCGGCAATTCGATGAAAACGACCGTCACCCCGTGGTCGGGCTCATCCTGCGGCGATCCGACCTTGGCACCCAGCGTGTCGCGATACTGCGCCGACGCGGCCTCCAGATCAGGCACGGCAATGGCGACATGGTTCAAACGTCCGATCATGGCTTTCTCTCTGCATCAGGGATCGCCCCGGGTTATGGGCAAGGCGTGGCCAAGACACAAGCGGCGGCCCGTCGCAGCGCAGCAATTAACGCCTCGTTAGCTTCGTACGCCTACCGTGAGCCATCCTGGAGGTGCATCATGCCCCCAACCATCGAAGCTATGCTAACCAAGCGGCGGCCCACCGCCGAATACCCGCTGCTCGGACAGACGATTCTTGTCATCGAAGACAGCCGCTTTGCCTCGGAAGCGCTACGTCTGATGTGCCTGCGCTCGGGCGCACGCATTCGCCGGGCCGACAGCCTGCGCGCGGCTGCGCGCCATCTGGCGACCTACCGCCCGTCGATCGCCGTGATTGATCTGGGCCTGCCCGACGGGTCGGGCCTGTCGCTGATTTCCGAAATGGCGGCGGGACGGCCGCCGGTCACGGTGATTCTCGCCACATCCGGCGATGACACCAATGCCGATGTCGCGCTCGAAGCCGGTGCGCATGGCTTCCTGCCCAAACCGGTGACCAGCATCGCGGGGTTTCAGGTCGCCGTTCTCGACCATCTTCCCAAAGAGGTGCATCCCAAGGGCCCGCGCCCGCTGACAGAGGATATCGTCCTGCCCGATCCGCTGGCCCTGCGCGATGATCTTGCCCACGCGGCAGAGGTCTTGCGCCAAGGCGATGACCCGGAAACCATGGAATATCTGGCACAGTTTCTCGCCGGGTTGGGGCGAAGCGCCGGTGACGTGGTGCTTCAGACTGCCGCCGAAGGCGTGCTGGTGGGCCTTTCAGGCGGGGAGAGCGCGCCGGGGCAACTCGCCCGGCTGACCGATCTGGTGACGAACCGCCTTAACGCCGCGGCGACCGTTTAAGGTCCAAGCATCGGGTCGCGCGCGTGCAGATGCGGGCCTGTCAGCGTCGAGAGAGACCTCCGCTGTACCCCCGTTTGCTCGAAATTGTCCGGGGCAAGCCACGCTCGGAACGCTTCGCGCAGGGGCGGCCAGTCACCGTCGGTGATGGCAAACCACGCAGTATCCCGGTTGCGGCCCTTGATGACGGCGGCTTGCCGAAAGACACCCTCAAAGCTGAAACCCAGTCTCTGGGCCGCGCGGCGCGATGCACGGTTGAGCGCATTGCACTTCCATTCATAGCGCCGGTAGCCGGCGGAAAAGGCCCTATCCATCATCAGAAACATCGCCTCGGTCGCCGCAACGCTGCGCTGCATGCCGCGCGCGATGTGGATATGCCCCACCTCGATCGTCCCGGCGGCCGGCGTGACACGCAGATAACTGGCCACACCACCCACCTCACCCGTCGCCCGGTCGCGCATGGCAAAAAACATCGGATCGGCCAGCCCAACCATTCCATCGACCCAGGCGCGCAGCGCATCCGGATCGGCAAACGGCCCATAGGGCAGATAATCCCACGTGCTGTCATCGACCCGGTAAGCCTCGAACAAAGGCTCCGCATGATCCGCGCTCAGGGGTTCAAGGCGCACATACCGCCCCTCGAGGGCCGACGCGGGCGGCGTCGGTGGTGGTGCCCAGTTCGGAACCGGGGTTCCAAGCCGGGCGTCCTGACTTTGCTCAGTCGACATGGGTCTTCCAATTCTGCGGCCATTCTGGCGTCAGAGCATCAAACCCGGATCCTCGCCCATGTCCAACCCCGGAAACACCTTCGATTCGAGATCGCCGCGTCCCAGTCCGAACGCCCCCCGCATCGCCCAGGCCGCATAGGCCCGCACATCGCCGGTCGGCATCAGGTCGCGCCGGTCGTAAAGGTCCGCCTCGGCCAAGCCCGGCCAGTGCCCCATCACGCGTCCGCCGCGCACCGCACCCCCGGCCACAAGCATCGCGCCGCCCGTCCCGTGATCGGTCCCGCGCGACCCGTTCAGCCGCACGGTGCGCCCGAATTCGGTCATGGCAAGTACGGTCGTCCGGCTCCAGTTTGCGCCAAGCCCGGATTTCAACGTCAGCAAAACCTCGGCCAGTTGCGATAGCCGCCGGTCCATCGGCCCCGTCTGATCGCGATGCGTGTCCCAACCGTTGATCGAAAAGGCCGCAATCCGCGTGTCACGGTTCAACCGGTCGGCGGCAAACGCGGCAAGCGCCGTTTCCGACCGCCCGCCACGGTCGCGCATCGCCGCCATCATATCCGCGTCGGGCGCATCTTCGGCCAGATCCGTGGAAATCGTGTCCGCCAGCGCGACCGCTTCGGTCACCGCTTCGCGGAACAGCGGGTCATCGCGATAGATCTGCTCAAGCAGAAGCTGCGCCTGCGGTGACAGGTCAAACCGCGTGGCGGGCGACCAATTGGCAACCTCGGCCGCGCCCGACAGGATCTTCATCGGATCCTGACCGATGGCAAACGCGGTCTCGCCCTCTACCCCCGGAACCGTCTGTAGCATCCGATTCAGCCATCCATCCCGCGCAATCCGGGCATCCATGGCGGTGCCCGCCTCAAGCAGGTCCTGCCCGTCAAAATGGCTGCGCTTGTCGCGGTAAGGCGTTGATACCGCGTGCACAAACCCAAGTTCACCGGCCTGCCAAAGCGGCATCAGCCCGCGCAGTCCCGGGTGCATCGCGAAAAACCCATCCAGCGGCACGCCATCGCCCGCACCGCGCCGGACGGCGGTAAAACCGGGGTCGCCCACCGGGCGCACCACGTCAAGCCCGTCCATCCCGCCGCGCAGGATCAGCACGACCAATCGCGCCTCCCACGACGGGGCCGAAGCGAAGGTCACCGTCGTCATCAAGGGATGCGCCGCAGCCGAACAGGCCATGGTTCCAAGTCCGCGCAACACGCCCCGTCTGGTCAAAGCTGCCATCTGACTGTTCTCCTTCGATTAACGTCGGTTGAATTCGGCCGAAGCCAACACGAGGGCGAGCCCATCGGCCCGCGTTTCCGCCGCCCCCACGGCCCATTTCAGCCGGTCACCGGCCGCATCGCCCAGCGCACGGGTCACGAATGCGCGCGGGTCCATGCCCCGCTCGGCCACCCGCCGCGCCGCCTCGACCGACCACGCGATACGCGCAGCCAGCCCCTGGGGCGTGATCCAGTGATCCGCCGCCTCGGGCCAGCCATCCGGGCCGGGCGCCTGCATGAACGGCTGACCCATCACGCGAAGCGGCCGCGCCAGAAG
>JABDPT010000190.1 GCA_013042605.1 Paracoccaceae bacterium
ACTTGGCTGGGCCCTGCCTTTCGCGGATGGGCCCGCCGCCTCCGCCACCGGGATCGGTCTGGCGGTCCTCTCGGGCGCCGTGACCTCGGGGTTGGGCTACGCGCTCTGGTACAGCCTGCTGCCCCGCCTTGCGCCCTCCGCCGCGGCCATCGCGCAGCTGACGGTGCCGGTGATCGCGCTGGCCGTCGGTGTGGCCTTCCTCGGCGAGGTGCTGAACCTGCAGACAGCCATCGCCAGCCTCGTGGTCCTGGCGGGCGTGGCGCTAGCCGCCATGCCTCAGCGCAGGATGCGCTCCAGCGGGTCGTAGCCGAACCCTCGCGCCCAGGCCACGCGGGACAGGCTGTCGGGCTTTAGGCGAAGACCCGCGACCTCGGCTTCGGTGAAAAACCCGCGCCGGTGCACGATGCCTTCGGGGTCCCGCCAGTCCTCGGTCAATCTGCCGTCCTCGATCACGCAGCGAAAAAACAGCTCCACCTGGTGAAAGCTGCTCTCGGGGTCATGAAATTCGTTCACGAGGCAGGGCGCGCCCACGCGCACGGACAGCCCCGTCTCCTCGTGCACTTCGCGGGCCAGATTATCGGGCAAAGATGCCCCCCGCTCGACCCCGCCACCGGGCGCGCACCACAGGTCGCTTTTCCCGCCGGGATAGGCATTGACCAGCAACAGGCGGCTTTCATGCAGAATGATCGCGCGCACCGCCAGGCGGGGGCTGCGCACCTTCATCGCGCGGGTCCGGTGATCCGGTTGACATGGCCCATCTTGCGGCCCGGGCGCGCCTCGGCCTTGCCGTAAAGATGAAGGGCCACCGCGTCCGACCGAAGCGCGGGCAGGCGCGCCATGTCGTCGCCGATCAGGTTTTCCATCACCACATCGGAATGCCGCGCCCCGTCGCCAAGCGGCCAGCCCGCAACCGCGCGGATATGCTGTTCGAACTGGTCGATGAGACAGCCGTTTTGCGTCCAATGGCCGGAATTATGCACCCGCGGGGCGAATTCATTGACGATGAGCGCGTCGGGCGTTACGAAAAGCTCGACCCCGATCACACCGATATAATCAAGCGATGTCAGGATCTTGTGGGCAATGGCAATCGCCTCGTCCCGCTGCGCATCGGTCAGGGTCGCGGGCACGGTGGTGGTGCGCAGGATGCCGCCCTCATGCACGTTTTCGCCCGGGTCAAACGCCGTGATCCGCCCGTCGGTCCCGCGCGCCGCAATGACCGACACCTCGTGACTGAATTCGACGAAGCCTTCCAGAACCGCCGCGGCACCCGCCATATCCGCAAGGGCCGCGTCGGCGTCTGCGGGGGACATGATCCGCGCCTGTCCCTTGCCGTCATAGCCGAAGCGCCGGGTCTTGAGGATCGACGGCGTGCCGATCTGCGCCAATGCCGCCTCCAGTTCGGCGGCGGTTTCGACGGCGGCGAAGGGGGCCGGGGTCAGCCCGGCTTCGACAAGAAACCGCTTCTCGGCCAGCCTGTCCTGACTGGTCGCCAGCGCGCGCCGTCCGGGACGGATCGGCACAATCGCCTCGATGCAATCAAGCGCCGTTGTCGGCACATTCTCGAATTCATAGGTGACCACATCGACACTGCGCGCAAAGGCCGTGAGTGCCGCGATATCCTCGTAAGGCGCGGTGGTCACGGTTTCGGCGACCTGACCCGCAGGGGCGCCCGCCCCCGGCTCGTAGATATGGCAGCGCATGCCCAGCCGCGACGCGGCCACCGACAGCATGCGGCCCAATTGCCCGCCGCCCAGAACGCCAATGCAGGCGCCGGGTGCCAGCGGCTCAGTCATCCGTCGGGCTTTCGGGGATCGAGGCCGACAGATCGGCGCGCCACGCGTCCAGCCGGTCGGCCAGCGCGGCGTCGTTCAGCGCCAGAATGCCCGCCGCCATCAGCCCCGCATTGGCCGCGCCCGCCGCGCCGATGGCCATGGTCGCCACCGGAAAACCGCGCGGCATCTGGATGATGGAATACAGGCTGTCGACCCCACCCAGCGCCTTGGTCTGGACCGGCACGCCGATGACGGGGATGCGGGTTTTCGAGGCCATCATGCCGGGCAGATGCGCCGCCCCACCCGCGCCGGCGATGATCACCTTAAGCCCGCGCTCCGCAGCCGTTTTGCCATAATCCCAAAGCCGGTCAGGCGTGCGATGCGCCGACACGATGCGCGTCTCATAGCCCACGCCAAGCGCGTCGAGCATTTCGGCCGCTTCCTTGAGGGTCGCCCAGTCCGACTGGCTTCCCATGATGATCCCAACGTCCGTGGCCATGCCCAAATCCTTACCGCCCCGCTGCGTGAGCGGCGCACTATACCCAGCTTGGCCTGTCAGGCAATGATATCCGGGGTCAGCCGGTCTTCGATCACCGCGATGCGGTCTTTCAGCCCCAGCTTTTGCTTTTTCAACCGTTTAAGGGTCAGCGCATCGGCGGTGCCCTTGGCCTGAAGCGCTTCGATCGCCTCATCAAGGTCGCGATGCTCGCGGCGCAACACCTCAAGCTTGAGGCGCAAGACCTCTTCGGTCGGCATTTCGGGTGGTGCGTTCATGGAGCCCTGCGATTCTCGTCTTTTCCAGCGACCGACAGACTAGCCGGTTCGGACGCAAATTCAAAAGCTCCTGATCTTGCGAAATCGCAAATCCTGCCCATATCTTAACCCGTGTGGTCGCCGAAACGGGGCCGCGCGGGACTGTCGCTTGCAAAGGACGTGTCATGACGAAGCTGACCCTTGGATCACACCCGTTCCTGCTCGGGTTCGAAAAGCTGGAGCGTCTGGTAGAACATACCGCCAAGACCGAAGGCAACGGATATCCGCCGTACAACATCGAACAGACGAGCGAGACGAGCTATCGTATCACGCTTGCGGTGGCCGGGTTCGCCGAAGACGACCTGTCGATCACCGTCGAAGACCGGCAACTTGTCGTGCGCGGACGTCAGGGCGACGAGGATGGTGAACGGGTTTTTCTGCATCGCGGGATTGCCGCGCGGCAGTTTCAGCGCAGTTTTGTACTGGCAGACGGCGTCGACGTCTCCGGCGCACGCACCGAAAACGGCCTGTTGCACGTGGATCTCAAACGATCCGTGCCTGAACGGGTGGTGCAGACGATTGCGATTAACAAGGGGAAAGGGTGAGTTATGAACACGAGCTATGACATCGAAATTCCGGGCGAAGAGCGCATCGTCTATGTGCGCCCCGTCGCCGTGGCCGACCTGCCGCGCGAGATTCGCGAACAGGCGATGGGCGTCGACCAGATATATGCCGTGCACAAGGCCGATGGCGAACGCCTTGCCCTTGTCAAAGACCGCACCATGGCCTTCCTGCTGGCGCGCGAACATGACTATGCGGCGGTGAATGTGCATTAGCCACAGCGACCTACACGACTTGAAGATGATGCCCGGCCGAACCGCCGGGCATTTTTTTTGACCGGTTTGGCAAACCATTGACCCATGTCAAAGAAGATATGCGGAAAACGACATATTCAAATCTTCATATCCAATGATCGCAAGAGTCGGCCGCACCGGATAACCATATCCGCCTGAATGCCAAAAAGCTCCCCGATCGTCCGGATAAGCGGATCGCGCGGCCCCCTGGCCGCCATCCGGTGAGGGAGATGGAGAACATGTTGGCAACCCGCCCAGAAACGACGCCCCCGAGCCCCGTGCGCGAGATCCTCGTGCTGGGGATCGGCAATTCGATCATGTCGGATGACGGCGTCGGCCCGGCCCTTGCCGACGCGCTGGGCGAGGCCGAGATGCGCCATGTGCGCTGCGTCGATGGGGGCACCTGCGGGCTGGCCCTCTTGCCGCATATCGAGGCCGCGGATGGGGTTGTCGTGCTCGATGCCCTGCGTCTGGGCAAGGCCCCGGGCGCCGTCACCGTTCTTGAAGGCGACGACATGGACCGCGCGCTGCGCGGCGTGAAAAGCACCGCGCATGAAGTGGCATTGGCCGATCTGCTGGATGCCGCGCGCGCCACCGGACGCCTGCCCGAGCGGCGCGCCATCGTCGGCGTCGAACCGCAGGTCGTGACCATCGGAACCGAGCTTTCCGTCCCGGTCGCGGCCGCGATGCCACGGGGCATGGCCGCCGCGACAACCCTGATCGAAAGGTGGACCTCATGAGCCTCGCCC
The DNA here is from genome assembly GCA_013042605.1 of Paracoccaceae bacterium. Classification (GTDB taxonomy): domain Bacteria; phylum Pseudomonadota; class Alphaproteobacteria; order Rhodobacterales; family Rhodobacteraceae; genus JABDPT01. The sequence goes on from JABDPT010000190.1 coordinate 4,129, forward strand.
CCGACAAGGAAACCACCGATGGCTTTATCCAGGCGATCCTGGCCGAACTGGCCACGCGTCTTGCCGAGCTTGCCAGTACCGGGATCGAGGCGCAGATCGACCTGCGCAGCCTGCCGATGGACCCACCCAAGCGCGCCGCCCTTGATGCCAAGCTGGGCAAGGGTGACGTGACCGCCACAATCGCCGACCGCGCCGGGCGCACGGAGGTGTTCGAAACCCGCTATGCCGGGGTCTGGCGATTGGCCCATTACGACATGCACGACACGCTTTTGATGGAAGAGATCGCGATTGCGCCGGTCCCCGACATCCTGCGTGCCGACCCAACCGATATGGCCGAGGCCGCCGCCCGTCTGGGCGCGGAACTGGCCCTTGATACCAAGAAGGGACACGCCAATGACTGAGCCGCAAACAGTGGGCGAAATGCTGGCCCGCAAAGGGATCTCACGCCGGGCGCTGTTGCGTTACGCGGCCTGGGTGACGTCGATCATGGCGTTGCCAAGCTCGATGACGCGCGCCATGGCCCAGGGGATCGCAGACACCAAACGGATGTCGGTGATCTGGCTCTCGTGCCAGGAATGCACGGCCTGCACGGAATCGCTCACCCGATCCTACAGCCCGACGATCGACGACCTGATCTTCGATTTCATCAGCCTTGATTATCACGAAGCGTTGCAAGCCGCCGCGGGCCACCAGGCCGAAGAGGCGCGGCTGAAGGCGATGGAAGACAACAAGGACAATTACGTCGTCATCGTCGACGGCTCGATCCCGCTGGGGAACATGGGCTATTCGACGGTGGCGGGGCATGCCAACGCCGATGTGCTGCGCGAAACCGCCGAACACGCTCTGGCGGTCGTGGCCGTTGGATCCTGCGCGACATGGGGCGGGCTGCCCAAGGCCGACCCGAACCCGACCGGCGCGGTGTCGGTCAGCCAGATCGTGCGCAACACGCCGATCATCAACATCTCCGGCTGCCCGCCGATCCCCGAGGCGATGACCGGGACACTGGCCCATGTGCTGGCCTTCGGTCAGATCCCCGAGCTTGATCACCTGGGTCGCCCGCGCGCGTTCTTCGGAAACTCGATCCACGACCGCTGCTATCGCCGCCCGTTCTATGACAAGGGCCTTTTCGCAAAAAGCTTTGACGACGAAGGCGCGCGCAAGGGCTGGTGCCTGTATGAACTCGGCTGCAAGGGGCCGGTTACCTATAACGCCTGTGCCACGCTCAAGTGGAACGGCGGGGCTAGTTGGCCGGTGCAGACGGGCCACGGGTGCCTTGGCTGCTCGGAACCCGATTTCTGGGATCGCGGCAGTTTCTACAAACCGCTGCCTGCCTCGACCGAACCTTTGGCCACGCCGCTTGCGGCCGGGGCCGTGGCCGGTGTCGCGGCCGGTGCGCTTGCCAGCCGGGCCGCCAAGACCCGGCGTGAAATCCTCGGTGCGATGTCCAAACCCAAGGACGCCGCCGACACAACCGACAAAACCTGACGGAGGCCGATCATGGAACTTCTTGATTTCGCCCGCGGTCCGGCCCTGACCATCGCCTTCGCGATATTCGCGATCGGGGTAGCCTGGCGTCTGAGTTCGCTTCTTTTCACCCCGCGCCCGCACAGACGCGCTGAGGCGCGCGAGGGCACGCCATCGGATGCAAAGGCTTTCGTGCGCGGTGTCTTTTCGCGGTTCATCCCGCACAAGACCTATCGCGACGTGGTCTTTGCCAACCACCTGAACGCCTATGTGTTCCACATCGGCCTCTTCATCGTGGTCTTCCTCTATCGCCCGCATATCCTCTTCATCGAAGGGTTCACCGGGCTAAGCTGGCCCGCGCTGCCCAACACGCTGGTCTATGGCGTGGGGCTGGTGACGGTGGTCTCGCTGGGTGTCGCACTTGCGCGGCGGATGACCAACCCGGTGCAGAAGATCCTCACCACGTTCGACGACTATTTCAGCTGGGCTCTGACGGTGCTTCCGGTGCTCACGGGCCTGCTGGTCGTCAACGGGATCGGCGCCCGCTACGAAACCTTGCTGGCGCTGCATATCCTGAGTGTCTGCGCGCTTCTTATCTGGCTGCCCTTCGGCAAGCTGATGCACACCTTCCTGTTCGTTCTGTCGCGGGGGGTCACATCCGTGCGCCTGTCGCGCCGGGGCGCCACGTTCTGAAAAGGGGACAGAGATGGAAATTCACACCGATCACCATGCCCCGCCGCCGCTGACGCCGAAAACCGACCCGGTGCCGCCTTATGACAAACAGGGTGACATGACCGATGAGGAACGGGTGGACGCCGCGTTCAAGGGCTTCGTCAAGGACTTCGGCCAGGATGTGGCCATCCATATGGAGGCCTGCATTCACTGCGGCGCCTGCGCCCATGCCTGCCATTTCTACCAGACGACCGAAGACCCGCAATACACGCCGATCCGTAAGCTGGAGCCGTTCCGCAAGGCCTATCAACGCGAGGTCGGGCCCTTTGCGCCGCTGATGCGGATGCTGGGCATCGACAGCCGGCCCTCGGTCGAGGAACTGCAGGAATGGCAGCACCTGATCTATGACAGCTGTACGCTGTGCGGGCGTTGCACGACGATCTGTCCGATGGGCATCGACATTGCCGACCTCGTGAAATCCGCGCGGCATGGCATGTATGACGCGGGGCTGGTCCCCGACCGTCTGTCGAAGATCACCCGCAACGCCGAAGCCAAGGGGTCGCAATTCGGGACACCCGAAGAGTTCATCGAAACCGCCAATGCCATCGCGGCGGCCTTCAACGTCGATATCCCGATCAACAAGGAAAAGGCGGATATCCTGCTGACCACGGCCCCCGGCGAACTGGAAGGCCACCACAAGGCCTTTGCCGATGCCGGCAAGATCCTCAACAAGCTTGGCTATAACTGGACGATGTCGAGCGAGGCGTTCGAGGCCACCAACTTTGGCTATCTCTCGGGCAACCGCGAGCTTCAGAAGCGGCTGACCACGGCGCTGATCGACAAGGCGGTGGAAATCGGGGCGCATACGGTCCTGTTGCCGGAATGCGGCCACGCTTACGGGGCCGCGCGCTGGGAATGGAACCTCTGGTACGAGAAGGACGTGCCGGTGAAGGTGCTGCACATGACCGAGTTCCTCGATCAGGAGGTGGGCGCCGGGCGCATCAAGCTCAAGCCCGTCGGTAACACCGCGACCTTCCACGACCCTTGCCAGATCGTCCGGCGGGGCGGGCTGACCCAGGCGCCGCGCCGTCTGTTGAAAGCGCTGGGAATCGACCTGATCGAAATGAAGGATCACGGCGACTTCGGCTATTGCTGCGGCGGGGGCGGCGGTGCGCTGGCCAACGTGCGCGCGGCACCGCTGCGCCACAAGGTCTTCGATCTCAAGCGCAAGCAGATCGAGGATACCGGGGCCGAGCGCTTCATCACCTCTTGCGGCCAGTGCCGCATCACATTCGAGCGTGGCTGTCAGGAAACCGGTTGGGATCACCCGCCCGAAAGCCTGATGGAGCTTGTCGCCGACAACATGATTGACTGAGCGGCCGGCCGGGCCCCGTGCCCGGCCCGCACCGCCGAAAGGATACGGAAATGAGCGAACGCATCGTCGTGGACCCCGTCACCCGGATCGAGGGGCACTTGCGCGTCGAGGTCAACCTTGACGAAACCGGGAAAATCTCTGACGCCTATTCCTCGGGCACGTCCGTCCGGGGGCTGGAACTGATCCTGAAAGATCGCGACCCGCGCGATGCCTGGGCCTTTGCCCAGCGGATTTGCGGGGTCTGCACGCTGGTGCACGGGCTGGCTTCGGTCCGGTCGGTCGAAGATGCGCTGGGCTGGGAAATCCCGCCCAATGCGCATCTCATCCGCAACCTGATGTCGGCGGCGCAATATGTGCACGACCACGTCATGCACTTTTACCACCTGCACGCGCTCGACTGGGTCGATGTGGTGTCGGCGCTGGACGCCGACCCGAAGGCCACGTCGGAACTGGCGCAGTCGATCTCGACCTATTCGAAGTCGAGCCCGGGCTATTTCGCCGACGCGCAGACCCGCGTGAAGGGCCTTGTCGAAAGCGGGCAGTTGGGCATCTTCGCCAACGCCTATTGGGGGCACGAAGGGTATCGCCTGCCGCCCGAAGCCAACCTGATGGCGGTCGCCCACTATCTTGAAGCGCTGGCCTGGCAGCGCGAGGTCGTGCGCCTGCACGCCATTTTCGGCGGCAAGAACCCGCACCCGAACTTCCTTGTGGGCGGCTGTGCCTCGCCGATCTCGACCGACCCGTCGGCCTCGACCGGTGGGTTCGACGGCACGTCCGTCAACGTCACCACGCTTCAGCAGGTCCGCGACGTGATCGCCACGATGCGCGAGTTCGTCGAACGGGTGTACCTGCCCGATACGCTGGCGGTGGCGTCCTTCTACAAGGACTGGTTCCGCCGGGGCGAGGGCGTGGGCAACTTCATGACCTATGGCGACTTCCCGCTGGACAGTTCGGGCGACCGCTCAAGCTGGATGGTGCCGGCGGGCGTGGTGACGAACCGCGACCTGGGCAGTTTCCAGCCCATCGACCTTAACGACCCCGAGCAGGTGACCGAAAACGTCGCGCGAGCGTGGTACAGCTATAGCGATGGCGACGATATTGGCCTGCACCCCTATGACGGACAGACCAAGTTCGCCTATGACGGACCGCAGCCGCCCTATACGCATCTTGATGTGGAGAGCAATTATTCCTGGCTGAAATCGCCGCGCTGGCGCGGTCAGCCGATGGAGGTCGGGCCGCTGGCGCGCATGGTCACGTGGCTCGCCACGGGCAATGAGCGGGCGACCGAGCTTGCCACCGGTGCGCTGCGCCAGCTCGACCTGCCGGTCGAGGCGATTTATTCGACCATGGGCCGGACGGCGGCGCGGGCGCTTGAAACCCAGATGTTCGTCGAACAGATGGACGGCTGGCTTGACGCGCTTTTCGCCAATATCGCCGCCGGGGATCTCAGCGTTCACAACGCCAAGATGTGGGAGCCGCGCACCTGGCCGAAGCTGGCCAAGGGCGTGGGCACGGTCGAGGCGCCGCGTGGTGCGCTGGGCCACTGGATCGTGATCCGCGACGGCAAGATCGACAACTATCAGGCGGTGGTGCCGACCACGTGGAACGCCGGGCCGCGCGACGCGGACGGTGGGATCAGCGCCTATGAAGCGGCGCTGATGGATAACCACGAATTGGCCGAGCGCGACAAGCCGCTTGAGATCATTCGCACGCTGCACAGTTTTGACCCGTGCCTGGCTTGCGCGGTGCACGTGGCGGGCGACGACGACACCCAGGGGTTGGACATCTCGATCAAGTAGAGATGTCCGCGCACGGGGAGGGGCGAGGCGCGAGCCTCGTTTGGCCCGGCACACTGTCCTCATCCCTGACAGTGTGCCGGGTTCGCTATTGATATGCCTCATTTTTTTGTGCGTTTTCGCGTCCAAATTTTCCACAACCCCTTGTGAATTTTTGCAGTGTTTTGATCCCGGTCAAACATATCGGAAGACGAATGCTTTAGGGTTGCGCCATGGGCAGAGTCGGCTTGGCCGAGGTCGCCCCGGACGAATTCACACCTATCGCGTCGAGCAAGCCAAACCGGCGCATTTTATCAAATGGATGGAGGGAACAATGCTTACGTTTACGAAGACGTCTGTCGCTGTGATCGCGCTTGTCGCTGTCGCCGGATCGGCCATGGCCGCCGAGCCGCTGATCTCGCCGGCGGACCTGTCGGATATGATGGCTGCGGGTAACGTGGCGATCATCGACGTACGGTCCGATCTGGAATCCGCGACCAATGAGGACTTTCCGAAAGGTCACATCCCCGGTGCCGTTTACGCCAACTACAAGAAAGCCGGTTGGCGGGGCGATCAGGGCGACATCCACTATATGCTGCCCGATCCCGAACGGGTCGAGGCGCTGATCCAGAGCCTTGGTGTCGATGACGCGGATACCGTCGTCGTCTATGGCGCAGGCGTCAGCCCCAAAGCGCTCGACCTTGGGGCCACGACACGGGTCTACTGGACCTTCAAGGCGATGGGGCATGACAATGTCTCGATCCTTGATGGTGGGATCAAGGCGTGGACCGATGCAGGTTACGACCTGGCAACCGGCAATGTGACGCCTGAAGTCGGCGATTGGACGGCGGAACTGGACACTTCGTACCTTGTTGACGCCAAAATGGTCGCCGCAGCCATTGAAGGCGCGACCGAACTGGTCGACTCGCGCCCGACGCCGCACTTCGCGGCCGATGCGCAGGCCGGATATGCCCGCAACCCCGGCACCATCCCGACAGCCGTGAACGTTCCCGTTCCGGCCGTGGTCGGTGAAGGCGGCATGGGCTTCAAATCCACCGACGATCTGATGGCTCTCTTCACGAAAGTGGGCGTCGAGCCCAGCGAAGAGATCTATTCCTTCTGCTACACCGGCCACCAGGCCTCGGTCGTGTGGTTTGTCGCCAGCGAACTTCTTGGCATGGACATCAAGCTTTATGACGGTTCGATGTACGACTGGACGCAGGTCTACAAAGGCCCGACCGTCATCGGTAAGAACCCTGAAGCCAGCTAACTGCTGAGCATGGGGCGTCCCGCGCGATGCGGGGCGCCCACCCACCACCACCACTACCCGGCGCCCACCCCGCGCCAAACGAAATTCCCGAATTGACAGGATCGTGGGAGACCCGACCTGTCGTACGTTGTCAGACGGGGCCGCCCCCCTTTGGCGCACAGGTCCGTGACTTTGAGATGCGCCGTGGATGTGCGAGGCTGACCCCGAACCAGGAGGGTATCATGCCCGCAATTTATGCACCCAAGACTGTGCCTGACCTGCCAAAGGTCGGACAGCCGAACGCAGAGACACAGCTCTGGTTCGTCGGTGGCGTGCTCGCGGTGATCCTTGCGATTACGCTTTACGTCAACAACCTGCTTGCCTGGCAACAGGCCCAGAACTTCCTGATGGGCTGTCTGCTGGGCTATGTGCTTTACCGCGCCACGTTCGGGTTCACCGGGCCGTGGCGTAACCTGATCGTGCACCGCCGCGGGCTGGGTACGCGCAAGACGCTGGCCATGCTGGCCGCGGCGTCGGTGACGATGATGCTTCTGGGCGCCTATGGCGGCTATCCCAACGTGACCCACGCGGTCGGCTGGTCGCTTTTGATCGGGGCCTTCATGTTCGGCGTGGGCATGCAGTTCGGCGGCTGCTGCGGGTCGGGCACGGCTTATGTCGCGGGCGGCGGTTCGGCGCGCGTCTGGGTCACGCTGGCCTTCTTTATCGTCGGGTCCGTCTGGGGCTCGATCGACGCGCCCGCCTGGTGGAAGGTGTCGAAATTCGGCAAATTCTCGATGGTGCAGGAATACGGCGTCTGGCCGGCGATCTTTCTGACGCTGGCGGCGCTTGCGGTCTTTGCCTGGGTCACGGTGCGGCTTGAAAAGGCGCGCCATGGCGAGTTGCAGGGCTTCAACCCGCCCGAAGCAAGCTGGACCAACCGCGCGTTCTTCGGGCCGTGGTCGCCGCTGGCCGGGGGCGTTCTGATGGGCGCGCTGACCGGCTTCGTACTGGTCGCCACGTTGCAGCCCTGGGGCATCACCTTCGGCTACACGATCTATGGCGCCAAGATCGCCACCGCGCTTGGCATCGATCTGGCTTCCATCAATGCGCCCTTCACCGAGACCGCCTTCTGGGGTCAGAAATGGGCGCAGGCGGCGATCAATCAGCCGCTCTGGATCAACAATGCCGCGAACATGAACATCGGTATCATCCTTGGCGCCGCGCTGGCCGCCGGCCTTGTCGGCAAATGGCACCCGTCGCTCAAGGGCGTTCCGATGATGTCGCTGGTCGCCGCCGCGATCGGGGGCATCCTGATGGGCTATGGCGCACGAATCTCGACGGGCTGCAACATTGGCGCAATGGTCAATGGCATCGCGTCGGGAAGCCTGCATGGCTGGGCCTGGATGGCCGCCGCCTTCGCCGGGAACATGCTGGGCATCTGGTTCCGCCCCATGTTCAAGATGGAGAACTAGGGTCCGGACCCTTGGCGCTGATCCGCCAGTTGCACGCAGGAGGGGAGAGGGCCCTGCCCGGAGCGATCCGGACAGGGCCTTTTCATGTGCCGATGCGGCCTGACATGTCGATGACAACTCTGCGAGCAGGGCCGAAACCGGTTGAAGTAGAGGGGCAAGGTTTTGTCTAAGCGTTCCAGACCGAACGAGAGATCCGCGCAAGCCGCCATGACCGACGCCACCGCCCCCATCGCTGCCGCGCCCCGCGCCACGCCTGCGCAGGTGTCCAATCCCGCACGCGACCTGCGGCTCGATTTCTATCGCGGGCTGGCGATGTTCATCATCCTGATCGCGCATACGCCGGGCAATGTCTGGGCGCTTTGGATCCCCGCGCGGTTCGGGTTTTCGGATGCAACCGAGATCTTCGTCTTCTGCTCGGGCATGGCTTCGGCCATCGCCTTTGGCCGCGTCTATTCCCGGCAGGGCTGGGCGATGGGTACGGCGCGCGTCGCTTTCCGCGTCTGGCAGGTATACTGGGCGCATATCGGCGTCTTTCTGGCCATCGTCGCGGCGATGGTGGCGCTGAACGACCTTGAACTGACCTCGCGCAATTATGTCAGCCAGCTGAACCTCTGGCCCTTTCTGGGGACCGAGCGGTTGGAGACCGGCGCGAACCTCGTCGGGTTGATGACGCTGACTTATGTGCCGAATTACTTCGATATCCTGCCGATGTATCTGGTGGTGCTGGCGATGATGCCGGTGGCGATGGGGCTGGCGCGGATCACGCCCTGGCTGGCGCTGGCCGCCGTGGCCGTGGTCTGGGCCGGGGCGCAGGCGGATATCCTGTGGCTTCCGGCAGAACCGTGGAGCGACCGGGAATGGTTCTTCAACCCCTTCGGCTGGCAGCTTGTGTTTTTCACGGGATTTGCGTTCATGCTGGGCTGGCTGCCGCGCCCGCCGGTGACATGGCCGCTGATCGCCTTGGCGCTCGCGGTGGTGGTGTTGACGGTGCCCGTGGCGTGGTACCGCCTGCATCAGGAGGTCGCGCTGTTTGCGGACATGCGCGAGGTGCTGTCCCCCCTGATCGGCAAGACCGATTTCGGGTTTCTGCGACACGTGCATTTCCTGGCCCTTGCCTATCTGGCCTGGGTCGTGGCGGGCGAGGGCGGGGCGCGGCTTGTGGCGCAGGGGCCGTCGATCCCGGCGCGTCTGGCGCGGTTGGTGCTGACGCTGATCCTGAAGGTGGGGCAGCAATCGCTGGCCGTCTTCGTGGTCAGCATGCTGCTGGCGCGGCTGATGGGTTTTGCGCTGGATTATCTGGGGCGTTCAGCGGGCACGGTGACGGCGATCAACCTGACCGGGTTCGCGGTGCTGATCGGCGTGGCCTATGGCGCGGGGTGGTTCAAGACGCACCCGTGGCGTCAGAAGACGGGCTAGTTGGCGCGCGCTTTCGGCACGAAAGGCAGCGGCATCACCGGCACGCCGTCTTCGAGCAGTTTCACCGCTTCTTCCGGTTTGGCCTCGCCGTAAATCGCGCGATCCGGCGCCTCGCCGTCGTGAATGGCGCGCGCTTCCTTGGCGAAGTTCATGCCGACATAGTCGGAGTTCTTTTCCACCTCTTTGCGCAGCTTGGCGATTGCCGCGGCGCGGTTATCCCGCGGGGTGGAGAGGTCGGGCGCGGGGTCTGCCGACGGTTCGGACGGGACGGCAGCGGCCGAACGTGACGGGCGGATGCGCGGGGCCATGATCGCCTTGTCCACGTCGGTTCCGGCACAGTCGGGGCAGGCCACGAGCTTGCGCGCACGCAGCGTGTCATAGGCATCGGCCGACTGGAACCAGCTTTCAAAGCTGTGGCCGGCACTGCATTTAAGCGCATAGCGGATCATACCCGTTACACT
>JABDPT010000191.1 GCA_013042605.1 Paracoccaceae bacterium
TCGTGAGCGATATCAACAGCGTCATCAACTCGGGCCGGTCCGAAAGCCGCATCCTGAAAGACTTCGAAAAGATCTTCGAAAAATATGGCGATGTTCCTGTCATCGCACGGTCCACGCTCGGCCCGGATGCGCGCCGCGCGTCACCCGCACAACTGGCCGCCTTCAGCGATGCGTTCGCGACCTATCTGGCCCACAAGTACGGCCGCCGCTTCCGCGAGTTCCAGGGCGGCGAGATCGAGGTGATCGACGCCAAACAGGTCAAACGCTATTTCGAGGTCGACAGCGTCGCGCGCCTGCGCGGGCAAGCACCGTTTTCGGTGGTCTTCCGGGTCTCGGATCGCAGCGGGCGCAACCTTTTCTTCGACATCGTGATCGAAGGCATCAGCCTTGGCAAAACCGAGCGCACCGAAATCGGCGCGATGCTCGACCGGCGGCGCGGCGATATCGATGCGATGATCGCCGATCTGCGGGCGGTCGGCTGACCGGCCCGCAGCTAGCGGCGATTGCCGAAGATCGCGTCAAGCACATCGATAAGGATCTGTTCGGTCGTTGACGGCCCCTGTCGCCGTTGGCGGCTGGGCTGACGCTGCTGACGCTGCTGACGCGTGGTGCGGTCCTGCGCCACGGCGCGCGGCGGCTCTGGCACCGTCATCGGCAGCGCCCTGACCGGCAGGCCCTCGTGCACCCGGCGCATCGTCTCTTGCCAGATCTCGGCAGGAAGCCCGCTTCCCGTCACGCCCGTCAGCGGTGTGTTGTCGTCATATCCCATCCAGACGCCCGCCACATAATCGGCGCTGAAGCCCAGGAACCACGCATCGCGCGCGGCCTGCGTCGTGCCGGTCTTGCCCGCCACCGGACGGTCGGGCAAGGCGGCGCGCCCGCCGGTACCGCTGACCACCACCTGATGCATCATATAGACCAGCTCTTGCGCGGCGTTCTGGCTGATCACCCGTTCGCCAAGGCCGCCCTCTTGCCCGATCAGCGGGGTGTCATCCCCCTTGATCCGCAACTCGGTCAGGCCATAGGGCGTCACGGACGTCCCACCGTTCAGAATGCCCGCATAGGCCCCGGTCATCTCAAGCAGTGTCGATTCCGACACGCCCAGCGCCAGCGCCGGACCATCGGCCAGATCGTCGGTGATGCCAAAGGCCTCCGCAATCGTGCGCACATTCTCGCGCCCCACGGTCTCTGACACCTTCACCGCCGGGATATTGAGCGAATGCTTGAGCGCATGGGTCAGCGTGACCGGCCCATAAAACTCGTTGGTATAATTGCGCGGGGTCCATGGCCCCGAACCGGGAATGTCGATTGTCAGCGGTTCGTCCCGCACGACGTCGTTGGGGCCATAGCCCAGATCGAGTGCTGCGGCATAGACGAACGGCTTGAAGGCCGACCCGGTTTGTCGCTTGGCCTGGATCGCGCGGTTGAACTGCCCGCTCACGCCGCGGAACTTGCGCCCGCCCACCATGGCACGCACCGCGCCATCCGCGCTCATCACCACGATCGCGGCCTGCGCCTTGCTGCCTTCGCGCACCTTGGTGTCGAACACGTACTGCAACGCCTCTTCCGCCGCCGTCTGAATGCGCTGGTCGAAGGTCGTCCGCACGATCACGTCCTCGGTCGTTTCCGAGGTGAGATAGGCCGGCGCCTTGTCCATCACCCAATCGGCGAAATACCCGCCCGCGCGGCGCTCTGCCGCCTGGGAAAGCTGCGCGGGGTTTGCCCGCCCGCGATCCGCCTCTGCCGTGGTCAGATAGCCCTGATCTTCCATCAGCCCGAGGATCAGGTTCGCCCGGTCCTGCGCCCGCTGAAGGTTTGCCGTGGGCGCAAACCGCGACGGCGCCACCAATAGCCCCGCCAGCATCGCGCCCTCGGCCGGTGTGACCTCGGCCGCGGACTTTCCGAAATACCGCTGTGCCGCCGCCTCGAACCCCCGCGACCCGGCGCCAAGATAGGCGCGGTTCAGGTAGATCGTCAGGATCTCGTCCTTGGAATACCGCGCCTCGAGCGCAAGCGAATAGACCGCCTCTTTCGCCTTGCGCGCCAAAGTGGTGCGGCGACAATCGGTCTCGTATTCCGCCTCGGACATGCCCGATGCCGGATCGTAAGGCACGCCAAGGCACAAGAGCTTGGCCACCTGCTGCGTGATGGTCGACCCGCCATGCCCCTGCAACGGCCCGCGCCCTTCGCGCAGGTTGATCCGGATCGCACTGGCCACCCCGCGCGGGCTAAGCCCGAAATGGCGATAGAACCGCCGGTCTTCCGTTGCGATGATCGCGTTCTTGAGGTTGGGCGACACCGTATCGGCGGTGATCTGGCCGCCGAACTGCTCTCCGCGCCAGGCGAAAATCTGGTCGTCGCGGTCGACCATCGTAACCGACCCGCGCGCGCGCGCATCCAGAAGCGCGGTGACCGGCGGCAGCGACACCGCATACCAGCTGACGATGATCGCCAGCGCGATCACGGCAATGCCGCCGACGCGCCAGGTCAGGCCCCAAAGCATGCGAAATGGCCAGAGAATCACCCGCATCAGAAAGCTGCGCTGCTTTTTGGCAGGCCGCCTGCGGGCCTTCTTGCGCCTGCGCGCAGGGGCTGCGTCTTTCGGCGCAGTTTTATACTTTTTTTCGGCCACCAAAGGGGGCCGGGAACCGCGAGAACCAGTCATGTGCAACGTTTCTTTTGAAGCCTGCTCTTTTACATAAAGGTACTGTGGGACCGGGGGTAAAGGCACGCCTGAAATCCCGGGATCGCGTTTTTGTTTTGCACAATTAATAATCACTTCCGTCCATTTGTGCAAAAATTGTGCAATAACGCCCCGGTGAACCCCGTAAATCCGCTCCCCCTTCCTTGAGTTCCGGCCCCGCTGACTTCCTTTTTGCGGCGTGAAACTGCGGGGGCTGTCCTCGCGATGCGGAAGGGGATGCAAGTGAAACTCATCATTGCAGCGATCAAGCCGTTCAAGCTCGAAGAGGTGCGTGAAGCGCTCACCTCCATCGGGGTGCGCGGGATGATGGTAACCGAGATCAAGGGGTTTGGCTCGCAGTCAGGCCATACGGAAATCTATCGCGGCGCCGAATACGCCGTGAATTTCGTGCCCAAGGTCAAGCTCGAGATCGTCGTATCCGAGGCGATGGCCGAACAGGTCGTCGAAACGATCGCGACAACCGCCAAGACCGACAAGATCGGCGATGGCAAAATCTTTGTTCTGGATGTGGAAAGCGCGATGCGCGTTCGCACCGGCGAAACCAACGCAGACGCGCTCTGAGCGGCGAGAAGGTAAGGGGACTTTACGCATGAAACTACTGAAACTCATCCCGGCGGTGGCGGCGCTTACGGCGCTTCCCTCTGTCGGCCTCGCTCAGGATGCGCCCGCCGCGGTGCCCACGGATGTGGTCTGGATCCTGAACTCGGTCCTGTTCCTCGTGGGCGGCTTCCTGGTGTTCTGGATGGCGGCGGGCTTTGCCATGCTCGAAGCCGGCCTTGTGCGTTCCAAGAACGTCACGATGCAGCTTACCAAGAACATCTCGCTCTATTCGCTGGCGGCGATCTTCTATTACCTGATCGGCTACAACCTGATGTATCCGCTGGGGGACTGGGCGATCGAAGGCTATTTCTCGGCGCTCTTCCCGGCGGTTGCCGTGCTCGAAGGCGTCGGCGTCGCGGCGGATGCCGTTGACAACTATGCCTATGCGTCGACCGCATCGGACTTCTTCTTCCAGCTGATGTTCTGTGCGACCACGGCCTCGATCGTGTCGGGCACCCTGGCCGAGCGGATCAAGCTTTGGCCCTTCCTGATCTTCATCATCATCCTGACCTCCATCATCTACCCTCTGCAGGCGTCGTGGAAATGGGGCGGTGGCTTCCTTGATGAAATGGGCTTCCTCGACTTCGCGGGCTCCACAGTCGTGCACTCGGTCGGTGGCTGGGCGGCTCTTGCAGGCGCCATCATCCTCGGGCCGCGTATCGGCAAGTACAAGGACGGCGCGGTGCATCCGATGCCCGGTTCGAACCTTGCCCTCGCCACGCTGGGCACGTTCATCCTGTGGCTCGGCTGGTTTGGCTTCAATGGCGGCTCGCAGCTTGCCATGGGCTCGATCGGTGACGTGGCCGACGTAAGCCGGATCTTCGCCAACACCAACGCCGCCGCTGCCGGCGGTGCGGTGACCGCGCTGATCCTCACACAGCTCGTCTACAAAAAGCCCGACCTCACCATGATCCTGAACGGCGCGCTGGCCGGTCTGGTGTCGATCACAGCCGAACCGCTGACGCCCTCGCTCGGCATGGCAACGATCATCGGCGCCATCGGTGGTGTGATCGTGGTCTTCACGGTTCCGCTTCTCGACAAGCTCAAGATCGACGACGTCGTCGGCGCCATCCCGGTGCACCTCTTCGCCGGTATCTGGGGCACGATCGCCGTGGTTCTCACCAACCCGGACGCCAACCTCGGAGTTCAGCTTCTCTCGATCGTCGTGGTCGGTGTGTTCGTCACGGTCGTCTCGGCGGTGGTCTGGCTCATCCTCAAGGGTGTCATGGGCATCCGCGTCGACGAAGAGTCCGAGATCAACGGGCTCGACGTTTCCGAGCTTGGTATGGAAGCCTATCCGGACTTCACAAAAGGCTGACCTCCCTTCCTTTCAGCCTTTGACAACTGGCCCGGGCGTTCGCGCCCGGGCTTTTTTCTTGCCCGGCCCAGGCTTCTTCTGGCCGGAAATATCCCCGCCGGAGGCCGCGGACCCGAACGGGCCCGCACAGCATCAGGTGCGCAGAACGCGCTCACTTCCGGAAATACCGTCAGGCGCCGGGTCAGACGCCCGCCGCAACCACCGCTTCGGCAAGGATCGGCACCGTCTTGGTGTTCAGCCCCGCGATATTGAGCCGCGAGTCCCCGATCATGTAGATGCCGTGGCTTTCGCGCATCGCCTCGACCTGCTCGGGCGAGGCACCAAGGCGCGAGAACATGCCCCGATGATGCGCCATGAAGTCGAACCGGTCCGAATTGGTCCGCTGGCGCAGCTCGGCGGCAAGCTGTTCGCGCAGGGCAAGCATGCCCAGCCGCACCTCCTCCAGCTCTGCCTGCCAATCGGCGCGCAGTTCGGCATCGTTCAGGATCATCGTCACCAGCCGCGCCCCGTGATCGGGCGGGAAGGAATAGTTCTGGCGATTGAGGAAAGACAGATTGTTCTGCGTGACCTTCGCGATGCCGGCATCCGGCGAAACCGCGATCAGGATGCCCGTGCGTTCGCGGTAGATCCCGAAATTCTTCGAACAGCTCGCCGCGATCAGCATCTCGGGCAGGGTGCTGGCCAGATGGCGTGTCCCCGCCGCGTCTTCCTCCAACCCGTCGCCGAACCCCTGATACGCGATGTCGATCATCGGCACCGCGCCCGTCGCCGACAGGTGGTCGGCCACAACGCCCCATTCCGCAAGGCTCAGGTTGGCGCCCGTCGGGTTGTGGCAACACCCATGCAGCAGCACCAGATCCCCCGCCTTCACGGCCTTCAGGTCATCCATCATGCCGGCGAAATCCACCGCCCGCGTGCTGTTGTCGAAATAGCGATAGGTCTGGGTCGGAATGCCCAGGTATTTCAGAATGGTCATGTGGTTGGGCCAGGTCGGGTCCGATACCCAGACCGTGGCGTCCGGGTTCGCGAGCCGCAGCAATTCGAACGCCTGCCGCACCGCACCCGTCCCCCCCGGGGTGGCCGCCGAGGCCAGCCGCGCATCCTCGACCGCGTCGCCCAGGATCAGCCCGCGCATCGCCGTGTTGAACGCAGGGTCGCCGATCAGCCCGACATAGGCTTTCGTCGTCTCCGCCTCCCACAGTTGCTTTTCGGCCGCCTTGATGGCCCGCATCACCGGTGTGCGCCCCTCGGCGTCCTTGTAGACGCCCACGCCCATATCGATTTTCTGGTCGCGTGGATCGTCCTTGAACGCCTGCGCAAGGGCGAGGATCTTGTCGGCGGGATGTTCCTTGAGGTTCGACAGCATGAGGTCAGCCTTTCAGTCTGGAATGCGGGTAAGGTCGCGCGGGCGTTGCAGGACACGGGTGAAATCCTGCCGGCGCACCGGGGTGAAGCCGTTCTTCTGATAGGTTTGCAGCGCACGCGGATGGTCCAGCGTGCAGGTATTTACGGTCAGCCGCTCCACCAAGGGTCTGTCCCAGGCCGTCAGGATCGCCGTGCGCAAAAGCCATGTGCCAAGTCCGCGCCCCACCGCCTGCGGCACCATGCCGAAATAGGCAAGATCGCACGTACCGGCCTCGCGTCCGTCCAACATGAAGAACCCATGCGGCCATCCTTGCGCCATCAGCGTGAAAAGCGCGACCTTCGGGTCCGAGAGCCAGCCCTGAAGCTCGTCCTCATCGCGTGAATGGGCGTCTTCCCATGCATAGTCGCGACCCACGGCGTCGTAGAGCGACAGGAAATACCAGACCGGGGGCAGGGACGCCTGCAAAAGCGACGCGGGCTGGTTCGCGGGAAGCGGCGGATAGCCATAGCCGGGGCGTTCGGTCATCTCCAGCCAGGTGACGGTATAGTCAACTGGCGTGCCTGCCGGCAGCACGGTCATCCCGTCTCGACCTCCAACCCGTCGTACATGCCCCACTCGGCCCAGGACCCGTCATAAAGCGACACCCGGTCATGGCCCATGCGTTCAAGGGCGAGAAACAGGATCGCCGCCGTCACCCCGGACCCGCAGGTGGTGATCACGGGCTTCTTGAGGTCGACACCGGCGGCCTCGAACACCGCCCGCATCTCCTCGGGTGTTTTCATCGTGCCATCGGGGTTCAGCAGGGTCTGGTAATGCACGTTCTTCGAGCCCGGAATGTGCCCCGCGCGCAGGCCCGGGCGCGGCTCGGCATCCTCACCCCGAAAGCGCGACGGGGACCGCGCATCGATGATCTCGTGATCGCCCAGTTTCGAGGCCGCCGCCACATGCGTGACATCGCGCACCAGATGGTTCTGCCGTGACACCGTCATATGCCGGTCGCGCAGGATCGGCGGCATGTCTTCCACCGGGTGCCCCTCGGCCTGCCACTTGGGAAAGCCGCCATCCAGCACGGCGACGTCCGTCTTGCCCATCAGCCGGAAAAGCCACCAGACCCGCGCGGCCGAAAACAGCCCCGCGCCGTCATAGACCACGACCTGATGCCCGTCGCCCACGCCCATCGCGCGCATCCGGCTCATGAACTTTTCGACCGGCGGCACCATATGCGGAAGCTCCGACCGGTGGTCGCTGATCTCGTCGATATCGAAGAACCGCGCGCCGGGGATATGGGCGGCATCGTATTCCGCCTTCGCATCCCGCCCCATGTTGGCAAGGTAAAAGCTCGCATCGATCACCCGCAGGTCGGGGTTGCTCAGATGCGCGGCCAGCCAGCTGGTCGACACAAGGGTTGTCGGATCGTCGGCCATGGGACCCCCTCGGAAATAGACTGCACAACCTGCTACTCCCATGGGGGCGCCGTTTCAAGGCGTGGTGGCGGGAACGGCCCCCGGAAAGGGGCCGCATCCCTCAGATCTTGCGCGCCACGATGAACCGCGCGGGCGGCGAGGCCGGGAAGATGCCGGTTTCGATGATCTCGAACCCCGCCCGCGTCATCATGCCGTCAAGCTCCTTGACGCTCATCATCTCCACATGCGGGGCCAGACCGGTCCATTGCAAGAGCGGCAAGAGCACCCGCCAGGGCGACCCCCACCCGCGCAGACAAACGGTTTTCGAGATGAAAAGGCCGCCGGGCTTGATCCGGCCATGCACCCGCCGGATCGCCGCCGCCGGGTCGCGCACCAGATGGAGCAGATTATAGGCCAGCACCACGTCATAGGCCTTGGCGTCGAGTGACGCGTCATAAACCTCGGCCTGCGCGAAAGACACGTTGTCCTTGCCCTCCTCGGCGGCCTTCCGGCGCCCGATCTCGACCATCTCGCCCGAAATATCGGTGGCGGTGATGTGTTTGACATGCTCCGACAGCAAAAGCGACGTCGACCCCGACCCGCACCCCAGTTCCAGCACCTCGTCACCGTGGGCGAGGTAATTGCGCGTCCGCTCCATCGTCAGCTCATAGGACGCCATGTCCTTGATCGGCTTCGCGGCGTAGTTCTTCGCCGTCTTGTCCCAGAATTTGGCCTCGTTCTGCATCGTCTGTTCCATCTCATCGTTCTTGTGGCAGGCGGCACTTGACCGCGTTTTCAATCTCTGCCACCGAGTTACACATACAAAAACCGAAGTAGAATTGCCCAAATTTGTTCCTAACCTATGCGATAATGCATGAATTGGTCGTCCCTCAATTTCGACTGGAATCAGGTCCGCGCGTTCCTCGCCACCGTTGAGGAAGGCTCGCTCTCCGCCGCCGCCCGCGCGCTGGGCCAATCCCAGCCCACGCTGGGCCGGCAGGTCGCCGCCTTGGAAGAGGATCTCGGCGTCGTGCTTTTCGAACGCGTGGGCCGCAGCCTGTCGCTGACACCCGCGGGGACCGAGCTTCTCGAACATGTCCGCGCCATGGGCGAGGCCGCAAGCCGGATCTCGCTGGCCGCCTCTGGCCAGTCGCAAACCGTCGACGGCCATGTCTGCATCAGCGCCAGCGACATGTTCTCGGCCTATCTCCTGCCTCCGATCCTGAAAAAACTGCGGATCATGGCCCCCGGCATCCTGGTTCGGGTCGAGGCCGTGAACACGATCAGCGACCTGCAACGCCGCGAGGCCGATATCGCCATCCGCCACGTCCGCCCCGAACAGCCCGACCTGATCGCCAAGCTTCTGGGCGACGCCACCGGCAGCCTTTACGCCGCCACAAGCTATCTCGATGCCGTGGGCCGCCCCAAAACCGTCGACGATCTGGCCGATGCGGTCTTCATCGGCTTCGATGACCCGGTCCGCATGGTGGCCGAACTCAATGCCGCGGGCCTGCCCTTCCGTGTGGAAAACGCCCGCGCCTATTCCTCCAGCGGGATAGCCGCCTGGGAAATGGTGCGCCACGGGCTGGGCATGACGGTCATGGCCGACAGCGTGGGGGCCACGACCCCCGGCATCGAACGGGTGTTGCCCGATCTACCGCGGCTCAAATTCCCGGTCTGGCTCACGGTCCACCGCGAATTGCACACCAGCCGCCGCATCCGCCTTGTCTTCGATCTCTTGGCCGAGGAAGTGCCCCGCACCTGGCTGACCGCCCCCTGATCGGGGCCCTAGCCGTGCTTTTTCATAAGCCGGGCCTTCTGGCGGTTCCAGTCGCGCTTGGCCGAGGTTTCGCGCTTGTCGGCAAGCTTTTTACCTTGCGCAATCCCGATCTTCAGCTTGGCCTTGCCGCGGTGGTTGAAATAAAGAACCAGCGGCACAAGCGTCATCCCCTTGCGCTGCGTGGCGTTCCACAGGTCCGACAATTCCTTGCGCGACACCAACAGCTTGCGCCGCCGCCGGTCCTCATGGCCCCAGGTCTTGGCCTGCTCATAAGGGGCGATATAGGAGTTGACGAGCCACAGCTCCCCATCCTCCACCGTGGCATAGCTTTCGGCGATATTCGCCTGCCCTTCGCGCAGCGATTTGACCTCCGACCCCATCAGTTGCAAGCCGCATTCCAAATCGCTCTGGATCGCATAGTCGAACCGCGCTCGCCGGTTTTCGGCGACCACCTTGTAATTGGGATCGGGTTTCTTCTGGGCCATGACCGCTTGCAGATAAGCGAGCCCCGCGCCCAAGTCCAGTGGCGCGGCGCCTCGTCTTCTGGCCAAAAATATTCCGGGGAGCGCGCGGGGCAGCGCCCCTCGCTCCTGTCGGCGCGCGCCCCGCGCGGGCGATGCGGGGCTAGTCGCGCTCCGCCACGACACCGTTTCGCGCCGCCATCTCGGCCGCGTCCGGCGCTTCCCAAAGCGTCTCCATGAAATCGAACATGTCCCTTGTCACCTCAAGCTCGAAGGTCGCGCCCCGTTCGACATTGCGCCGCTCGACCCGGCCCCAGCGCGTCTGCGCATCGACATCGAGGCGATGCAGCACCACCGCGCGGCCCAGACCGTCGGCCCAGTCGTAGAAGATCCCGCGTTCCTTGCGGTCGGTCAGCCCGCAATCGAAGATCACCGGCACGCCCGCCTCGAGCACCTGTTCCGCGGTTGCCCGCATCTGCGCGCAAGACCGCTGCACCCGCTCGTAAAACCAATTGAAATCCGAGGTCGGGTGCCGATCGGGAAAGAACAGCCGCCCGTTCCATTCGTCGATCGAGAACCGTACCGCACCAAGGTCGCGGC
>JABDPT010000199.1 GCA_013042605.1 Paracoccaceae bacterium
CCGGCATATTGGCGGATCGTCCAGGGGCGGCCGGCATACATCGTGGCCTTTACCCCGCGGGTGAAGGGCGCAAATCCCGGTGTGCTGCCCAGATGATTGACATCGGCCATGTCGTCTTGCGTGTATAGCGGTTTGACCCGAATGCCTTCCAGCGTTTCCCAGTCGAGGTCTTCGAGGGGGCGCCCCCGCAGCTCTTTGGCGGCAAGGGATTTCCAATCGCTCATGGCAGTCTCCTTTCGCGGTCACGCAGGGTTGCACGACCTTGCGTCAACTCATCCTTCGTTTTCCGGCTTGCGTACCCTATATCTTTCAATACAGGAGAGATCATGACCTCACGCATAACCCTTGTATTCGCGGCCTTTCTGGCCTCTGGCAGCATCGCACTGGCCGCCGACGGCGCCGTCACCGACGACGCGCCGATCAGTGCGGTCGAAGCCTGGCAACTCGACCCGCAGCGTGTTTTCGACGCCTCCGAGGTCGATCTTGCGGATTTCCAATGGATCGCCCGGCCGATCGTCGTCTTTGCCGACACCTCTGCCGATCCGCGTTTTCGCGAACAGATCGAGCTGCTTGCCGAGCGTCCCGATGAACTGATCGGACGCGACGTGGTCGTGATCGTCGATACCGACCCCGGCGGGCGGTCCGACCTGCGTCGCAAGCTGCGCCCGCGTGGGTTCATGCTGGCCCTGCTTGGCAAGGATGGCGGCGTGAAGCTGCGCAAACCTTTCCCGTGGGACGTGCGCGAACTCACCCGGTCGATCGACAAGATGCCCCTGCGCCAACAGGAAATTCGCGACGAAAAGGCGGCGGACGGGTAATTCCCCCGACATATGATCGCGCTGCCGTTCACTCGAACTCCATGATCACATCATCGACGCCCATGCTGTCACCGGCCTCGGCGTTGATCTTGGACACCACGCCCTTGCGTTCGGCGCGCAGGATGTTTTCCATCTTCATCGCCTCGACCGTGCAAAGCGCCTGCCCTTCCTGCACCTCGTCACCGACCGCGACATCGACCTTCACGATCAGCCCGGGCATCGGGCACAGGAGCAATTTGGAGGTGTCCGGCGCAACCTTTTCGGGCATCCGACTGGCAAGTTCGGCAACCCGGGGGCTGCGGACGACCGTGCGAATATCTGTCCCGCGATAGCGAAGGCGCACGCCGCCGCGCATCAGATCGGTTTTCACGATCATGTTTTCGCCGTCGACCATGCCGGAAAACAGGCTTTGCCCCGGCGTCCAGTCCGACACCACGACAAGCATGCCGTCATCGGAAAAGCTGACCTCGGTCCCGAAATCGGTCTGTTCGAGATGTACGTTGAAATCCGACTTGTCGACCGTGACCACCCAGTCCTTCGCCATCGAGCGGGAATGATGCGCCATCGCGCCGGATATCCGAACTTCGCGCGCTTCCATCACCAGCTTGATATGCCCGGCCACCGCGGCGAGCCTGCGGCGCGTGACGTCATCGGGGTGCACGCCTTCAAAGCCGTCGGGATATTCCTCGGCGATGAAGGCCGTGGTGATCTCTCCGCTCTCAAAACGCGGATGGTCCATCACGGCTGCCAGAAATGGCAGGTTGTGCCCGATCCCCTCAACCTCGAAGCCGTCAAGCGCATCGCGCATCGCCTCGATCGCTTCGCCCCGTGACGGCGCCCAAGTGCAAAGCTTGGCGATCATCGGGTCGTAATACATGCTGATCTCGCCGCCCTCGAAGACGCCGGTGTCGTTGCGCACCGCGTGGCTGTCGAGGTGCACTTCCGCCGGGGGGCGGTACCGCGTGAGCCGCCCGATGGATGGGAGGAAATTGCGATAGGGGTCTTCGGCGTAAAGGCGGTTTTCGATGGCCCAGCCGTTGATCCCGACATCGGATTGCGTGAGACCAAGCTTTTCACCCGCCGCCACGCGGATCATCTGTTCGACCAGATCGACCCCGGTGATGAGCTCGGTCACGGGGTGTTCGACCTGAAGCCGCGTGTTCATTTCCAGGAAATAGAAGTTCTTGTCACCATCGACGATGAACTCGACCGTGCCCGCGCTTGTGTAATCCACCGCCTGCGCCAAGGCACAAGACTGTTCGCCCATCGCCTCGCGCGTCGCCTCGTCCAGAAACGGTGACGGCGCCTCTTCGATCACCTTCTGGTTCCGGCGCTGGATCGAGCATTCGCGTTCATTGAGATAGATGCAGTTTCCGTGACTGTCGGCGAGCACCTGAATTTCGATGTGCCGGGGCTGGGTCACGAATTTCTCGATAAAAATGCGGTCATCGCCAAAACTGCTGGCCGCTTCGTTCTTGGAGCTTTGGAAGCCTTCGCGCGCCTCGTCATCGTTCCACGCAATCCGCATGCCTTTGCCGCCGCCACCGGCGCTGGCCTTGATCATCACCGGATAGCCGACCTGCTGGCTGATCTTCACCGCCTCGTCGGCATCCTCGATCAGCCCCATGTAACCGGGCACGGTCGAGACACCGGCCTCTGCGGCAAGCTTCTTCGACGTGATCTTGTCCCCCATCGCTTCAATCGCGCCCTTGGGCGGGCCGATGAAGGCGACACCTTCCGCGGCCAGCGCCTCGGCGAATTTGGGGTTTTCGGAGAGAAAGCCATATCCGGGATGCACGGCCTCGGCGCCGGTGTCACGGATCGCCTGCATGATCTTGTCGATCACGATGTACGACTGGTTGGCGGGCGGCGGGCCGATCAGCACCGCTTCATCTGCCATGCGGACATGCAACGCGTTGGCGTCAGCTTCGGAATAAACGGCTACCGTCGAGATCCCCATCTTCCGCGCTGTCTTGATCACCCGGCAAGCGATCTCACCCCGGTTGGCAATCAGAATTTTCTTGAACATGTCCCTCGTCTCCTTCTCAGGCGTGCTGCGCATGACGGGCGCGCCGCCGTTTTGTTGGTCTTGGATGTGTCGAATGCCGCCCTGCGTCCGGACAACGCAAAACGCCCGCCGCGCGCAATGCGGGGCGGGTGTCGCCGTGGGGCGAAGAAAATGTCAGGGCGTGGCGGGTCGCGTAACCCGGCTTAGCAGACCTCGGGCGTAAGGTCGTCGCACAGGACGCCGGCCGCGCCGCCGATAAGCGCACCGGTAAGGACCGATCCGCCGACGACAGAACTTCCGACACCGCCGATAGCCGCGCCGCTGACGCCACGCTCAAGATCGGTGTCGCCGCAGGCCGCAAGGCCAAACGCCATGGCCAGGACAAGGGCCGTTGTTCTCTTACACATGCTCGATTGCCTCCTGATTGGGGTTCTTGATGCTGATTCTGCGGCACTTGGGCCAAAAACCCAATAGAAATCTGCGGCAGTGCGCGATCTCTGGCCGACGAAAGGGGGGTCTGAAACGAGTATCGCGGACTGATCCTGGGAAGATCAGCCCGCGATAAAGGGGAAGGGTAACGGTTTTTACAAGTGCGGCGAGCGACCTTGCTGGGGGCCCCCCGCTGCAAAACTAAATTGGCGGCAAATGTTTCGGATTGAAATACCCGATTGGCGCCGCAGAATGGCTGCGCCGGATTTTGCCTGATTTTCCGGGCCATAGGCGGAAACATGCCGATCACGAGCCCCCGAATATGTCAGGGAAGGATCGTTGTGCCACGGCAACATCAATCCGCAGCAGCGCGTCATAGTCTTCCGGGTCAAAAGGGTCTTCGGCGGGAATCACTTCGCGCCCGAAAAGCCACGACAATCGGCCCGCATCAAGATTGCCGCGTGCGAACGGTTCGTCGCCAAATGCCTCGCACAGCGCAGCCATGAACCCGGCATCGGCACGCCGATCGGCCGGGCGACGGTCGGCATGACGCTCGCGCCGGACAAGCGGGGTCACCCCTTTTGGGTTGGCGCGACGCAATGTGAATTGGAAATCAGTGCCGGGAAGACGACCGGGAAAGCCACGGTGCTTGATCATGCCAACGCCTCCGGCAGGGGCGTGGCGGGTGTGCGGACAGGGGCGAACCCCTGTCCGACAGAGTTATTACATCTTGCCCATGGTGGGTTCGGCCATGATCGGCTCAGGCTCGACCATGATAACTTCTTCCTCCTGCTGAGCACAGGCTGCCACGACGGTGAGCAGGCTGACGGCAAGAAACGCTTTGATGCACTTGGACATCTTATTCTCCTGGTTGTGTCTTGGGCAGCGCCCCCACTTCGTGGAAACCACCACCCCTCGTCCGAGGTATGGGCCTCTTGGATAGACCCTGACCGCAGCTTAACGCAAGCGATAGCACAATCATATCCACACCTTGGCAGACCCGCAACTTGTGGCAGCACTGCATCATCTGCGACTTCTTGCCGATGCAGATGCCCGAATTGCTGGCACGGGAGCAATCGCCCCCGGTCCGCAGAGTTATTTAGAGCGGTCCGGATCACAGCGGAATGTTGTCGTGCTTCTTCCACGGGCGGCTTTGCTTCTTGCGCCGCAGGGCCGCGAAAGCCCGCGCCACGCGCCGGCGGGTCGAGCGAGGCAGGATCACCTCGTCGATGAAACCGCGCTCGGCCGCCTTGAACGGGTTGGCGAAGTTGTCTTCGTATTCCTTTGTGCGCGCCTCGATCTTTTCGGGATCGCCAAGTTCCGAGCGATACAGGATCTCGGTCGCCCCCTTAGCGCCCATCACGGCGATCTCGGAGGGGGGCCATGCATAGTTCACATCCGCCCGCAGATGCTTGGACGCCATGACCACATAGGCCCCGCCATAGGCCTTGCGCGTGATCACCGTGACCTTGGGCACCGTCGCTTCGCCATAGGCGAAAAGAAGTTTGGCCCCGTGCTTGATCACCCCGCCATATTCCTGCGTCGTACCGGGCAGGAAGCCGGGCACGTCGACAAATGTCAGGATCGGAATTTCGAAGGCATCGCAAAAACGCACGAAGCGCGCGGCCTTGCGGGCGCTGTCGATATCAAGAACACCGGCCAGCACCATCGGCTGGTTGGCGACAACCCCCACTGTCGACCCTTCGAGACGGATAAACCCGGTGATGATGTTCTTTGCGAACTCTTCCTGAATTTCATAGAAATCGCCCTCATCCGCGACCTTCAGGATCAGCTCCTTCATGTCATAGGGCGTGTTGGGATTCGCCGGGATCAGGGTATCAAGGCTTTCATCCACCCGCTCGGGATCGTCGAAGAAGGGGCGCACCGGCGGTTTGTCGCGGTTCGACATCGGCAGGAAGTCGATCAGGCGGCGCGCTTCGGTCAGCGCCTCGATATCGTTCTCGAAGGCCAGATCTGCGACCGAGGATTTGCGCGTATGGGTCGTCGCCCCGCCCAGTTCTTCGGCGGTGACCTGTTCATTCGTGACCGTTTTGACGACATCCGGCCCGGTGACGAACATGTAAGAGCTGTCTTTGACCATGAAGATGAAGTCGGTCATCGCGGGGCTGTAGACCGCGCCGCCCGCACAGGGGCCCATGATCAGGCTGATCTGCGGCACGACGCCGGACGCCTCGATATTGCGCTGAAACACCTCACCGTAGGCCGCGAGACTGCCCACGCCTTCCTGAATGCGCGCGCCGCCGCTGTCGTTGATGCCGATGACCGGGGCGCCATTCTGCATCGCCATGTCCATGATCTTGCAAATCTTGGCGCCATGGGTTTCGCTGACCGACCCGCCCAGAACCGTGAAATCCTGACTGAAGACATAGACCATGCGGCCGTTGATCGTGCCCCAGCCGGTGACGACGCCGTCGCCGGGGTGGCGTTGATTGGCCATGCCGAAATCGGTGGTCCGGTGCGTGACGAACATGTCGTATTCTTCGAAGGACCCCGGATCGAGAAGCACTTCCAGCCGCTCGCGTGCCGAAAGTTTGCCCTTGGCATGCTGCGCGGCCACCCGGCGTTCGCCGCCGCCCGCCCGCGCGCCCGCGCGCCGCACCTCCAGCTCTTTGAGGATTTTGGTCATACGCCCCTCCTTCTCCCGGTTCTGCCGGTTTGCTATCGGAATTGCCGCAGCGCAGAAAGGATTATTCGGCTAATTTGCAAAGTAAATTGGCAATTGATCTATCAAATTGCAAACTTGCGAATATCCCCCCAGCCCGCGATATCACACGTCCTTGGCTTATATGGACAATGCCGGACCTTGGGATTAAATCCAAGGAAATGACGTCGCACCCCGCCGTCCGGTTTCTAGACCGGTCCACCCCACCGCATATCGCAACTTTGATCCTGCTGGCCGGGCTGTCTGCGCTTAGCCTCAATATCTTTCTGCCATCCCTGCCGGGGATGACCGAATACTTCGATACCGACTACCGGCTGATGCAGCTTTCGGTGGCGGTCTATCTGGCAATGAACGCGGTGCTGCAACTTTTCATCGGCCCCATCTCGGACCGCTATGGCCGCCGCCCCGTGATCCTGTGGTCTTGCGGGCTTTTCCTTCTTGCCACGCTGGGCTGCATCATCGCGACCACGGCCGAGATGTTTCTGGTCTTCCGCATGGCCCAGGCCGTGATCGTGACCGGCATGGTCCTGAGCCGCGCGGTCGTGCGGGACATGTTTCCCCAGGAACAGGCGGCGTCGATGATCGGCTATGTCACCATGGGCATGTCGATCGTGCCGATGGTCGGCCCGGCCTTTGGCGGCGTGCTGGATCAATGGTTTGGCTGGAAGGCGAATTTCTGGGCGCTTTTCGCCCTTGGCGTCGCTCTGCTTTGGCTGATCTGGCGCGATCTGGGCGAGACGGCAGCCAAGGAAAACCAAAGCTTTGCGGCGCAGTTTCGCGAATACCCCGAGCTTTTCACGTCGCGGCGGTTCTGGGGCTATTGCATCGCCGCCGCATCGACCAGCGGGGCGTTCTTTGCCTATCTCGGCGGCGCGCCCTTCGTCGGAACCGAGGTGTTCGGGATGGACCCGGCCACCCTTGGCTTCTTCTTCGGCGCGCCGGCTGTGGGGTATCTTGTCGGCAACGGCATTTCCGGCAGGTATTCTGTGCGGATCGGGATTAATTCGATGATCCTCTGGGGCTCTATCCTGTCGGCAGGCGGGCTTCTGATGTCGCTCGTGTTGAATTACGCGGGCCTGAAAACACCGCTCAGCTTCTTTGGGTTCATGGTGTTCGTCGGGCTCGGCAACGGCCTGGTCCTGCCCAACGCGAATGCCGGCATGCTGTCCGTGCGCCCGCATCTGGCAGGTACGGCCGCAGGCGTTGGCGGGGCAATCATGATCGGCGGCGGTGCCGCGCTATCAGCCTTTGCCGGCGCGATGTTGACACCGGGCTCGGGTGCCGCACCCCTGATCGTCATCATGCTTATGTCCGGCTTGATCGGAGTTCTGGCGATATCCTATGTCATCCGGCGCGAGCGTGAGATCACTGTCTCATAGGGCAACCCCGGCCTGCCTTTTCACGCCCCTTTGCAAAAGCTAAAATGACTTTGCAAAGGAGAGTGCTATGCCAATCCAAAAGCTTTATGCCGGTGTGAAACTGCGCGACATCCGGACCCGGCTGCACCTCACGCAGAAGGATTTCGCGGAAAAACTGGGCGTGTCCCTGCCCTATCTCAGCCAGATGGAGAACAACCACCGCCCGATCTCGACCACGGTGGTTCTGGCGCTGGCGTCGGAGTTTGGGCTCGATGTGACGGAACTCAGCGCGGGCGATAGCGAGCGCATGGTGGCGGATATGCGCGAGGCGCTGGCCGACCCTGTTTTCACCGACGCCCCGCCGCCGCTGGCCGACCTGCGACTGGCCGCCTCGAACGCCCCGGCATTTGCCCGCGCCTTTCTGGAACTGCACCGCAGTTATCGCCAGTCACAGGAACGGCTCGCCTCGCTCGACGAAGCGCTGGGGCGGGATGGTGGCGCCTCGGTCGCGTCGCCCTGGGAAGAGGTCCGCGATTTCTTTCATTACTGCGACAACTATATCGACGCGGTTGATCGCGCCGCTGAGCGCTTTGTCCGCGACCAGGATCCGGAGGATGCGGCCCGGTCCCGGCTGTCGGCAAACGGGATCACGGTGCGCGAGGCGACATCGGACACGCTGCGCCGATACGATGCCGCGCAGGCGCAAATTACCCTTTCGGCTCATGCCGACCGCGCCACGAAACGCTTTCAATTGCTGCACCAGATCGCGCTTTTGTATTTCGACGACCTGCTCGAAGCGACGCTTGATCTGGCGCGGTTTCAGTCGGACGAGGCGCGGGCGATTGCGAAGATCGGGATGGCCAATTATTTCGCTGGCGCAGCACTCATGCCCTATGGCGCGTTTCAGGATGCGGCGCGAGAGACCCGGCACGATCTTGAAACCCTGTCACACCGGTTCGGCGCGTCGATCGAGCAGGTGGCGCATCGGTTATCGACGATGCAGCGGCCGGGGGCCAAGGGCGTGCCGTTCTTCTTCGTGCGGGTGGATCAGGCCGGGACGATCACGAAACGGCATTCCGCCACGCGGCTTCAGTTCGCGCGGTTCGGCGGGGCCTGTCCGCTTTGGAACGTGCATCGGGCGTTCGAGACACCGGGGCGGTTTTTGCGGCAACTGGCCGAAACGCCCGATGGCGTGCGCTATTTCTGCCTAGCGCGCGAAGTGTCGAAACGGGGGGCTGCGTTTCATGCCCCGGTGCGGCGCTTCGCGATTGGCTTAGGGTGCGAAATTCGCCATGCGGATGCGCTGGTCTATGCGGACGGAATGGAGATGGGCGCGGCGCAAGCCTTTGAGCCCATCGGCATTTCATGCCGCATTTGCGAGCGGCGCAATTGTCACCAGCGCTCGGTTCCACCGCTTGAACACGGGCTCACGGTCGAGCATAACCAGCGCGGCCTGCTGCCCTATCAGATCAGCGACTAGGCCTCTGCTGCTGCCGCAACCAGCATGTGATAGAGCACGTCCTTGAGCCTCATCCGCTCTTTGCGCAGCGCGGTCTCTTCACTCTGCGGCATGGGACGAATGTTCGTCTCCGCATCACCAACCTGCTTGTTGATATTGTTATATTGCTCAAGCAACCGTGCAAAATGCGCGTCCTCTTCACGCAAATCGTGGATTTGTTGAGCATATTGCGGAAAGTCGAGGGCAAGGTCGTGCGGGGTGTGGGACATGCGGTCCTCCGGTTCTTCTTGTTCTTCCCTGCAAGCCTTTGCGGTTCGTGGCGTTTTGTCTTTGACAGGGGTCAAAAACACTCAGGTTTCTGCTTGGGGCAGCCGCGCCGTCACCTCGATCTCGATCTTCATCTCGGGTTCCTGCAACCCGGCCTCGACCATCATCGCCGCAGGGCGCGCGGTCGCGAAGGCGGCAGAGACGATGGGCCAGCAGGCGGGCCAGTCGGCCTTGTCGGGCAAGATGTAATTGACGCGCACGACATCATCAAGCGACGCCCCGGCTTCGGCAAGCGTGGCGGCAATCGTGGCCATCGCGTTGCGGCACTGATCCTCGACGCCGTCGGGCATAGTCATCGTTGCGTAGTCGTAGCCTGTGGTGCCCGCAACGAAGACCCAGCCATCGCAGAC
The DNA here is from genome assembly GCA_013042605.1 of Paracoccaceae bacterium. Taxonomy (GTDB): domain Bacteria; phylum Pseudomonadota; class Alphaproteobacteria; order Rhodobacterales; family Rhodobacteraceae; genus JABDPT01. Next base: position 9,433 of record JABDPT010000199.1, read on the forward strand.
AACGGCGCGGGAATAGCCTATCTGGGCCTCGAACGGGGATCCGGTAGAGATGTGTTTGCGCATTTCTAACCCCGCGCCACCAACTCCCTTCGAAGGGAGTTGGCAAAAGCCTTCGAAGGCTTTTGCCGTTCAGCCGGCGCTGGCCGGCTCTTTCTTCGCATCCGAGTGGATCATCAACGGGGCGCTGTCGGAATTGACCGCCTCGTCGTTCACGACCACCTCTTCCACGCTATCCATGCCGGGCAGGTCGAACATCGTGTCGAGCAGGATGTCTTCCATGATCGACCGCAGCCCGCGCGCGCCGGTCTTGCGTTCGATCGCCCGCTTGGCGATGGATGACAACGCGTCTTCGGTGAAGGTCAGCTTGGTATCCTCAAGCTCGAAGAGACGCTGGTATTGTTTGACCAGCGCGTTCTTGGGCGCGGTCAGGATGGTGACAAGCGCATCCTCATCCAGGTCCTGCAGCGTCGCGATCACCGGCAAACGGCCGACGAATTCCGGGATCAGGCCGAATTTCAGCAGGTCCTCGGGTTCAAGCTCGGTAAAGACCTCGCCCACGCCGCGCGCATCATTGTCGCGCACATCGGCGCCAAAGCCCATCGCGCTGCCCTTGCCGCGCTGGCTGATGATCTTTTCAAGTCCCGCGAAGGCGCCCCCGCAGATGAACAGGATGTTCGTCGTGTCGACCTGAAGGAATTCCTGCTGCGGATGCTTGCGCCCCCCCTGCGGCGGAACGCTTGCCACGGTGCCTTCCATGATCTTCAAAAGCGCTTGCTGCACCCCCTCGCCCGATACATCGCGGGTGATCGACGGGTTGTCGGACTTGCGGGTGATCTTGTCGACCTCGTCGATATAGACGATGCCGCGCTGCGCGCGTTCGACATTGTATTCGCTGGCCTGCAACAGTTTGAGGATGATGTTTTCGACATCTTCCCCGACATAGCCGGCTTCGGTCAGCGTGGTCGCATCGGCCATCGTGAAGGGCACATCGAGGATGCGCGCCAGTGTCTGTGCCAGAAGCGTCTTGCCGCAGCCCGTGGGCCCGATCAGCAGGATGTTGGATTTCGCCAGCTCGATATCGCCGGATTTCGCCGCATGATTCAGGCGTTTGTAGTGGTTGTGCACGGCCACCGACAGCACGCGCTTGGCATGCGCCTGACCGATCACATAGTCATCAAGCACTTCGCAAATCTCTTTCGGGGTGGGCACCCCGTCCGAGGATTTCAGCCCGGATGTCTTCGTCTCTTCGCGGATGATGTCCATACACAGTTCAACGCATTCATCGCAGATGAACACGGTAGGGCCCGCAATCAGCTTGCGAACCTCATGCTGTGACTTGCCGCAGAACGAACAATAAAGGGTGTTTTTGCTGTCGTTGCCCGATGAATTAGCCATATCAAAACCTCAGCGGCGTTATGCCTGTTTGCCCAGCCCAAGCCGCCGGAACCCGCCCATGCGCAAAGCCTACGGGGAACCAAACCAAGGCACAACGGCGAATTTTAGGCGGCTTTGTCACGCGTCTGTGTCATCGCCTTTGGTGCGGCTCTCGACGATTTCGTCGATCAGTCCCCAGTCCTTGGCATCTTCGGCAGACATGAAATTGTCGCGGTCAAGGGCGGCTTCGACGGATTTGAGCGTCTGACCGGTATGCTTGACGTAGATCTGGTTCAGTCGATCCTTGAGCTTCTGCGTCTCTTGCGCGTGGATCATGATGTCGCTTGCCTGGCCCTGATACCCGCCTGAAGGCTGGTGCACCATGATCCGGCTGTTGGGCAGCGAAAAGCGCATCCCCTTCTCGCCCGCGGCCAGCAATAGAGAGCCCATCGACGCCGCCTGTCCGACCACGAGGGTCGACACTTTGGGGCGGATGTACTGCATCGTGTCATAGATCGACAGACCGCTGGTGACCACGCCACCGGGGCTATTGATATACATAGAGATTTCCTTGGACGGATTTTCCGCCTCGAGGTGCAGCAGCTGGGCCACGATCAGCTGGCTCATCCCGTCATGGACCGGGCCATTGACGAAGATGATCCGCTCTTTGAGAAGTCGCGAGAAAATATCATAAGCGCGTTCGCCCCGGCTGGTCTGTTCGACGACCATGGGCACTAAGTTCATGTAGGTTTCGACGGGGTTGGTCATATATCCTGCCTGCTCTGAAGGTGTTCTACCAAATGAGTGTTACGCTAGTCTTAGTTGTGGCGCTGGGGGGCTGCAAGGCCACCTCGTCGCTAAGTTAAGTCATGGTTGACAGGAATGTAAGCCCTGACTTACCGTAAGCCATGTCTTACGAAACCGCCCTGCGCGCCCTCGCCGACCCGACCCGGCGCGCCATCGTCGAAATGCTGCGCGATGCGCCCCAGCCCGTGGGCGTTCTTGCCGACCGCTTTCCCATTAGCCGCCCCGCCGTGTCCCAGCATCTGCGGGTGCTTACGGATGCGGGCCTGGTAGAGGCCGAGGCCCGCGGAACGCGGCGCGTCTACCGGCTTTCGCCCGATGGCCTGGGCGGGCTGCGCGAATACCTCAACACGCTTTGGGACGATGCGCTGGCCGCCTATGCCGCCGAGGCCCGCCGCCTCGCCGATACCCCGCAAAGGAGAAGCCCCTTTGACTGATCCCATCGAAAAAACCCTGACCGTCCCGCTTGACCGTGCCACGGCCTTTGACCTTTTCACCAACCGGATCGACCGCTGGTGGCCGAAGGACACCCATTCCCTGGCGGCCGAAAACGGTCGCGGAAACGAGGCTCGGATACGTGTCGAAGCGCGTGTCGGCGGCAAGGTCATCGAAACCCTGCCCGACGGGACGGAAGCGCCCTGGGCCACGGTCACAGCCTATGAACCCGGCGCGAGACTGGCCCTGTCGTGGTATGTCGGGCGCGATGAGGATGAGGCCACCCTGCTTGACGTCCGGTTCACGCAGACCGAGGCCGGCACCCGTGTCGACTTGACCCATGGAGGGTTCGACGTGCTGGGCGCAGAGGCAGAGACCATGTGCGCAAATTACACCAAGGGGTGGGACCACGTGTTGGGACAGTGTTACGGCCAGCAGTGCAGACTGGCCGCTGCCTGATGCGTCAGACCACCGGCGCGCGGTTTGGATCGATGCCGTGCCGCGCGCAGAGCAAGCGCAAATACGACCCTTCGGGCGGCAGACCGCCGTTCTCATCCCGCACGAACCGCCGCGTCCGGCCATAGAAATGCACCGAATAGGCGCCCTCGGCCTCGATCCGTGCAAGTGGCACGCCCAGCCGTGAAAAAGGCCGCCGACGCGAGCGCATGCCGCCATAGAACGCGGCCCGTGGCAGCGCATGACGCATTTCATCGTTCTTGATCAGCAGGTAACTGAGCAGATAAGGCCCCGACACCGCCCATTTCAGCCTCTCGATCCCGAACCGCTCGCCCCGGTCGCGCCGCGCCATCAGCGCCTGTCGATCTTCCGGCGGCAAGAATGGCGGGATCGGGTTGTCCATGTAGAAATACGGGATGGCCTCATGAAGCGTTGGCGATGAGGGCGGGAGGTAAAGCACGCCATTGCCGACCTGATCGTCCGACAGCTCGGTCGCGAACAGCGGCTGATCGGCGGGAAAATCGAAGGCGCGCAGGCAATAGGCGTCCATGTCGACCCAGGTCACGCCAAGGTCGCGGATCAGGATCAGGCGGAAGAGATCCGAAAAGACACCGTTGTTGTGATAGGCGCCCGGCCCTATGGCAAAGGGCGCTTCGACGACCTCGCGATAATCGAAGTACTCCACCCCGGGCATCAACTCCGCAGGGCGTTCATCCCCGAACAGGAGGAAGCGATGCCCGGCGTCGAGATAGGATTTCATCACGATCTCTTCGATGAAACTCAACCTTTGCCCAATCCACAGACTGGCAATGACGCGCGGCTCTTTTGGCGGGCGCGGCGGAACGGGAAGGGCGAAGGGTTTTGTCACGGGTTCAGATTGCCTGTTTGGAATGAACCTTGCCATAGCAAACAACGAGGCAGACCCGAATTCCGCCCGCCCCGGTCTTCTGGCCTCAAATATTCCGGGGGAGGCGCTGCAAAGCCGCAGGCTTTGCGGCGTCGAGGGCAGCGCCCCCGTCTTGATCCCGACCCGCACCGCCCTACCCTGAACGCATGACTTTGTCCCTGTCCTTTCCACCGACCCGCACCGAGGCCCTTACGCGGCTTGCAGACTTCGTGCCCAGGGCCGGGCGGGACTATGCCAGCCAGCGCAACTATGACCGCCCGGGCCATCGCGATGTGTCGACCCTGTCGCCCTATCTGCGTCACCGGCTGATCACCGAGACCGAAGTGCTGCAATCGGTCTTGGGGCGTCACAGCCCGGCCGCCGCCGAGAAGTTCGTGCAGGAGGTCTTCTGGCGCACCTATTGGAAAGGCTGGCTTGAAATGCGCCCGCAGGTCTGGCGCGACTATCAGCACGGGCTGACCGCCGCCTTGAACAGGGTCCAGACCGAAGCGGGCCTGCGTGCGGCGTGGGAAAGTGCATGTTTGGGTGACACGGGGCTTGATGCCTTCGATCACTGGGCCAGGGAATTGGCCAGCACCGGCTATCTGCACAACCACGCGCGCATGTGGTTTGCCTCGATCTGGATCTTCACGCTGCGCCTGCCATGGGAACTGGGCGCGGATTTCTTCCTGCGGCATCTGCTTGACGGGGATCCGGCCTCCAACACGCTGAGCTGGCGCTGGGTCGCGGGGCTTCAGACACAAGGCAAGCATTATCTCGCGCGCCCTGCCAATATCTCGAAATATACCGAGTGGCGGTTCGGCAAGGGCCTTGCGCTTGACGTCTCTGCAGCCCCGCTCTCTGGCCCACCGCATCCGCCCCGACAGGCCCTGCCGGAAACCCAACGCCCCGATCCCGACCGACGCACCGGATTTCTGCTTACCGAAGAGGATCTGTCACCGGGCCACGCCCTGACCGGGATCACCGTCGCCACAAGCTGCGTGTTGCTGGGTACGGCGGGGCGGTCGCCATTGACCGTTGCACCTGCGGTCGCCGACTTCACCCGCGCTGCCACCGAAGACTGCCTGAACCGGTTTGCCGACAGGCTGGGCACGCCCGCTGGTCTGTTCGAAACCCCCGAAGATGTGGCCGACTGGGCGCGCGCCCATGATCTCGAGCAGATCGTGATGCCCCACGCACCGGTCGGCCCGGCCGCCGATCGTGCCGCAAGGGCTGCGCGTCTTCTGGCCGATGATGGCATCCCGGTTCTACGGGTGATCCGCCCCTATGACAGCCTTTGCTGGCCCCGCGCCACGGCCGGGTTCTTCAAGTTCAAGGCCCATATCCCGGCCTTTCTGAAGGAAATCGCGGGATCGAAAGCCGCCTAGTCGCGGATTGCCAGCCCGTCGGCATCGAAGAAATGCGTGGTCTCGTCGAAGGTCAGGCCCACGGTCTCGCCCGGCGCCAGATCGACATCGCCGATGACCCGGACGGTAATCCGCCCCAGCGGCCCGCCATCGATGATGACGAAGGTATCCGCACCAAGGTATTCCAGCACGTCCACCTGACCGTCGCATTGCCCGGTGCCCGGCGCGCCCAGAATGATATGTTCGGGCCGCGCGCCCATATGCGTTGCCGGGCGGCTGCCCGGAAATTCCCCGCCCCGCCCGCCTTCAAGGCTATAGCGATTGCCCTCGGTCACGCAGGGCATCACGTTCATCTTGGGGCTGCCGATGAACTGCGCCACGAAGAGGTTCGCGGGCGTATCGTAAAGCTCGCGCGGGCTTCCCACCTGCGCGATGGTCCCGAATTCAAGCACCACGATCCGGTCGGCCAGCGTCATCGCCTCGACCTGATCATGGGTCACGTAGATCATCGTGCGCGCGAGGGTCTGGTGCAGCTTTGCGATTTCATACCGCATCTCGACCCGCAGCGCGGCATCGAGGTTCGACAACGGCTCATCAAAAAGAAAAGCCGTCGGATCGCGCACGATCGAACGCCCGATCGCCACACGCTGCCTCTGCCCGCCCGACAGCGCCTTGGGCCGCCGGTCGAGATAATCTTCAAGCTTGAGCACCCGCGCCGCCTCGTTCACCTTGGCGTCGATCTCGGCCTTCGGCGCGCCCGCGGTCTTGAGCGAAAAGCCCATGTTGTCGCGCACGCTCATATGCGGATAAAGCGCATAGGACTGAAACACCATCGTCAACCCGCGCTTCGAGGGCGGATCAGAGGTGACGTCCTTGCCGTCGATCTCGAGCGATCCGCGCGAGATTTCCTCGAGCCCGCCGATCATCCGCAACAGCGTGGATTTCCCGCAGCCAGAAGGGCCGACGAAGATGATGAACTCGCCATCCTCGATGGCCAGATCCACGCCCTTGATCACCTGCACATCGCCGAACCACTTCTCGACGGATTTGAGTTCGATCGCGCCCATCTATCCCCTCCCCACGCTGGGTGACGCCCAGGCCAGCCAGACCGCCGCCGTCCACGTGAATGTGCCCCCGCCGGCCGGGTCGCCGGTCATCGGGTTGAAGTATTCCGCAAAGCCATGTTCCGCGATCAGCTCACCCGTGACCCGCCGAAGCCGCTCTGCAACCTCCCCATGACCCATTTCCGCCAGCCCGATCCCGATCAGTGCGTTCATGATCGCCCATGTCGGCCCCCGCCAATAGCGTTTGGCGTTGAACCCGGGATGCGTCGCATCATGGCTGGGCACAGGATAGCGGCAGACCGTGAACGCCTCATCGAGGTCGCGCCGCATCCAGTCATCCTCGATCCCTGCATACCAGCACAGAAACGACGCGTTCGACGTCACGCGCGAACGTTTGCCCGTGTTCAGGTCGATGGCGTCGAACATCTGGAAGTTCGGGTTCTTCAGACGCGGCACGCCGGCCTCGAGCGTGGCGATCCAGCCCTCGATCTCGGAGACATCTTCGCCCAGCGCGCGGCCCATCGCCGCCAGATCGCGATTGGCGCGCAGCAGGATGAATGTCATCGTCGGATCGGCCACGCGGAACGGCGCGTCCTGCGCCATGGCCGCGTCGTCCCAGCCCAGTCGTTTGCCGCGCTGGACCAGCCAGATATAGCGGTCGTAGTCGTCCTTGGTGGGCCGCATTTCGGGATCGACATGGGACGTGTCGCGGCGTGTGTACTCACCCACCCCGACAGGATCGATATTCGCCATGGCGTTGTCCCAGTCGGCGCAATTATCGCGCCCGGCTTCCCAGGGGTGGCTGACGAAGATCACCCCGTCATCCGAGCGCCACGACATGAACCAGCGATGCCAGTCCACCATCTTGGGGTATAGCGCGCGCAGCCGGGCTTCGCCTGCCGCTCGGTCCGTCTTAAGGATCGCGCGGGTAAAACTCGCCGCCACGGGTGGCTGGCTGATCCCGGAGGACGATATCGGCCCCTTGCCATCGGTTCCCCAAACACCGGGGCCGGGAAAATAACCCGGATCATCCTTGTGAAACAGGATATGGGGCACCATGCCATTGGGCCACTGGCCCGAAAACAGCGTCTCAAGCTCGACCCAGGCCCGGTCCACATCGAATTGCGCAAAGCCCCAGGCGGCAAAGGCGCTGTCCCAGTTCCACTGATAGGGATAAAGCCCTGCCGTCGGCACCGTATAGCCGCCCCGGTCATTGCCGCGCAAAATCTCGCGGGCGCGCATATCAAGCTCTTCGACCGTCATCGTCATCCTTTCACCGACCCCGCCGTCAGGCCCTTGGTCATGAACCGCTCCAGCCCCAGGAAAAGCGCCATCACCGGCACCGTCGACACCACCGCGCCCGCCATCAGATGCTCGCGCGGGATCTCAGAGGAATTGAGGCTGGCCACGCCGCGTGTCAGCGTGAATTTCGACGGATCGTCGAGAAGCATGAAGGCCAGCAGGAACTCGTTCCACGCGATCATGAAGACATAAAGCGATACGCTCGCCAGTGCGGGCAGCGACAGAGGCAGTGTGATCTTCCAGATCACCGCGATCCTCGTCAGCCCATCCATCAGTCCGGCTTCTTCGACCTCGCCGGGCAGCCCGCGGAAATACCCCTGCAGCATGTAAAGCGCGACCGGGATCGTGGTGACCGGATAGATCAGGACGATACCCAGAATGGTGTTGCGCAGACCTGTCGTCGAAAAGGCGATATAGATCGGCAAGGCCAAGACGATCATCGGCACCATGTAAATCAGAAGGATCGAGCGCGAAAACGCCGCCCGCCCGCGAAAGCGCAAGCGCGCCACGGCATACGCGCCCGGCACGCTGAAGAGAAGCGTGATCAGAACCGTCAGCACCGAGACATAGAACGACGTCCACATATAGGTGCCGAAATTGAACTGGCCGAAAAGCTCCGAATAGCTGCGGAACATCGCCCAGCCGCGATCGAAGTCGAGCGTGAAATCAAGCGGGTTCTGCAAAAGCGCCGCCTGGCTTTTCACGCTGGTCATCACCATCACGTAAAACGGGATCACGACGATGGCGGTGAAGAAGACATAACCGAAACCGGTGAGAAACCGGATCACCGCCTCTTCGAACTCGTGCCGGGTGGCCGCGCCATAGGGCAGCCCGCGCAGCATCAGATGCAGCGGCCAGGCCGCCGAAACCCCCAGGATCGCCCAGGCCAGCGCTATCGTCGAGAGCCGGGTCTCTTCGGGCCCGTAGATCGCGGGTTGAAACAGGACAAAGGCAACCACCGGCACGACCGCCAATGCCGCCGACATACCGATCCGCGCGCCCGCCGCGCGCCCGCCATCGGGCAACCAGACAAAGCCGAGCCACGCCCCCATCAACAGCGCCGACAGGCTGAAGGGCGCCACCGCCTCGCCAGTGGAAAACGACATGATCACGCAGGCCACGATCGCCATCACCCACGTCCAGAGCGCCCCGATCAGGGGCCCGGCGATATATCCGTATCGCAAAAGGCTCATGACCCAGCCCCTTCTTCTGGCCGGAAATATCCCCGCCGGAGGCAGAAAACCTCGATTTTTCGCAGAAGAACCGCTCCCCTCACAGTCCTTCCTCCTGGCTGATGAAGCGGAAGAAAAAATAGCTGAAGATCAGGAGGCAGCCGAAGATCACCACCGCGACCGCCGCGCCTGCCCCGATATTCGACAGCGCAAAGGCCTGTTCATAGACGTTCACAGTCAGCGTGCGAGTGCCCGCATTGCCCCCCGTCAACAGGAAGATGTCGTCGAACTTGTTGAAGGTCCAGATGAAGCGCAGCAGGAACAGCACGCTCAGAATGCCCAGAAGCTGGGGCAGCGACAGGTACCAGAACTTCTGGAACGGCGACGCACCGTCCATGTCGGCGGCTTCGTACATCGCCTGGTCGATCGACTGCATCCGCGCAAGGATGAACAGGAACGACAGCGGGAAATAGCGCCAGATCTCGAACACCGTCACCATGATCAGCGCCAGCGGGCGCTGGCCGAAGAAATTGATCGACTGTTCGGTGACACCCATCTGGATCAAAAGCGCATTCGCACTGCCCGAAAACGGGTCGAACAGGTTCACCCAGGTAAAGGCCACCGCGATCACCGGGGCGACATAAGGAAAGAGGAAAAGGCCGCGCAAGACGCCTTGCCCACGGAAGGACTTGTTGAGAAGCATCGCCGCAAACAGTCCGAACAGCAGTGCGCCGACGGTGCCGAAGATCGTGTAGAAGAGCGTGGCGTAAAGCACCGTCAGGAATTCATCACCATCGAAGACCCGCGCGAAGTTCTCGAAGGTGAATTCTGTATTGGTCAGGATATTCTCGGCCTTGCCTTCGATACGCGGCTCGCTGCTTTCAATTGCCTCTTCCAGCGCCTCCGGATCGGCCTCCAGCACCACCGGAATTTCCAGCGTCAGCCGCCAACCGCCCTCGATATCGCCGAAGTCACAGGCCAGGTCGCGGTCCGACAGGGTGCACGCTTCGGGCAGATCGCCGGCAACGCGCACGCCCTCTGGAAGCCTGTCGACCAGCGTGACGCCGGAAATCACCTTGTCCTGGCTCGAGTTGCGCAGGCGATACCGGATCTCGGC
>JABDPT010000201.1 GCA_013042605.1 Paracoccaceae bacterium
AACCGCGCCGTGATCGAGGTCTCGCCGATTTCGATTTCCAGCCGAAGCCCGCTGGCGCGTGCCGCTTCGGCCACAAGTGGAAACTCGACATGCGAGGCCGACACGTCGACCGCCGCCTGCGGATCCGCGATCAGCGACCAAAGCTCGGTCTCGATCTTCAGTTTTTCCGCGAGCCCTTCAACCCGCCACCGCCCGGCCTCGAGCCGTGCCGTGATCGTTCCGCCCCAGGGCATCGCGGTTTCCACGCATTGCACCAGAAGCAGGGCCAGTTTCACCGCTTCGCGCGGCAAATCACCCAGCGCCTGCCAGTCGTGGCGCACACGGCCCCCACGACCCAGATCCCGCAGGATCGCCTGCACATCTGCGCCATCCATGATCTGACCCGGGACCGCCGCACCAAAGGCCACCCGAAAGAACCGGATGCGTGCATTGGCGTTGTCCACGCTTTCGCTGATCAGCGCGATCTCGGGCGCGGCCGTCACACCCGACATCGCCAGAAGCTCGACCCCATTGCCGATGGCGCCAAGGGGGCTAATTAAATCATGGCAGATACGCGAGCCCAAAAGCGCGTTAAGATCGCGCGGCACGCTCATCGAGCGGCCCGCCGCAACAGGAGACACCCCGTGACAGACATGGCCTCATTGCTGGAACCGGGCATGCTTGTCCGCCACCCGGACGCGCCGGAATGGGGGCTGGGACAGGTGCAGTCGAATATCGGCGGCAAGATCACCGTCAATTTCGAACATGAAGGAAAAGTGGTGATTGATGGCAACCGGATCGCGCTTTCTTTGGTCTTCGACAGGTGACCCAGAACCCCTAAACCACTCCTCTTAATAATCTCTTAACTATCAAAATGCAACTAAAGATTGCATGGCATGCATTGGATACACTTCAAACGGGGTATCCGGCCTGTTGCATCGGACCGCGCTGCGCGGTATGGCCGCGCGCAACGTGACCCAGACACCCCCCATGACCCAGGCCGAGCCACAGTTTTCTTTGCGTTTGGCGCAAACGCCCGAAGATGTGCGTGCCGCCGCGCGTCTGCGCTATCGCGTCTTCGTGGAAGAACTGGGGGGCGACGGCGCGCTGGTCGACCATGACGCCCGGCTTGAACGCGACCGCTTCGATCCGTTCTTCGATCACCTGATCCTTGTCGACGACGCGCGCGATCCGGCCTTGGGCGACCCCGTCATCGGGGTTTACCGTCTGATGCGGCGCGATCAGGCAAAGCGTGCCGGACAGTTCTATTCCGAAGACGAGTACGACCTGTCGATCCTGCTGGAAAGCGGGCGTCCGCTGCTGGAACTGGGGCGTTCCTGCCTGCACCCCGACTATCGCGGTGGCGCGGCCCTGATGCACCTTTGGCAGGGGCTCGCGGCCTATGTCGAAGAGCACGGGATCGAGATCCTTTTTGGCGTGGCCAGCTTCCATGGCACAGATATTGCCCCGCTGGCCGCCCCTCTGTCGCTTTTGCACCACCGCCATCTTGCCCCGCCAGAATTGCGCGTGCGCGCCCGGCCCGCGCAGTACCAGTCCATGGACCTGATGCCCGAGGCCGACATCGACCGCGCGGCGGCCATGCGGCAGGTGCCCGCGCTGATCAAAGGGTATCTCCGCATGGGCGGACGCGTGGGCGAGGGGGCGTTCATCGACCACGCTTTCAATACCACCGATGTCTGCCTTGTCATGGACACGCGCCACATCAACGAAAAGATGCGCGCGCTTTACACCAAGGCGCGGGGATGACCCCGACCTGGAACGATGCAGAACCGCCCGCGCCCGCGCGGATCGGCCCGCTTGGCTGGATCCGGGTGGCGCTGCGCGGTCCGGCGCTTGGGCTGCTGGTCTTCGGCGGTCTGGCGCTTTTGCTGATCATCCGCCTTGTCGAAAAGCCCGTGCACGGGCTCCATCGCCCCTGGACACCGTGGATCACGCAAGGCGTTTGTCGCGCGGCCTTCGTGATCCTGGGCATGTCGCACACAACCCGCGGCACGCGGATGCGCGAACACGGCGCGGTCGTCGCAAACCACGCGTCATGGCTTGATATTTTTGCCCTGAACGCCCGCAAGCGCGTCTATTTCGTGTCAAAGGCGGAAGTGGCGGGCTGGCCCGGTATCGGCTGGCTGGCCCGCGCCACGGGTACGGTCTTCATCGCACGGGTCGCGCGCGAGGCACGGGCGCAGAAGGCGCTTTTCGAGGAACGGTTCGACGCGGGTCACAAGCTTCTTTTCTTCCCGGAGGGTACCTCATCGGACGGCCAACGGGTTCTACCCTTTAAATCAACGCTGTTCGCGGCGTTGTTCACAGAACATCTGCACGCAACACTGCACGTGCAGCCGGTCACGGTTCTTTATCATGCCCCCAAAGGCGCCGATCCGCGGTTTTACGGCTGGTGGGGCGATATGGGCTTTGGCGCGCATTTTCTGCAGGTGCTGGCCGCCGGCGGGGGCGGCGGGGTCGAGGTGATCTATCATGCGCCCGTCCGCGTGGCCGATTTCGCCGACCGCAAGGCGCTTGCGAAACATTGCGAAACGGTCGTGCGCGGGGGCCATCCAGAAGGCTAGGTCATCGCCGCCTTGAGCGTGGTCAGTGCGGCGGCGGCATCGTCATGCCCCCAGATTTCGTCCCCGATGGCGAAGAAATCAGTAACCGGCGCGAGGCGGCGGATACTGTCGGCGTCAAGCCCGCCCTCGGCCACGACCGGCAGTTCGATCATCTCGGACCACCAGGCGAAAAGGTCGTCCTCGGCGACCGTGCCGTCGCCCAGCCCCGAGGCGGTCACCGGCCCGAACGACACGTAATCGGCGCCGCTTTCGCCCGCCGTCATGCCGTCGTGACGCGATGCGCCGCAATAGGCCCCGACGATGGCATCGCCGCCAAGCGCGGACCGGGTCTTGCGCACCGACCGCGCGCCATCGGTCAGATGCACACCGTCAAGCCCCAGACGTTCCACGAGCCCCACATGCGCCTCGATCACAAGCGCCACATCGGCGGCATGACACACCTCGCGCACCGCATCGGAGGCGCGGGCGATCCGGTCTTCGTCGCGGCTGGCAAGCGCAAGGCGGACGCAGGCCACATCATGGGCGTCAAGCACGTCGTCAAGCCGGGCCGGGAAGCTCGACAGCTCGAACTCGGGCGGGGTAACGAGATAGATCTGCGGGGTTTCTTGGGCGGCCATTTGTGGCTCCGTATCAGGGTCTTGGCGTTCTTCTAGCCGGGATTTCGCGGCTTGGCCACGGGGCGTGATGTTTCGTGGGGCGCTGCCCCACACCCCGGAATATTTCGGGCCAGAAGACCGGGGCGGCGGATTACTTCGGAGGCAGGGCGCGCGCGTTTTCGAGCGCCAGCGCCAGAAGGGCGGCGCGGCGGGTGTCATCGACAAGGCAATCGTCCGTCACATCGACGAAGCCACCCATGCGGCGGCCCGTGAAGGTCATCGGTCCCGCGCCCTCGACCGCCATGGCGACCGCCTCGCGCGGTTTACCGACGCGGAACATGCCGCCGCCCGCATGCACGCCGCAGAGCATGTTGCCGCGATGCAGGAAGCACAGCCCGCCGAACATCTTCTTTTCGCTGATCCCCGGCTCGTCCATGAGGTCGGTGCGGATCAGCTCGGCCAGTCCGTCGTCAAAGGCCATGCCAGCCTCCCTTGTCTGTGCTCTGCGGGCATCGTAACACGCCCCACGCCTTTTGGGGGAGCCGGCAATGCAACAACCATCCTTTGTTCTCGTGCGTCCGCAGATGGGCGAAAACATCGGGGCGGCGGCGCGCGCGATGTGGAACTTCGGGCTCGACCGGATGGCCATTGTCGACCCGCGCGATGGCTGGCCGAACCAGAAGGCGGTGGCGATGGCCAGCGGGGCGGGGCGGCTTCTGGACGCCGCGCGGCTCACCGATGATGTGCCAGAGGCGCTGGATGCCGCAACCTATGTCTTCGCCACCACGGCCCGCCAGCGCGATCTGACCAAGCCGGTCTTCACACCCGAAGCCGCGATGGCCAAGGCGCGCGACCTGATCGCACAGGGCGGGCAGGTGGCGGTGCTTTTCGGCCCCGAACGCGCGGGCCTTGAGAACCACGATATCGCGCGGGCCAACGCCATCATCTCGGTGCCGGTGAACCCCGAGTTCCCGTCGCTCAACCTCGCCCAATGCGTCTTGCTGACCGCTTACGAGTGGCGGCGCGCGACCGAAGCACACGAGGCCGAGGCGATGGAAATGGCCGGAACCGACTGGGCCACATCGCTTGAGATCGAAAAGCTGGCCGAGCATTATGAAGACCGGCTGGAACAGGCCGGGTTCTTTTTCCCCGCGACCAAGGCAGCGGGCATGAAGATCACCCTTCGCAATTTGTGGAGCCGAATGCCGCTCACGCGGGCGGATGTGAAGATCTTCCACGGCATGCTGCGGCAGATGGTCCGCTGGAAGGAACGCGGCGACTGACTGGACGCGCGGGGGCTGCGCGCCTAGGTACGAAGACAAGGCCAGACGAGGCGAAAAATGAGCGGTAAACGAAGCATCTTCGAAGACGTGGGCGAGGCCCCGCGAACGGCCCCCGCACCGGCGGGCGGCGTGATCGATACCGGGCGCGGCGGCGCGCGCGGCGCGATCCGGGTCTGGCTGATGATCCTTTTTGCGCTGGTGGTGGTGATGATCGCCGTGGGCGGGCTCACCCGGCTGACCGATAGCGGTCTTTCAATCACCGAATGGGCGCCGATCACCGGGGCCATTCCACCGCTTTCGGAAGCGGACTGGGCGGCGGAGTTTGAGCTTTACCGGGCGATCCCCGAATACCAGCTTCAGAACAAGGGCATGAGCCTTGCCGAGTTCAAGGTGATCTACTGGTGGGAATGGGGGCACCGGCAACTGGGCCGCGTGATCGGGCTGGTCTGGGCCGTGGGCTTCCTGTGGTGCCTCATCCGCCGCCGGATCCCGGCGGGCTGGACGCCACGGCTTCTGGGGCTTGGCCTGCTGGGCGGGCTGCAGGGGGCGATCGGCTGGTGGATGGTCTCCTCTGGCCTGACCGGCACGATGCTGGATGTGGCGAGTTACCGGCTTGCCATTCATCTGGGCCTGGCTTTCGTGATCCTCGGCCTGATCGCCTGGTACGTGCTGCTTCTTGGCCGCACGGATGCGCAGCTTTTGCAGGCGCGGCGCGCGCGCGAGGGGCGGCTTTTTTCGATGTCCACGGGCCTGATGCATTTCGCGATGCTTCAGATCCTGCTGGGGGCGCTGGTGGCCGGCATTGACGCGGGGCGCAATTACACCGATTGGCCACTGATGGCCGGCGGGTTCCTGCCGCCGGATATCTTCGCGATTGAACCGCTCTGGCGAAACTTCTTCGAAGATGATGGGCTGGTGCAGTTCATGCACCGCATGGCGGGGTATCTTCTTTTTGTCTTCGGCATCGTGGTCTGGGCGCGCGGGCGCAAATCGGCCAATGCCGCCACGCGGGTGGCGTTTCATGGCGTTCTCGGCATGATGGTGGTGCAGATGGGGCTTGGCATCCTGACGGTGGTCTATTCCGCGCCCTGGCACATCGCCATCGTGCATCAGTTCGGCGCCGTGGTGCTTTGGGTGCTTATCCTGCGCGGGCGCTTTCTGGCGCAATACCCGCAGGCGCAATCGGTAAGAGGGTGACACCAATGACAGCCTATGACGATCTGATGGCCTTTCAGCGCGACACCGAGGCGCTGGGGCAGATTGCCGGTCGCCTGGGCTGGGATCAGGAAACCGTGATGCCGCGCGGCGCTGTCGAACAGCGGGGCGAGGAAATGGCGGCAATCGAGGGCGTGCTGCATGCCCGCCGCACCGATCCGCGGATCGGCGAATGGCTGGCGGGCGCAGAGCCAACCGACGATGTCGCGCGGGCGAACCTGCGCGAAATTCGCCGGTCGTATGACCGCAACACCAAGGTGCCCGCCGCTCTTGCCAGCGAACTGGCGCGGACGACCAGCGTGGCCCAAGGCATCTGGGCCGAGGCGCGGGCCGCCGACGATTGGGCCACCTTCGCGCCGGTGCTTGCAAACGTGGTGCGCCTGCGCCGCGAGGAGGGCGCGGCACTGGCGGATGGCGGCGATACTTATAACGCGCTGTTGCAAGATTATGAGCCCGGCGCGACGGCGGCCGAGATCGAGGCGATGTTCGCCGAGTTGCGCACCGGGCTTGTCGCCTTGCGCGAACGTGTTCTTGGCGCGGGCGACCCGCCCGCCAAACTGGACCGCGCCTTTGATGACGCGGGTCAAATGGCGCTGTCGGCAGAGCTGGCCAAGACATTCGGCTATCATATGTTGCATGGCCGGATCGACAAGGCGGTGCATCCGTTCTCGTCCGGCTCTGGCCTTGATGTCCGCATCACCACGCGCACCGTGCCGCATGACCCGTTCAACTGCTTTTATTCGACGATCCACGAGGTCGGTCACGCGGCTTACGAACAAGGGGTCGACCGCGCCTATCTGCTCACGCCGCTGGGCCGTGGTGCGTCGATGGGGGTGCATGAAAGCCAAAGCCGGATCTACGAGAACCAGATTGGCCGAAGCCGCGCGTTCACCGGCTATCTCTATAACCGGATGATCGCGACTTTCGGCGACTTCGGGGTCACCGATGAAGAGGCGTTTTACCGGACCGTCAACGCGGTGCGTCCCGGATACATCCGGACCGAAGCGGACGAGGTGCATTACAACCTGCATATCCTGATGCGCTTCGATCTTGAACGCGCGCTGATGGCGGGTGATCTGGCGGTGGCCGATCTTCCCGGTGCCTGGGACGAACGGTTCGAGGCCGATTTCGGCGTCGCGGTGGACCGGCCCAGTCATGGCTGTTTGCAGGACGTGCATTGGTCGGTTGGGCTGTTCGGGTATTTCCCGACCTATACGCTGGGCAATGTCTATGCGGGGTGTCTGCACGAGGCGCTGCGCCGCGATCTGCCCGATCTCGATGCCGAACTGGCAGAAGGGCACACGGCGGGGGCAACCGGCTGGCTGCGCGACAACCTGCAACGCCATGGCGCGCTGTACGAGCCGCAGGAGACCATCGCGCGGGCCAGCGGGCAAGAGCCATCGGTGGCGCCGCTTCTGGCCTATCTCGATGCGAAATTCGGCGATCTTTACGGGGACTGACGGCTCAGCCCAGCGCCGACAATGCCAAGCCGGCGAGTGACGCCACGCCCAACACCCAGCCGAGGCCCAGCCCGACCCGCAAGAGCAGGACACCGGCCAAGAGGGCCAGAACCGGCACGCGCCAATCGAGCGTCGAAAGCGTCGGCGTCCAAAGCGTGAGGATGCCCGCACTTTCCCGCGTCACCTCGGCAAAAAACACATGCAGCGCAAACCAAAGCGACAGGTTGGCAATCACGCCGACCACTGCCGCCGTGATGCCCGAAAGCGCGCCGGACAGCCGCCGCTGCGCCGAAATCCACTCGATGTAGGGCGCGCCTGCGAAGATCCACAGAAAACAGGGTGCAAAGGTCGCCCAAAGCGCCACGACACCGCCCGCCAGACCATATCCCAACCCGCCCTCGCGGAACGCCGCGAGAAAGCCCACGAACTGCGTGACAAGGATCAGCGGGCCGGGCGTGGTTTCGGCCAATCCCAGCCCATCCATCATTTCCCCCGCCGTGAGCCAGCCGTAATCGGCCACCACCTCTTGCGCCATATAGGCCAGCACGGCGTAGGCCCCGCCGAAGGTCACCACCGCGAGCTTGGAAAAGAATGCGCCGATGTCGCCCAGAATCGACGTGCCCAGAACCGCGTCCATGACCGCAATCGGCACCAGCCAGATCGCGAGCCATAAGGCTACGGTTCCTGCCGTGCCGCGCGCAGAGGTTTCAATGCGGGCTTGTGTGTGCGGCGGTGATACCCAGCGCGTGCCGAACACCGCGCCATAGATCGCTGCCGCCGCGACGATCAGCGGATAGGGCAGGGCCAGAAAGAAGAGCCCGATGAAGGCCAGCACGGCAATCGCCCAATGGGACGGCGCTGAAAGAGCCTTGCGCGACACCCGCAAGAGCGCCTCGATCACGATGATCAGAACGGCGGCTTTCACGCCCAGAAAGAGGCTCGCCACAAGGGGCACATCGCCCAGCATGGCATAGACCGCGGCCAGTGCGAATATCACCGCCGCCCCCGGCAATACGAACAAAAGCCCCGCGATCAGCCCGCCGGCCACGCCGTGCAACCGCCAACCGGAATAGGTCGCCAGCTGCATCGCCTCGGGCCCCGGCAGCAGCATGCAGAAGCTGAGCGCATTCAGAAACTGCTTTTCCTCAAGCCAGCCGGTCTCGTCCACGAGGGTCCGATGCATGAGCGAGATCTGCGCCGCCGGGCCGCCGAAAGACAGCAGGCCGATGCGCAGAAAGACCCGGAAGAGATCAGGCAAGGTCGGGGCAGCGGCAGCGGTCATGCGCTGCGTCCCACATTCTCGGCGGGCCAGTTGTGGCTTTCGTCCGTCGCATCCCGGGCCCAGCGGTAAAACGCGTCGTAAAGAAGCATCCCGGCCTCAAGCTGCGCCAGATCGTCCCGAAACATGCGCGACAACCCCAATGACGCGGCCAGCAGCCCGGCCACTTCCGGCGCCAGATCATGCCGGTCGGTATCCGCGCCCCGAACCAGTTCGGCCAAGCGGGTCAGCGCCGGTGTCTCAAGGCCGAAACCCGTAACCATCGCATCGAAGGTGCAGCGGTCGCCGGAATGGCTCCAATAACTGTCCGGCACATCAAACGGGGTCGCCTCGAACTTGGCGGCGACATCGCCGACGGTGGCGGGCGCGACGAAAAGAAACCGGGCGCGCGGGTCGACAAAGCGCCGGATAAGCCACGGACAGGCGATGCGATCCACCTTGGGACGGTGGCGCGTGACCCATGTCGTGCGCCCATCCGCTC
>JABDPT010000215.1 GCA_013042605.1 Paracoccaceae bacterium
TCCGGCCATGTCAGGATGGGCAGACAGGCCATGCGCGGATCAGGCCCGTTCGCGCGCGCGCTCGCGCTTGAGCTTGACCATCTTGCGCGTGATCATCTGGCGTTTGAGCGGGCGCAGGTAGTCGATGAAAAGCTTGCCATCGAGGTGGTCGATCTCGTGTTGCACGCAGGTCGCCCAGAGGCCGCTGAAATGCTCGGATTGTTCGGCGCCATCAAGGCCGGTCCAGGACACTTTCACCTCGGCGGGGCGTTCGACATCGGCGTATTGTTCGGGGATCGAGAGGCAGCCTTCCTCATAGGTGTTCATCTCGTCCGAGACCCATGTCACCCTGGGATTGATCAGCACCATGGGGCGCGGGGCGCCTTCTTCGGATTTGATGCAATCCATCACCAGCATGCGGGTCATCACGCCGACCTGCGGCGCGGCAAGGCCGATGCCGGGGGCGTTGTACATCGTTTCCAGCATATCGTCGGCCAGACGCTCAAGCTCGGGACCGATATCGGTCACCGGGCTTGTCACCTTTTTCAGGCGCGGGTCGGGATGGATAAGGATATCTCTCAGGGCCATACCCGTCATTTAGGTCACGCATCGTCACAGTGCAATCGGCTTGCAACCGGTCTGCTGGGGGCTAATTTGCGACCAAACACGACTGATGGCGGGATGCAGCATGGACTTTGACACACCGGTTTCCGGCTTTGGCCGGCACACGCAGCGTTGGGATGACATGGACCCATTGCGCGGCGTTGCGGGCACGGATGCCTTGCCGATGTTCGTGGCAGATATGGAGTTTCGCGCGGCCCCCTGCATTCTCGATGCGCTGCGCAATGAGATCGAGTTCGGTTATATGGGCTATTTCGGCAACCCCGCGCCGGTGGCCGAAGCGGTGTCACACTGGATGGAAACGCGCCATGGCTGGTCGTTTTCGCCGGACTGCGTGCAGTTCACGCATGGGGTCGTGCAGGGATTTGCGCGGGTTATCGAGATGGCCACCGAACCGGGCGACGGGGTGATCCTGTTCACGCCGGTCTATCATTCGTTCCGCAAGAAGATACCGGCCAAGGGACGCACACTGGTGGAAAGCCCGATGGTGCTTCGTGACGGGCGCTATGAGATGGATCTTGAGGGGCTGGCCGAGGTTCTGACCGGGCGGGAAAAGGTGCTGACCCTGATCTCGCCGCACAATCCCGGCGGGCGGATCTGGAGCGCGGACGAGTTGCGCGCGGTGGCCGATTTCTGTGTGGCGCATGATCTGATCCTGATTTCGGACGAGATCCACATGGACCTGACCTTTCCGGGTGCGAAACACATCCCGACATCGGTCGCCGCGCCGCATGTGAAGGACCGGTTGATCACGATCACCGCGGCGTCGAAGGCGTTCAACATTGCGGGCGGCGAAACCGGGCTGGCGATCATCGAGGATGCGGCATTGTTGGAGCGGTTCAAGGCGGCGCAAAAGGCCTATGGCGGCACGCCGAACCGGTTCGGGATGATCATGACCAAGGCGGCCTTTACCGATGGGGCCGACTGGCTGGACGCGGCACAGGCCTATATCGCGGAAAACTTTCGCATCTGGCGCGAGCGGATGAATGCGCTCCCGGGGGTGTCGGTGATGGACATGCAGGCGACCTATCTTACATGGGTTGATTTCAGCGGGACGGGGATGAGCCACGATGAGCTTTTGCGGCGCATTCAACAGGACGCGAAGATCGCCGTGAGTCCCGGCCCCGATTTCGGCCCGGATGGCGAAGGCTATCAGCGGTTCAACATCGCGATGTCGCGGGGCAACCTGACCCGGGCGGCCGACCGGTTGGACGCGGCCTTCGCGGATCTTCAGTAAGGGTCAGTCCTGGCCGATTAGGGCGACGGGCGCGTCATCGCGGCGTTCGTAATCGAGCGGCGCGTGATCCAGCGCCGGTGTCGCGCGCTTGAATTCATAGACCATTTCGCCCGCTTCCTCGGTCGAGGCGACGATCAGGCATTGCGACAGGTGCCGCGCGCCGTCGAAGACATCGACAAGCCCGCGAAGGTGTGGCGTGTCTTCGGTATCTAGCGCAAAGCCGTCATCCCAGTAGCGCAGGATCGTGAACGCCTGATCGCCAACGCGCACGCGCAGGCGGCTTTTGTCCCGCAGCGCCTTTTTCCGGGCCAGTTCCAGCCCCGCGCGCACTTCTTTCGGTAAATAGTCTGACATCTCGCAGCCCCCCAGCCTTTGACCAAGCATGGGGCGATTCTTTTATTAATCAAGCAAACCTTTGGTGGTGCTTTGAAATTGCGAAACAATACCGGCTCTACTCGGTGGATTGTTTACCAATTTTAGATAGGGTGTGCGCCTGCGCAGGGATCCTGCGCGCCCAGCCTGATTACCCTGACGGGCGCGGCGCTCTATGTGTCGCCAAGGCGAAAACGGAGAGATCTATGGGTCAGTTGGTAGACGGCGTCTGGAAAGACCAGTGGTACGACACGAAGAAGACCGGCGGGAAGTTCGTGCGCAAGGATGCGAAGTACCGCAACTGGATCACCCCCGACGGTGCGTCGGGCCCCTCGGGCGAAGGCGGATTCGAGGCGGAGGCCGGGCGTTATCACCTATACGTCTCGCATGCCTGTCCGTGGGCGAACCGCACGATGATCTTCCGCAAGCTCAAAGGGCTTGAAGACATCATCTCGATTTCGGTCGTGCATCCCGACATGCTGTCGGATGGCTGGACCTTCGATACCGATTTCGATGGGGCCACGGGCGATACGCTTTATGGTCTGCCCTTCTTGCGCGACATTTACCTCAAGGCCGATCCCGACACCTCGGGCCGCGTGACCGTGCCGGTGCTTTGGGACAAGAAGCGCGAAACCATCGTGTCGAACGAAAGCTCAGAGATCATCCGGATGTTCAATTCGGCCTTCGATCATCTGACCGGGAACACCGACGACTATTGGCCCGAAGAGATGCGCGACGCCATCGAAGAGGTGAACGAGCGGATTTATCACACGCTAAACAACGGTGTGTACAAGTCAGGCTTCGCCACCTCGCAAGACGCCTATGACAGCGCGGTGGGCGAGCTTTTCGATACGCTTGACTGGCTGGAAGACCGGCTATCGACGCGGCGCTATCTGATGGGCGACCGGATCACCGAGGCCGATTGGCGGCTTTTCCCGACGCTGGTGCGGTTCGACCTTGTCTATCACCTGCATTTCAAGTGCAACCGCGCGCGGATCGTCGATTATCCGAACCTCTGGGCCTATACGCGCGAGCTTTACCAGTGGCCGGGCATTTCGGACGTCGTGCAGGTCGAGCATTTCGTGCGGCACTATCACTACAGCCACGAGACGATCAATCCGCACCGCGTCATTCCCACCAATCCGGTGATCGACTGGCACGAACCGCATGGCCGTGATGCGATTGGCCTTAATGTGGCTGCCGAATAGGCCGCGTCAGGCCGGCAGACCGTAATGCTCCACAATCGCCGCCAGATCGTCTGGCGGCGTTTGCGCGGTCACGAAAGCAGCGGTGTTCGGGATCAGGTTGAAGATCGACCCGTCCGAGAAGAAGCTTTTCTTCGTGACGAAGACGACCCGCGCCTCGGGCCGGCGATAGCTTGCGAAATCAGCAATGGCGAAGGCGCTGCCATCCATCAGGATCAGGTCGAGGACGATGACATTGATCTCGAGCCGTTGAAGCACGTCGATCGCGTCGGCCTGAGTGGCGGCCTGGATCACGGTGACACCCGTACGTTCCAGATGCCGCGCCCATAGCGACGACAGGTCACGATCGCACT
>JABDPT010000217.1 GCA_013042605.1 Paracoccaceae bacterium
CCCGGTTTCACCACTTTCGTCGGCATAGTCGACGCCGGTCACCCGCCGGCCATCGTCTGTAACGGCGATCACCCTGACGCCTTCGACGATTTTCGCACCTTTCAATCTGGCGCCTTTTGCAAGTGCCATGGCGATATTTGCAGGGTCACACTGCCCGTCTCCCGGCAGACTCACCGCGCTGACAATGTCGTCGGTCGTGAGGTAAGGGCACATTTCCTTCGCCGTATCGGGCGAGACTTCCTCGACCTCGACCCCGAAGGCGCGCGCCAATGAGGCCTGGCGAAGGATTTCCTCGCGCCGGTGCTCGGTTAGGGCGACGGTAAGCGAGCCCGATACCTTCAGGCCGGTTGCCATCCCGGTTTCAGCCTCGAGCCGCGAATAGAGATCGGCCGAGTACTTGGCGAGCCGGGTCATGTTCTGGTTGGCCCGAAGCTGACCGATCAGACCGGCCGCATGCCAGGTGGTGCCGCAAGTCAGCCGCTTTCGTTCCAGCAGGACGATATCGGTCCAGCCGCGATGCGCCAGATGATAGGCGACCGAACAGCCAGAGACACCGCCGCCGATGATGACGACGCGTGCGTGAGTGGGGAGCGTCATGGGTACAACTCTGCGTATTTCGTTTTGTAAAGCGCGATCATCTCGTCCTCGGTCGCGCCGTCGTCGTACGGCGGCGTGGTCAAAGGCAGGACACGGTCGACATGGATCAGCACAAGGGCGCGCACCCGCTTGGCAAGATCGCCCCAGGTCTCGACCCATCTGGGGTGCAATTCCTCGAAGCGTCCCGATTCCGCTTCGATGATTTCGGTCGAGCCCGCCAAGCGCACGCCTTTCCTGCGAAACGGATCGACGAAGACCACTTCCGCATGTGCTGTCTTTTGCAGGTTGCGCCGGGTGCCCGGCGAGCGGAAATCGCCATAGGCCAGTGTCATGTCATCCAGCACCAGAAAGGTTCCCTTGGGCGACGCGGCCGGGCGGCCATCCGACGTCACGGTCGCAATGATGCCCAAAGGGAAGTCGCGAATGATGCGCTCGGCCTCGGCGGTGATCACGCCCGGATCCTTTCGTTTTCAGGGTCCCACAGCGGGCCGTCGGGTTGCACCACCGCCTTGCAGCGTTCGCCGTAGATATCGACCTCGATTTCGGTGCCCGGTTCCGTCAGATCGGTGCGCAGCATGCCCAGCGCGACCGACGCGTTCACCCGATACCCCCAGGCGCCGGACGTGGTTTCGCCCACGACCTGCCCATTGTGCCAAAGCGTTGACATGTAGGGGGCATCCGCCTTGTTGGCCGCGACCTTGAGCGTCACGAAGCGCTTTTTGACGCCTTGCTGCTTCTCGTGTTGCAGCGCCGCCTTGCCGGGGAAATCCTGCGGCTTGTCGAACCGGATGAACCGGTCGAGCCCGCCTTCGAGCAGGCTGTAATCGGTCGAAAGATCACCCTTCCAAGCGCGATATCCCTTTTCTATCCGCAGGCTGTTCAGCGCATACATGCCGAAGGGCTTTGCGCCCGCTTCGACAACCGCGTCCCAAAGTGCGGGGATATCCACGTTGTCTGCGTGGATTTCCCAACCAAGCTCGCCCGCAAAGCTCACCCGCGCCAGCAGAGCGCCGCGGCCTGCCACGACAGCCTGCTGAAGCGACAGCCAGGGCAAGGCCAGATCCGCCTCGGGCGCGATTCTCGTGAAGAGATCGCGTGATGTCGGACCGGTCACGATCAACGTTGAGTATTCGTCGGTGTGATCGGTGAGGTTCAGACCGTCGGGCAGGTTACGGGAAAGAAGTTCGAAATCGTGCCACTGTGCCGTGGCCGCCGTGATCAGGGTGAAATGTTCCTCGGTATGCCGCAGCACGGACATCTCGGTCAGGATGCGGCCCCGCGCGTCCGGAAAATAGGCCAGGTTCATCCGCCCCACTTTCGGCAAAGCACCTGCGATTTGTCCGCGCAGCCATTCCGCCGCGCCTTCGCCATCCAGGTTGAACCGCGAGAACCCGGGCAGATCGAGCACGCCGACCGCGTCGCGCACCGCTTCGCATTCCTCGCGGATGCGCGGCTCCCACGGGCCGGCGCGGCCCCAGGTCTGCGTCGCTTCTTCCGTGGTGTCGTCACCGGGTTGCGCAAACCAGTTGGCCCGTTCCCAACCGTTATAGGCCCCCATCACGCCACCTGCGGCGACGATCTTGTCATGCACCGGCGAGAGCTTCTTGTTCCGACCAGCGGGCCATTCGTGCCACGGGAAATGCATGGCGTATTCGTGGCCGTAGACTTCCATGCCCTTCACGTTGGCATAGTCCTGATCGGCGTAGGCCGTATAGCGGCGGGGATCGACGGCCCACATGTCCCACTCGGTCTGTCCCTCTGTGACCCACTCGGCCAGCACCTTGCCCGCCCCGCCCGATTGCGCGATGCCGAAGGTGAAGACGCAGGCCTCGAACGCGTTGGGCACACCGGGCATCGGGCCGATCAGCGGCAGACCGTCGGGCGCATAGGGGATGGGCCCGTTGATCACGCGGCTGATGCCCGACTGGCCCAGAAGCGGGACGCGGGCCATCGCGTCCTCGATATACCATTCCAACCGATCGAGGTCGTCAGGGTAGAGCTGAAAGCTGAAATCGTCCGGCATCGGATCGTCCGGCGACATCCAGTGCCCACGGCAATTGCGCTCGTAAGGCCCTAAATTAAAGCCATTCTTTTCTTGACGAAGGTAATACGAGCTGTCGACATCCCGAAGCAATGGCAGCTTGCGGCCATGCTCTTTCGACCATGCGATGATCTCGGGCACTTCCTCGGACAGCATGTACTGATGGCTCATCACCATCATCGGCACGGTCCGCCCGCCAAACGGCTTGAACCATTCGCCGACGCGCCGAGCATAGTACCCGGCGGCGTTGACCACGTATTCGCAGCGGATATCGCCCTTCTCGGTATGCACTACCCATTCGCCATTCTCGCGGCTAACTCCGGTCGCCGGGGTGAAGCGCAGGATCGTCG
>JABDPT010000141.1 GCA_013042605.1 Paracoccaceae bacterium
GCGCCGCCGGTCGACAGGCTGGTCGACTTGAGATGCTTTTGCGCCATGAATCGCAGGGTTTGGGCCGCGGCGGCGAAAATGGTGAGGGCGATCCAGGGTTCCATGGCCTGTCATGCCATGCTCCTGCATCCAGCAACAGGGGCCGACCGTCCAATGATTGACTAACCTCAACCCGTTCCAACGACGACGTTGGTTTGCGTCTCTTGGATTTGCATCAAACCATCGACGCGCGCTCGGCATCACGCAGGGCCGTAACTTGTCGGTCGTCTATTCCCTTCAGTCGATCCAGGCCGACTAATCGACGCGGCGGCCCTGCCAAAGCGGATGCGGCACAGGGTCCTTTGCGCGCAGGAAGTGCCGGCGGAAGACCTCTGCATAGGATCGGTACATATACCCGCCATTGCGCCCCAGGTACCGGCTGCGGTTGCTGAAATAGAGTCCCGGCAACCCGTACCACGGCACCTTGGGGTGCATGTGGTGGACGACATGCAGGTTGTTGTTGAGAAACATCCACGCCAGCGGCCCGCGATCTTCGATGATGACGGTGCGGTTTGAGGCATGCTCTTCGGCTTGGTGTTCCAGAAAGGTGCGGATCTTCAGGATGGAAATCGCCAGATAGGCCGCGATGGCATAGGCCCAGAATGGCATCTCTGCGACCAGCGCAAACCACAGAAGAACACCCGCCAGGGCCGGGATGTGCCAAAGCCAGCCGCGCAGCACCCGCCCGTCACCGGCCCGCGCCGCGCGCAGGTCGCAATGCATGAAGGCGATCTGGCTGATCACCGGACCGATCAGCATGCGTCCCGCCAACGTGTTATTGGCGCGCAGGATGGCCCGCAGGACGGCCGGGATCCGAACCCAGGTCTCCGGGTCGAGGTAGTTGGACTCCGGATCGTCATAGGGATCGGTCAGGACCGAGTTGTTGTGATGCGCCAGATGCGTATCGCGAAACCGGCCATAGGGAATGACCAGAACCAGTGGCGGCCAGACCAGGGCGGCGTTCAGACGCGGGCGTCCGGGAAACGGGTGGCCATGCACGACTTCGTGGGTGATCGACGCATGAAGGGCCGCCATGAGGGCCGCAAGCACGACACCGGCAGGAAGCCACCAGGCCGCCAGGACCGTCGTGGCCAGCATCCAGGCCGCGTAACAGCCCGCCAGCAACACCAGCGTTGGCCATTCAGCCTTCCATGTCGTCATCCAACCCCCGGAAATTTTTTATTTCTTCTCCTGTCATGAAACTGACACTTGCCGGGCGTTCACGGAATTGTGTAAGTGGAGAACAGAAAGTCTACATTGTTTTGCTTAATCACCAAAGCTGATGAAAACCGACAAGCGCCACCGATCCACCCTGTTCCGCACGCGCCTTTCGCGCGCGATGCAAGAGCGTGGGGAAACCCAAAGCGGCTTGTCCCGCGCCGTTGGTGTCGACCGGTCCACCATTTCACAGCTGCTCAAGGGCAACGGACCGCGCCTTCCAAATGCACAGGTCGTGGCCGAATGCGCCGTGGCGCTGGGCGTATCCGCCGACTGGCTTTTGGGGCTGAGCGAACGCCCCGAACAGGCCGCCGACCTTCTGGCGGCGTCGATGGAGATGCCGCAGGCCCCGCGCGCCATGGTCGATGAACAGATCTTTGCATGGCACCGCGAGGCGGTGGGATACAAGATCCGCCATGTGCCCGCGCGCCTGCCCGACATGCTCAAAACCTCCGATATGCTGCGCTGGGAATACACGCCGCATCTGGGCAAGACGACCGATCAGGCGATTGGCGCCTCGATCGACCGGCTCGACCTGCTTCGCAACGCGCCATCGGATTACGAAGTTGCGCTGCCGCTTTTCGAGATCGAAAGCTTCGTCAGCGGCAGCGGCTATTATCGCGGTCTGCCCGACGACGTGAGGGAAGCCCAGATCGAACGGCTGCTCGACCTGCATGAACAGTTGTTCCCGACCCTGCGCATCTATCTTTTCGACGCGCGGAAGCTTCATTCGACGCCGATCACGGTTTTCGGCCCGATGATGGCCGTTCTCTATATCGGTCAGCATTATCTGGTGTTTCGCGATGCCGAACGGGTACAGGCGTTTTCGCGTCATTTCGACGTGCTGGTGCGCGAGGCTTCCGTGTCGGACCGCGCGTTTCCGGATCACTTGCGGACCCTTGTCGCACAGGCGAGCGCGGGCTAACGCCCCTGCCCGACGAAACGCCCCGCCCCGTCCGGCCGGTCAAGCGCGGCGTGGGCTTTCGCCACGTCTTTGAGTGTTTCGGTTACCGGTGAGATTGGCGGACAGGATTTTCGGGTTTCGAGCGACACGTGGATCAGCATGTGCTCACCGGTCGCAATACAGTCACCTTGCCTGACAAGATCATGAAAAAGATGCATCTTCTTGCCGTCGCCGCTCAGGCACGTGGTCCGAACCTCCACCACATCCCCGGCATGGCATTCGCCCAGATGGCGGATATGCGTCTCAGCGGTGAAATAACTGTGCCCGGCCGCAATATAGGCGGCATCGCATCCGATCATCTCCATGAAGCGGTCGGTCGCGGCGGCGAAAACCTCCAGATACCGGGCCTCGTTCATGTGACCGTTATAGTCTGTCCAGTCGAGCGGGATGGCCCGCCGCGCCGTCAGGATAGGTCGCGTGACATCGCCAAGTGACGGCGCGCCGGCGAGCGTCGCCTCGTGTTGCGCCAGCCATCCGCCCGCGCCCGCATTCCGCCGTCGCAGCCCGCGCAGGATCGCCACGAGGTTTTCATCACGCTGACGCTCCAGCGCACGGATCGACAGATGCCCTGACTGCGCATCAGACTGTGCCGCGATCCGGTCGATCAGCGCGTCATCGAGGTCGGGCACATCCATTAGCTTGGTCCAGGGCCATTTCAGCGCCGGGCCGAACTGTGCCA
Organism: Paracoccaceae bacterium; assembly: GCA_013042605.1. GTDB lineage: Bacteria > Pseudomonadota > Alphaproteobacteria > Rhodobacterales > Rhodobacteraceae > JABDPT01. Next base: position 2,901 of record JABDPT010000141.1, read on the forward strand.
GAAAGTGCCGCATCCCCGCCTCGCCACCCGCGATGCGATAGGTCTCAAAGAGCCCCATCTGCGCCCAGCGAAGGCCGAAACCCATGCGAATGGCCTCGTCGATCTCTTCGGTGGTGGCGACCCCGTCTTTGACGAGCCATAACGCCTCGCGCCAGACGGCCTCCAACAGCCGGTCGGCGACATGGGCGTCGATCTCGGCCTCAAGGACAAGGGGAAACATGCCCACGGCCTTCAGATGCGCTTTAGCGCGGACGGCGATGTCGGAGTTGGCCCCAACAGTGACGAGTTCCACCAGCGGCAGCAGGTAAACCGGGTTGAAGGGATGCGCGACGACGATCTGATCGGGCCGCGTCGCGCAGGATTGCAGGTCGGATGGCTTGAACCCAGAGGTTGACGAGGCCAGTACAGTATCAGGTGAGCAATGCGCCTGAACCTGTTGATAAACCTTGCGCTTCAGCTCAAGCCGCTCCGGCACGCTTTCTTGTATCCAGTCCGCCCCGGCAACCGTATCGGACAAAGTTTCGCAAAACCGCAACGCGCCTTCCACTGGCAAGGCGGCGTCATAAAGCCCCGGCATCGACCTGCGCGCGTTGTCGATCACTTCCACGATCTTGCGCTCGGCCTCGGGATCGGGGTCGAAGACGCGCACATCCCAGCCCATGAGCAGGAACCGCGCGGCCCAGCCTCCGCCGATCACGCCACCACCGATGATCGCCGCGATCATCGAGCGGCCTGCGGTGTCATCGTGATGCGGCTGATGTCGTATCCATTGAAGTCAAGCACTTGCAGCGCTGCGTTCAGGCGATCCTGCGGGATTTCAGGCGCGCGGTTCAAAATCCAGCCCGCGCGACCCGATGGCACGCCGACCACCGCCGTACGGTAATCCTGATCGACCCAAAGCACCCAATAGGGTGCCGAGATGAAGGGCACCGTATCGAACCGGACCGAAAGACGCCCGGGCCCCGTCACCCGGGCAGAGCCTGCGATCTGGCTGACACGCCCCTCTTTCAGACAGGTGTTGCGCACGCCCAACTGGCCATCGGCGCGGGGTGTGTATTCGGCCGTGACATCGGTGCAGCCGGACTGGAACGGTACGGGGAAGCGCGCAACCTCGTACCAAATCCCGGCATAACGACCTGCATCGAAGGCCGCGATCGATGCGATGGGTACATCGGTATCGCGGTATTGGCCGGTATTGGCACAGCCCGCGAGCATAACGACAAGCGCGAGGGCCGTGCGGCGCAACGGCAAACGCAGGCTCACGCCGCCACCGGCGCGCGTTTGGTTAACCCAAGCCGTTCGCGCACCTCTGCCGGTCCGATCACCCGTGCGCCCAACCGCTCGATGATGCCCACCGCGCGCTCAACCAAGGCCTCGTTGGTGGCCAGCACGCCCTTGTCCAGCATCAGATTATCCTCAAGTCCCACGCGCACATTCCCGCCCGCCAGCACGGCGGCGGCAACATAGGGCATCTGGTTACGCCCCAGTGAGAACGCCGAGAACACCCAGTCTGGCGGCACGGCGTTCACCATCGCCAGAAACGTGGTGAGATCATCGGGCGCGCCCCATGGCACGCCCATGCAAAGCTGCACCAATGCGGGGCTGTCCAGCACGCCCTCGTCCACCAGCGCCTTGGCAAGCCAGAGATGGCCGGTATCGAAAGCCTCGATCTCGGGTTTCACGCCCATATCGGTCATCGCCCGCCCCATCGCGCGCAGCATGCCGGGGGTGTTGGTCATCACGTAATCGGCCTCGGCGAAATTCATCGTGCCGCAATCGAGGGTGCAGATCTCGGGCAGGCATTCGGCGACATGGGCGACGCGTTCGTCGGCGCCGATCATGTCCGTACCGACGGCCAGCGGCAACGGTGTCTCAGCCCCGCCAAACACCAGATCGCCACCCATCCCGGCGCTCAGGTTCAACACAATATCCACCTCCGCATCGCGAATACGCTCGGTCACTTCGCGGTAAAGTGCGAGATCCCGCGCCGGCGCACCGGTTTCGGGGTCGCGCACGTGGCAATGGGCAATCGCCGCCCCGGCTTTCGCCGCGGCGATCGCGCTCTCGGCAATGTCTTTCGGGCTGCGCGGGACATGCGGGCTTCGGTCCTGCGTGGCCCCGGATCCGGTGACGGCGCAGGTGATGAACACCTCGCGGTTCATGGCAAGCGGCATGGGCGGTCCTTTCGTCGAAGGACAGGACCGCGATTCTCGGATAGCGCGCAAGCAAAATCCGTCCGGCCGCGCGGCTATCGACGCGGGCCGAAGATGCCGCTAACCACGAGGTCATGAGCATCTTCGAAAGATACCTGACCCTCTGGGTCGCGCTGGCCATGATCGCCGGCATCATCCTTGGCAATATCGCGCCGGGTCTTGTCGCGTTGATTGCCGCCGCCGAGATTGCGAGCGTCAATATCGTCGTGGCGGTCCTGATCTGGGCGATGGTCTATCCGATGATGGTCGGCGTCGATCCCGGCTCGTTGAAGGATGTGGTGCGCCAACCCAAGGGGCTTGGCATCACGCTCGCGGTGAACTGGCTGATCAAGCCTTTCACCATGGCCGGTCTGGCGGTGCTGTTCTTTGAGGTGATCTTTGCCGATCTTATCGCGCCAGAGGATGCCGCGCAGTACATCGCGGGTCTTATTCTGCTGGGGGCCGCCCCCTGTACGGCGATGGTCTTTGTCTGGTCGCAGCTCACGCGCGGCGACGAGAGTTATACCCTGTTGCAGGTATCGGTGAACGATGTCGTGATGGTTTTCGCCTTCGCCCCCATCGTGGCCTTCCTGCTGGGTGTGACGGATATCGTCGTGCCGTGGGAGACGCTGGTTCTGTCGGTTGTCCTTTTCGTCGCCCTCCCCCTTGCGGCAGGGCTTTTGACGCGCAAACGGCTGGGAACGCCGGACAGGATCACGGCCTTTCAGGCCCGCATCAAGCCGGTATCGGTCATGGCCCTGATCGCCACGGTCGTGATCCTTTTCGGGCTTCAGGGGCAGGTCATCCTCGACCGCCCGCTGATCATCGCGCTGATCGCCGTGCCGATCCTGATCCAAAGCTATGGCATCTTCGCACTGGCCTATGCCGCTGCCTTCGTGCTGCGCGTTCCGCACCGGATCGCCGCGCCCTGCGCCCTCATTGGGACGTCGAACTTCTTCGAACTGGCGGTGGCCGTCGCGATCAGCCTCTTCGGGCTCAACTCAGGCGCAGCACTGGCCACCGTCGTGGGTGTGCTGGTCGAAGTGCCGGTGATGCTGTCGCTCGTTGCCTTCGCCAATCGGACCCGCGCGCGATTTGCCTAGTAGGGCATGGGATGCGCGCGGTGGGCCTTGTCGATCTCGTCCAGCACCGCGTCGCTCAGCGTCACCTCCGCCGCGCCGAGTGCGACGTCCAGCTGCTCCAGCGATGTCGCGCCGAAGATCGGCACTGTCTGGAACGGCCGCGTGCGGCACCAGGCAATCGCCATCTGGCTGGGATCAAGCCCATGGCGTTTGGCGATGTCGAGATAGGCATCGACGGCGACAAAGGCGCGTTCGGTGCGCCGCCCGCCCAATGTTTCCGACAGCGACATGCGCGAGCCATCGGGAATGACGCCGCCCTGATATTTGCCGGTCAGAAGGCCCGTGGCGAGCGGTGAAAAGGCCAAAAGCGTGACCCCTTCGTTCACGCTGGTTTCGGACAAGTCCGTGTCATAGAGCCGGTCGAGCAGTGAATATTCGTTCTGGATGCTGGCCACGCGCGGTCCACCGGTGGCTTCGGCGGCCTTGAGCCATTGCATCGCGCCCCAGCTCGACTCGTTCGACAGACCGAAGGCGCGGATCTTGCCCTCGGCCACAAGCTCGCGCAGCACTTCCATCATCGCGACCATATTGGCGATCTCGGCCTCGGGGTTCTGACCTCTGGGGTCATAGGCCCAGTTCTGGCGGAACTGGAACGACCCGCGATTGGGCCAGTGCAGCTGATAGAGGTCGATATAGTCGGTCTGCAGCCGCTTGAGCGACCCGTCGAGCGCCTCGCGCAGGGTATCGGGGTTGGGCGGGATGTTCTTGCGCACGAAGCCGCCGTTCAGGCCGGACATCTTGGTGGCCAGCACCACCTCGTCCCGGCGCCCGGTCTTGGCGAACCAGGATCCGATGATGGTTTCGGTGATGCCCACGGTTTCGGCGCGGACCGGGTTCACGGGATACATCTCTGCCGTGTCGATGAAATCGCATCCGCGATCCAGCGCCATGTCGATCTGTGCATGCCCTTCGGCTTCGGTGTTCTGGGTGCCCCAGGTCATCGATCCAAGGCAAAGCTCGCTGACCTCGATATCCGTGCGCCCAAGTTTCAGTCTTTTCATGGAAATTCTCCTGCCCGCGTATCCGGTCGCAACCTAGCCATGCTGACGCTGAGGGCAAGGGATGGACATCAGAAGGCTTGAGAACAAAATGGGAACATCCTATTATTCGGTCATGAGCCGTTCCTTCGCCCCCCATATGCTGACCCGCGCCGGTCATCGACCGCCCGCGCCCGCCGCCGCCAGCGTGGCGTTTCTGGGCGATCTGGCGTTGACGCGCGCGCGGGTGCATGAGCTTTGCGGTCAGGCCCGGCACCGGCTGGCGCTGACCGTGGCGCGGGCGATGCAGGGCCCGGTGATCTGGATCGCGCCGGGCTGGCAGGCGGGGCAGTTGAACGGGGCCGCGCTGCCCGATCTGATTGATCCCGCGCGCCTGCTCTTCGCCACGCCCCGGCGGCCCGAAGACCTGCTCTGGACGATGGAAGAAGCGCTGCGCAGCGGGGCCGCGCCGCTGGTGGTCGCCGATCTGCCTGCCCCGCCCGCGCTGACCCCGGTGCGGCGGCTGCATCTGGCCTGCGAAACCGGGGCGAGCACGGGCAACGTGGCCCCGCTGGGCCTGATCCTGTCGGCGGGTACGGGCGGGGCGCAGGGCGTGGAAAGCCGTTGGTCGCTGGAACCGCGCCATCGCGGCGACGATGCCCGCGCATGGGAGCTTGCCCGCCTGCGCGCCCGCACCGCACCCGAGGCGCGCTGGCAGGTGGTGCCGGCCGCGCGGGGCGGTCTTGCGCTCAAGGATCGCGCCAGCCTTGGCGAAGACGTCTAGGCGCGGGTTCAGACCTTGGTCGCATGGGTCACCGGTGTCACCGCCCGGCGCTTGAGCACATGTTCGCGCCACGTGATGAAGGTCACCGACCCAAGGATCACCACCCCACCCAGCACGACCCAGCCGTCGATCCCCTCACCGAAGACGAGCCACCCAAGCAGCACCGCCCAGACCAATTGCAGAAACGTCACCGGTTGCGTCACCGTCACCGGCGCCGCCGCGAAGGCCAGCGTCATCGTGTAATGCCCGGCGGTCGCGAACACCGCGACAAGGAACATCCAGCCCAGATCGGTCAGCGTCGGCGTCACCCAGACCGCGAAGGCAAAGGGCGCCAGCCCCAGCGTCACCACGATTGACAACATGCCCACGACAACCGCCGCACTCACCTCGCCCGACATCAGCTTGGCCAGAAGGTAGGACGCGCCGAAGAACACCGCCGTCGCCAGCATCGCGATATGGCCGGGCGACAATTCCCGAAAGCCCGGCCGCAGGATGATCATCGCCCCGAGGAAGGCCAGTGCGATGGCCACGATCCGCCGCATCGCCAACCGCTCGCCCAGAAACAGCGCCGCCCCGATCGTCACGTAAACCGGGTTGAGATAGTTCATCGCCGTCACCTCGGCGATGGTGATGCGGGTCATCGCATAGAACCACAGGATGACGCCCAGCGTATGCGCAAGCCCCCGCGCCCCGAAGAGCCAGAGCTGCCGTTTGGTCAGCCGCGCCTCGATCATTGGGCGGATCATCGGAAAGATGAAGACAAGGCCCAGAAAGTACCGCAGAAACGCCGATTGCGCGGCAGGAAGCGCGTCGCCCACATGTTTGACGATGGCCGTCACCGCCACGAAATTCGCGCCGGTCATAAGCATCCAGAAGACGCCAAGCGCCGGGCGGTTCGCGGGGTCGATCATCCGCGCACTTGAGCGTAAAGCCCCCGCGCCTTCAAGTCAGGATAAGCTTGAGCGCCAGTGTCCACATCACGATGCCAACAAGCATGTCGAGCACCCGCCAGGCAAAGGGTCGGGAAAAAAACGGCGCCAGAAGGCGCGCGCCATAGCCAAGAGAGAAGAAGAATACGAAGCTGGCCACCACGGCCCCAAGGCCGAAAGCGAATTGCGCACCCTCATACCGCATCGACACAGACCCAAGCAGCACGACCGTATCGAGATAGACATGCGGGTTGAGCCAGGTCAGCGCGAGGCAGGTCATGACCGCCGAAAACAACGATCCCGCATTGGCCCCTTCGGCATAGAGCCCTTCGGTTTGCGTGAACGCCCGATAGAAGCTGACCACCCCGTAGCCCGACAGGAACAGGATGCCGCCCCATGTCAGGATCGGAACGGTTGCCGGTGCGGTCTCAACGATCCAACCGAACCCCAGAACCCCCGCTGCAATCAGGATCGCATCCGACAAGGCACAGGTCAGACTGACTGCGAAGACATGCGACTTGCGCAACCCCTGGCGGAGCACAAACGCGTTCTGCGCGCCGATCGCGAGGATCAAGCTCAGGCAAAGGATGAATCCGGCAGTGAAGGCAATCGTCATAGGTGGTTCCGATTAATGCGTTCGGGCTATGTGCGTGGTCGATTCAGAGGATGCAAATTCATATTTTTGTGGGCCTATAAGCCTTCCTAATAAGGGCAGAAAAAGGACCATGCCAGCTTTTCAGGAATACGGACTGCTTCCATCAATATTACAGAGGCTATTCACGCAAGAGCTGTAAACATGCGGATTTTACCTTGGCTTGCCAGCCGTCTCGATTGCCACAAAACGGCCTTAACTTCCCGGGCGACCGTGGATCGCGCGCAACACCTGACGCAGGGTCAGGCGGGTCAGGGAAACTCCGCGGAATGCCGCGCTGATTCCCGGCCAGTCAAAGCGGCCAGACAATCAGGATCATCGGAATGCTGACCGCGACAACAATGATCTCGAGCGGCAGACCCATCCGCCAGTAGTCGCCAAAGCCATAGCCGCCCGGACCAAGGATCAGCGTGTTGTTCTTGTGCCCGATCGGCGTGAGAAACGCGCAGGACGCCGCCACCGCAACGGCCATCAGGAACGGATCGGGGTTCACGCCAAGGCGCTCTGCCATCTCGATCCCCACCGGGGCCGCCACGATGGCGGTTGCGGTGTTGTTGAGCACATCCGACAGCGACATCGTCACGACCATCAGGACCGTCAGCACCGCCCAGGGCGGCCAACCATCGCTTAGGCCCACAAGGGCGCCTGCGATCAGCTCGGTCCCGCCAGAGGCATCGAGCGCCGCCCCAAGCGGGATCATCGACCCCAGAAGCACGACGACCGGCCATTCTATGTGGGTGTAGAGATCTTGCAGGGGCAGGATCCGCACCAGAACATAGGCGACCACCACAAGGCCCAGGGCAATGGGTAGATAGATCAGCCCAAGTGCTGCCGCCGCGACCGCCGCCGCGAAGATCCCGATCCCGAGCCAGACCTTCTGGTACTCGGTCACCGCCAGCCCGCGATGGGCCAGCGGCAGGCAGCCCAGCCATTCGACCACATCGCCGGCACTGTCGCGCGGGGCGAGAAGCAGCAGGATGTCGCCGGGGTGGATGTCGGTCTTGCGCACTTGTTTGGTGATCCGAACCCCGCGCCGCGAGATGCCCATCAAGACGGTCCTGTGCCGCCAGGCCAGCCCGACCGACTGGGCGGTCTTGCCGACGATACGCGCCACTTCGGGCACCACCACTTCGACCAGTGTCAGCCCTTCGGTTTCGGCATGCAGATGCGCCTGCCGTGTGCTGTCGGCGAAATCGAGAGAGAGCGCGGCGCGAAACTCGTCAAGCGCATCGGGCCGCGCCTCAAGCACCAGCGCGTCGCCTTCTTCGAGGGTCGTGTTGCGCTGTGTTCCGAACCGTCGCTTTCCGTCGCGCACAAGGCCGAGAATGGCCACGTCGTTGCGTTCCGCCGCTACGTAGAGGTCTTGGAGGCGCTGGCCCACAAGGGGCGATCCTTCTGGCACGGTCAGCTCGGCGATATACTCGGCAATCTCGTCCAGCGGATCACCACCGGCAACGGCATCGCCCGTGGACGGGATCAGGCGCCATCCGACGAACGCCACGAAAAGCAGCCCCACCAGGGCGGTCACACCACCGACCGGCGCGAAATCGAACATCGCGAACGGTTCGCCCAACTGGTCTTCGCGGATCGTGGCGATGATGATGTTGGGCGGCGTGCCGATCAGCGTGATCATCCCGCCGAGAATGGTGCAGAAGGACAGCGGCATCAGCGACAGCCCCGGCGCGCGACCGGCCTTGCGCGCGGTCTGGATGTCGACCGGCATCAACAGGGCAAGGGCGGCCACGTTGTTCATGAAGGCCGACAAGACGCCGCCGATCCCGCCCATGATCGCTATATGGGTGCCAAGGGTCCGCGTGCTGTCGACCAGCGTGCGGGTGATCAGGAAAACCGCGCCAGACCGCACGAGGCCGGCAGAGACGACAAGCACAAGTGCCACCACAAGCGTGGCCGGATGCCCGAAGCCGGAAAACGCCTCGTCAGAGGGCACGACGCCAAGGATGACGCCGATCAATAGCGCCGAGAAGGCCACGATGTCATACCGCAGCCTGCCCCACAGCAGGAAGGCGAACACGGCGCCGAAGAGCGTGAAAAGGATGATCTGATCGGTTGTCACGCCCTGCCCCTTTATGGTCTTGGCCAGAAGGGAAGCCGATTTGCCCCGCGCTTGCAAGCGGGGCTGCGCGTCAATCTGGCAGATGGGTGGCCCCCGCGCCCGAACTATATGTAAGACATGGAAATTCCGACGAAAGCTCCGTTTTCCTATCGCGACGATCCCGCGGTTCCGACCTTCGACGATGCCGGGCCGCGCACGGTGATGGATGCGCAGTGCGGGCTTTGCGCGCGCGGGGCCCGGTGGATCGCGCGAAACGACCAGGACGCCGCCTTTCGGATCATTCCGATGCAGAGCGATCTGGGCCGAGCGCTTTTTGCCCATTACGACCTTGATCCCGACGATCCGGCGTCGTGGCTTTTTCTGGACGAAGGCCGTGGCTATACCTCGCTAGATGCGATCATGCGGGTGGGTCGGCGCCTTGGCGGGGCGTCCCGGTTCTTGTCGCTCTTCGCGATCTTGCCACGGCCTGTTCAGGATGCCGCTTACGGGGCGATAGCGCGCAACAGGTACCGCCTGTCGCGGCGCGTCGAACTGTGCGCCCTGCCCGACCCCGATATCCAGAAGCGCCTGCTGACATGACCGTTCTGATCCTTGGCGGATACGGGGTGTTCGGTGGACGGCTGGCCCGGATGCTGATCGAGGATGGCGCGGACGTCGTGGTTGCGGGGCGTTCCCTGCCAAAGGCAAAGACGTTTTGTTCCGAATGGGGCGGCACGGCGGATGCGTTCGATGCCCGTGATGAGACGTCATTGGCCGCCGCCTTGGCAACGCATGCGCCCGAAGTCGTTGTCGATGCCTCGGGACCGTTTCAGGCCTATGGCGACGACCCGTACAGTGTGGCGCGCGCGGTTCTGTCTCTCGGCGCGAATTACCTTGATCTGTCCGACGATGCGGCATTCACAAAGGGCATCTCGGCCCTCGATCCGCTGGCCAAGGAACGGGGACGCGCCGCGCTTTCCGGCGTCTCTTCGGTGCCCGCGCTGTCATCCACCGTCGTGGCCGAGCTTGCTCGGGGCTTTGACGATATCGCGCTGATCTCATCGGCCATTCTGCCGGGCAACAGGGCCCCGCGCGGCGTGGCGGTGATGGCCTCGATCCTTGGACAGGCCGGGGCGGAGATGCGCGTCTGGCGCGGCAATGTCTGGCGCAAGACCAAGGGGTGGTCGGGCCACCGCGTTTTTGACCTCGAGAGCGGAATGCGACGGCCCGGGGAATTCATCGGCGCGCCGGATCTGGCGCTGTTTCCGGCGGTTTTCGGGGCGCGGTCGGTCGTTTTTCGCGCCGGGCTGGGGCTGCCCCTGCTCCACCACGGGTTGGCGGCTCTGGCGTGGCTGCGCGGCAAGGGCGCCCTGCCCGATCTGGCGCGCTTCACGAAGCCGTTTCACTGGGTCGCGGAACGGTTCGAGCGGCTGGGAACCGACCGGGGCGGTATGCAGGTGGTGGTCGCCGGGCGGTTGCCGGACCATAGCCCCGTGACCCGGCGCTGGACCCTTGTGGCCGAGGCGGGGGACGGCCCCTTCATTCCGTCCATTCCGGCGCGAATTCTGATCGCAAAGCTGACCCAAGGCTCTGTGCCCGCCGGTGCGCGGCCTGCGATCGACGCCTTTTCGCTGGACGAGGCTGAGGCGGAGCTTTCACGCCTGACGATCCGGACAAAACGCGAAGACATCGAAACGCCGCGCCTCTTTGAGGATGCGCTTGGACCAGCCTGGGCCGATCTGCCCCGCGCGGTTCGGGATCTGCACGACCTCTGGGACCTTCAAAGCTTTGCCGGAACCGCCGCCGTCAGCCGCGGCACGCACCCGGTCGCGCGCCTGCTTGCCCGCCTGTTCGGGTTTCCACCTGCGTCAGACGAGATGCCCGTCACCGTAACGCTTGAGCGACGCGGCGACCGGGAAGTCTGGACCCGCGATTTCGGCGGGCATGTCTTTCACTCGACGCTGCGCGCCGCGACGCCCGGGCGGCTTTACGAACGCTTCGGTCCGGTCACGGTCGAGCTTGAGCCGGTGGTGACCGACGGCACCCTCTCGCTTGTGCTGCATCGCGGGTGGTGCCTTGGGGTTCCGCTGCCCAAGGCGCTGTTGCCAAGGTCGGATGTCCGCGAAAGCGGGGGCGATGGCCGGTTCCATTTCGACATCGATATCTCGATCCCGTTGATCGGGGAATTCGTCGGCTATCGCGGCTGGCTTACCCCGCAATCCGACCCGCTTGAACCCACGGCCTGATTTGCCCTATAGCTCGGGCGCATTTTTCCAAATCGCAGGACACGAGCACCATGGCAGGCCACTCAAAATGGGCGAACATCCAGCACCGCAAGGGACGGCAGGATGCCGCGCGGTCGAAACTGTTTTCCAAGCTGGCCAAGGAAATCACCGTTGCCGCCAAGATGGGCGATCCGGACCCCGACAAGAACCCGCGCCTGCGACTGGCGGTCAAGGAAGCCAAATCGAACTCTGTCCCCAAGGACGTGATCCAGCGCGCCATCGACAAGAGCCAGGCGGCGGGTGGCGAGGATTACAAGGAAATCCGTTACGAAGGCTATGGCCCCGGCGGCGTGGCCGTGATCGTCGAAGCGATGACCGACAACCTGAACCGCACCGCGTCAACGGTGCGCTCGACCTTCGGCAAACATGGCGGCAACCTTGGGGAAACCGGGTCGGTCAGCTTCATGTTCGACCGCACGGGCGAGATCACCTATCCCGCCGAGGTGGGCGACGAAGATACCGTGATGATGGCCGCGATCGAAGCTGGCGCGACGGATGTCGAAAGTTCCGAGGATGGGCATATCATCTATTGCGCCGATACCGACCTGAATGACGTAGCGAACGCCCTTGAGGCCGAACTTGGCGAAAGCGAAAGCACTAAGCTGATCTGGAAACCCTCGACCACGACCGAGCTTGATCTTGAAGGCGCGCAGAAGCTGATGAAGCTGATCGAGGTTCTGGAAGATGACGACGACATCCAGCGCGTGACCGCCAATTTCGAAGTGTCCGACGAAATTCTCGAAGCTCTGTAAGGCTCTGCTTTCAGGCGGTTTTCCGCGCATCGTGATTGGATAAGCTCGCCTGAAGCGAGATTTTGCACAATAATGCCCTCCGAGTTGCACGAACCGTGTTGTTGGTTTCGCTGCTCGTGGAGGGGGAATATTGAAGGCATTTCTGACAATCCTCTGGGTAGGATCTGTCGTTCTGATCGTCTTTGTGGGCGGCTCTCTGGTCGCACTGCAACTGTCGGGTCTGGACATCGGCGTTCCCGGATTGGGCGCTGGAAATGACCGGGATCAGGCCCTTGTCGTTCGCAGCGATGAACAGGTCGCGGAAACCACGGCGATGGTCGAACGCGTCTGGCGCGAATGGGCCAGCCGCAACCGTCTGACCGCCGCGGCCATGGCCTATGGCGAAGCGGGCGAGGTCCGGCACACCGCCGCAATTGGCGATTACGATCGGCGTCCGCAGGCCGTGATGTCCCTTTCGAAAGCCATCACCGGGATCTGTCTTAACGAGGTTCTCAAGGAGAGCGACGCCACCTGGAACACGACCATTGGCGATCTCAGTCAGGATCTGACGGACGCCCGCGCCACACCGTCGCCGGCCGCCTATCCGATCACGCTGGGCCAGCTTGTGACCCACACCAGCGGCCTCTCGCCCGATCTGACGCAAGGCAAGATGGCCGGACGGTATCACGGCAATGTCGGCCTTCACCGCCGGATCACCTGGGAAACCCTGCGCGGCGACGGGATCAAGGGCAACCGCGGCTCTTATGAGTATTCGAACACCAATTACGCCGTGCTTGCCACCGTGATCGAAGTGCTGAGCGGCGAACGATACAAGGATGCCTGCACGACCCGTGTGATGGCCCCTGCAGGCGTCACCACCGCAATAGTCAATGGACGGCGTGGCAGCATGTCGGGCTATGGCGGGTGGGAAATGCAGGCGGCGGATTACGCGCGCTTTGCCGGGCATTGGTTCGGACCCGACAGCGATTATGCAAAGAATCCAATGGCGGCGCCCACGCACGCCATCCATCAGGGCGTCTATGGCCTTGGGGTCGAGGTCTACCACCGGGGGCGACGGCAACGCATTCAGCATACCGGGCGGCTGTGCTCGAAAACGAATGCGAGGAACCGGGTTGGGGCCACATTTCTGGTCAACGCCTCGGGCCGCGTGTTTGTCGCGACCTGGAACGATTGCATCGATTTCGCCCGCTACCGTGATCTTCTGAACGCCGTGCATGACGCCATGCGATAGGCGCCGCCTGCCCGGCGGCGCATTTGCGGGGTGACGCGCGTCAAGGGCTGGGCTAAGACACGGCCCGAACGACGCAGCAGGCATCCATGGCACGCATTCTCATCACCTCGGCGATCCCCTACATCAATGGGATTAAGCATTTGGGCAATCTTGTGGGCAGCCAGCTGCCCGCCGATCTTTACGCCCGCTACATGCGTGCGAAGGGTCACGAGGTGCTTTTTCTCTGCGCCACCGACGAGCACGGCACCCCCGCCGAGCTTGCCGCCGCCAAGGCTGGCAAACCGGTCGATGCGTATTGCGCCGAGATGTGGCAGGTTCAAAAGGACCTCTCCGACGGGTTTCGCCTGTCATTCGATAAGTTCGGCCGGTCCTCAAGCCCGCAAAACCACGCCCTGACCCAGCATTTCGCCGGGAAGCTGGCCGAGAACGGGTTGATCGAAGAGGTCAGCGAAAAACAGGTCTATTCCAAGGCGGACGGGCGCTTTCTGCCCGATCGTTATATCGAGGGGACCTGCCCCAACTGCGGCTATGAGCGCGCACGCGGCGACCAGTGTGAGAATTGCACAAAACAGCTTGATCCGACCGATCTGATCGAGCCGCGCAGCGCCATTTCGGGATCGACCGATTTGGAGGTGCGCGAAACCAAACACCTTTATCTCAAGCAGCGATCTTTGCGCGGTGAATTGTCGGACTGGATCGACAGCAAGACCGACTGGCCGGTCCTGACCACATCGATCGCCAAGAAATGGCTCAATGACGGTGACGGGCTTCAGGATCGGGGTATTACGCGCGACCTGAACTGGGGCGTGCCGGTGCGCAAGGGAACCGAGCCCTGGCCGGGCATGGAAGGCAAGGTCTTCTATGTCTGGTTCGACGCGCCCATCGAATATATCGCCGCCGCCAAGGAATGGACTGACGCGACAGGCCGTCCGGATGCCGAATGGGAGCGTTGGTGGCGCACCGACAAGGGCGCCGACGATGTCCGGTATGTCCAGTTCATGGGCAAGGACAACGTCCCTTTCCATACGCTGTCCTTCCCCGCCACGATCATCGGCTCGGGCGAGCCATGGAAGCTGGTCGATTACATCAAGTCGTTCAACTACCTGAACTACGACGGCGGCCAGTTCAGCACCTCGCAGGGCCGTGGCGTCTTCATGGACCAGGCGCTGGAGATCCTGCCCGCCGACTACTGGCGCTGGTGGTTGCTATCCCATGCACCCGAAAGCTCGGACAGCGAGTTCACCTGGGAAAACTTCCAGGCCAGCGTCAACAAGGACCTGGCCGATGTGCTGGGCAACTTCGTCTCCCGCGTCACCAAGTTCTGCCGCTCGAAGTTCGGCGAAGAGGTGCCGGCAGGCGGCGATTGGGGCCCCGAGGAAGAGGCGCTGATCGCGAAACTGACGGAGGGGCTGAAAGCCTACGAGGCGCAGAT
>JABDPT010000222.1 GCA_013042605.1 Paracoccaceae bacterium
CCCGGTAAAGCCGTTCGCGTTCGGGGTTGAACAGCGCCCGCCCGGCAAGGCCGCCGAACGCGTAAGCCGGCAGCATGAGGATGCCCAACCAGATGGCGAGCGGGGCCAGCACGCTCTGTGCCGCCATCTGCGGCAGGACGAACAGGCTTCCCAAGGTCAGGAACACAAGCGTGTTGGCGCGGATGCGTCTGGCGTCATCACCGCTGGAAAGGTTGAAGAGGATGACGATGGGGCCAAGAAGCCCGGTCGCCCCGCCCATGACCCCGGCCGCCCCGGCCACGGCAGCGCTTGAGGTGCGGCCCGGGCGCACCGAAAAGCGAAAGCCGCGGATCAGCACGATCAGAGTCAGCGCGGCAAGGGCCGAAATGGCGATGCGGATCAGCACCGGATCGGCGACGCGCAAAAGCCAGACGCCCAGCGGCAGGGTCAGCGTAGCGGCAAGCGTCATCAGGATCGTCGTGGTCTTGTCACACTCGCCCCAGGCGCGCGGCACAAGGGTGAAAAGCGACGACAGGGCCGACAGGGCGAAGGCCGCGATGGCCAGCACCGGGTCGATCAGGGCCGAGGCGATGGGCATGAAAACAAGCGCCGCGCCGAAGCCCGCAAAGCCATAGACCATGCCAGAAAGGAAAGTGAGGATCAGAAGCGGCGCAAGCTGCGGCAGCGCAAGCGCCACCGCAAACCCTTCAGACATCCACGTTCCCGAACCGATTGCCCGCATTGGCATCGGGCTTGGACCAGTCGCGTTTGACGCCAAGGAACAGCAGGATCGCCGAGGCCACGAAGACCGAGGAATAGGTTCCGACGATCACGCCCCAGATCATCGCGAAGACAAACCCGCGGATCACGTCGCCGCCAAGGAAGTAGAGCGAGAATAGCGCGAGCAGGGTCGTGACCGAGGTCATGACCGTCCGGCTGAGCGTTTCGTTGATCGAGAGATCCAGCACCTGCTTGAGGTCTTTCTTCTTGTACTTGCGCAGGTTCTCACGCACGCGGTCGAAGACCACCACGGTATCGTTCAGCGAATAACCGACGATGGTCAGAAGGGCCGCGATGATGGCCAGATCGAAGCGGATCTGCAGGATGCTGAAGATCCCGATGGTCAGCACGATGTCATGCACAAGGGCCGCCACCGCGCCCAACGAGAACTGCCATTCGAAGCGCAGCCAGATATAGACCAGCACCGCGCCGATGGCCAAAAGCACGGCAAGAACGGCCGTTTGCACCAGTTCGCCCGACACCTTCGGTCCCACGGATTCGACCGACGGGAAGGTGATTTCCGGGTCGATCTGTTGCAGCGCCTCTTCCACCGCCAGAACGATCTCTGGCGTCACGCTTTCCTGCCCGTCCTGCGCCTGAATGCGGACCATGGCGACGTTTTCGTCCTCGCCGAAGGTCGGATCGAACACCTCTGTGATCGACACATCGCCCAGCCCCAGCGGTGCGATGGCGTCGCGATAGGCGCCGACATCGACGGGCTGCACGCTTTCGGTCCGGATCGTCGTGCCGCCGCGGAAGTCGATGCCGAAGTTCAGGCCGACCACGAAAAAGACCGCGATCGACAGGATCATCGCGACCACCGAGGCACCGAATGTGATCTTCCAGAAGCGGAAGAAGTCGTAGGACGTTTCCTGGGGAACAAGTCGCAGCCGCATCCTACACCTCAACCGTACGCGGGCGCCGCCGCTCGAACCACATGATAATCAGAAGGCGGGTGACGAAGATCGCCGTGAAGACCGAGGTGATGATGCCCAGCCCCAGCGTGATCGAGAAGCCCCGCACCGGGCCGGACCCGACGGCAAAGAGAATGACGGCGGTAATGAAAGTGGTGATGTTGGCGTCCAGAATGGCCGACAACGCCTTTTCATAGCCGAGTTCAATGGCCCGCGCCGGGCCTTTCGCCGTCTTCAGTTCCTCGCGTATGCGCTCGAACACAAGCACATTGGCGTCCACCGCCATCCCGATGGTCAGGACGATCCCGGCAATCCCCGGCAGGGTCAGCGTGGCCCCGATCAGACTGAGCAGCCCGAAGATCAGCCCCACGTTGATGATCAGCGCGATATTGGCGAAGATCCCGAAGAGGCCGTAACTCAGCGCCATGAAGACAAGCACCGCGACGAAGGCGACGATACAGGCGATGCGCCCGGCATCGATGCTGTCCTGGCCCAGTTCTGGGCCGATCGTGCGCTCTTCGAGGAAGGTCAATTCGGCCGGAAGCGCCCCGGCCCGCAGCAGTACGGCAAGGTTCGTCGATTCCTCGATCGAGAAATTGCCGGTGATGATGCCCGACCCGCCGGGGATGTGATCCTGAATGACCGGGGCCGAAATCACCTCTTCGTCCAGAACGATGGCGAAGGGCGAGCCGATGTTCTGCGCGGTGTAATCCCCGAACCGGCGCGCGCCCGACGGGTTGAAGCGGAAGTTGACGGCGGGCCGGCCGTTCTGGTCAAACGTGGGCTGGGCGTCGGTCAGATCCTCGCCCGAGACCACAGGGGTCTGTTCGAGGATATAGAACACACCCTCTTCGTCGATGGACGGGTAGACCACCGTGCGCCCCGTTGTCGGTGCATTCGCGTCGCTCGCGCGGCCCACGACCGGGTTGAAGGTCAGCTTCGCGGTGGTCCCGATCAGTTCCTTGAGCTCGCCCGCCGACCCGATACCCGGCACCTGGATCAGGATGCGGTCAGCGCCCTGCCGCTGAATCGTGGGTTCGCGTGTACCCACTTCGTCGACGCGGCGGCGAATGATTTCAAGGCTTTGCTGGATCGTACGGTCATCGGTGGCCTCGCGTTCGGCCGCCGACAGCGTGACGATGATGATGTCGCCGTCACCCGCCACGTCGATATCCGTCGATCCGACACCGGTGAGCGATACGACCGGTTGCGCCAGCCCGCGCACGACCTCAAGCGCGCGGCCCAGGCCGGCGGGGTCCGAGATGCGGACATGCAGCTCGTCCGGCGGGCTTGGCTGACGGCGGATCGTGCCCACTGTGCCGCGTTCGTCGCGCAGGGCATCGCGAACTTCGGGCCAAAGCGCGTCCATCCGCGTGGCATAGACGTCTTCGACCTGAACCTCGGCCAGAAGATGCGCGCCCCCGCGCAGATCGAGCCCCAGATTGACAAGCGATGAGGGCAGCCATTCGGGCCATTCGGCGACGGCCGCGGCGCGTTCCGGCGTGCTGCCCAGCGCCTCGATCTCGGCAAGCGCGTCGTTGTGGCGCTCAACCTGCCCGTAAAAGGCGTTGGGCATGGCCAGAAACAGTCCCGCCAAACAGGTGAGGACGATGAGAACCCGTTTCCAGAGATCGATTTGAAGCATATGACCAGCCCGCTACGAGGCCGGTTCGGTCTTGTTGAGCACTTGCGCCACGGTCGACCTCACGATGCGCACCTTCACGCCATCGGCAATCTCGACCTCAAGCTCGCCGTCATCCTTGACCTTGGCGACCTTGCCGATCACGCCACCTTGCGTGACGATCTGGTCGCCCCGGCGCAACGCCTCGATCATGGCCTGATGTTCCTTGATCTTCTTCTGCTGCGGTCGGATCAGCAGGAAGTACATGATCCCGAAGATGATGAAGAGAAAGCCGAACTGCGAGAACGCCGCACCGGCGCCCCCGGCCGCTTGCGCATAGGCAGGCGTTACGATCATGGACAAGAACCCCGTGGTTGATGCGGGGCGCATCGCCCCCGGTCTGAATTGGCGCGCACCCTATCTGTGGGCCGGGGGCTTGGCAAGCAAGGGCAAGCGGCGAAATGACCCGTCCTTTCCGGTTATCTCGCCGATTTATTTCGCTTTTGCCACGCGAAGACGCGGACGAAGGTCGTTGCCCTTCCCGACACCCACGGCGCGATCGACTGACGGCATCAGTTCGGCAAGCTCGGCCCGCAAGCGCGACAGGCGCGACCGGGCCACGTCTTCGTCCACTTCGACCGCATCAAGCTGGCGCTTGATCTCGTCGGTCACCGCATGGGCCCGGCCGATCCGGTCACTGAGCGTTTCGGCCTCTTGCCGCCGCAGGGCAAGCATTTCACGGGCCCGCGCCACCTTGGCATCCGAATAGATCTCGGCCAGTTCGCGCGATTCGTGGCTCATCTGCGCGGCCAGTTCGAGAAGCTCGGGCTCGTGGCTTTCCAGGTCGGGATGCGCGCGCAGGAACATATAGCGCTCGCGCACCGCGTCGAATTCGCGCGGCAGGGTGAACACCCCTTCGCGGTCGGCCCGGTGCGCCAGCCAATAGGCTTGCGCGATATCGTCCATGCGCATCGAGAAGTCGCGATGCGAGGTTTCCAGCCGCAAAACCCGCAGGCTCGACGGCAAAAAGACGCATAGTATCAAGAGCAAAGCCGTGACGCCGATCTGAAGCGCGGCACCGGCCCACGGGATAAGCTCTGCGCCGAATTGCATCGGCAGATAAAGCCATGGCACCGCGCCAACGGCCGAAAGAAAGGTCAAGCCCGTTGAAAATATCGCGGCACCCGCGATGCCCAAAATCGAGGCAAGCTGCGCATTATGCTGCAGCCGGGATAAATGCTGAGTCACTTCCGGTGACATGATGAATTCCCCCACTCATACGAAAAAACCGGATCGTTAACGTTTTCACTATACCGCAGATTGCCCTGAATCGGGCCGCTCTTCCCATGAAAACAGTTTGTTTACTTAATTTCCGGCGCGCACGGCGAACAATCCACCGCAAAGCGCGCGACTGCATCGCAGAGAGGGAGTTTTCCCTGCCCCGGAAATGCGCCATATGAGGCGCGCAACACCGTTGAAAAGGATACCGGACCCATGCACGACATCCGCGCAATCCGCGAAAACCCCGAAGCATTCGATGCCGCGATGGCACGGCGCGGGCTGTCGGGCGTGTCGGCTGAGGTGCTGGGCATCGACGAGGCGCGGCGTGCGAGCATTGCCGCCGCCGAAGCCGCGCAGGCCGCGCGCAACGCCGCCTCGAAAGAGGTCGGGGCCGCCAAGGCGCGGGGCGATGAGGCAGAGTTTGAGCGTCTGCGCGCCCTTTTGGCCGAGAAAAAAGACGAAATCGCGCGTCTGGAAGAGGCCGCCAAAGCCGAAGACGCCCGGCTGACCGACCTGTTGCTGGGCCTGCCCAACCTGCCCTTCCACGACGTTCCGGATGGCGACGATGAAGACGACAACGTCGAGCTGCGCCGCTGGGGCACCCCGCGCGCCTTCGATTTCACGCCGAAAGAGCATTTCGAGATCGCAGGTGCTGCCGCAGGCCTCGACTTCGAAACCGCCGCCAAGCTGTCCGGCTCGCGTTTTGTCGTGATGCGGGGCGCCATCGCGCGGCTGCACCGGGCGCTCGCACAGTTCATGCTGGATACGCATGTCACCGAAAACGGGCTGACCGAGACGATTACGCCGGTTCTGGTGCGCGATGAGGCGATGTATGGCACCAACCAGCTGCCGAAATTCGCCGAAGACAGTTATCGCACGACCAACGGCTGGTGGCTGATCCCGACGTCTGAGGTGACGCTGACGAATACGGTTGCGGGCGACATCCTCGATGCCGGTGCCCTGCCCATCCGCCTCTGCGCGCATACCCAATGCTTCCGCTCGGAAGCCGGGTCTGCGGGCAAGGACACGTCGGGCATGCTGCGCCAGCACCAGTTCGAAAAGGTCGAAATGGTGTCGATCACCCGGCCAGAGGATAGCGGCGCGGAGCATGAGCGCATGACCAGGCTGGCCGAGGATATTCTCGAACGGCTGGGCCTGCCCTATCGCACGGTCGTGCTGTGCACCGGCGATCTGGGCTTTGGCGCGCGGCGCACCCATGACATCGAGGTGTGGCTGCCAGGGCAGAATACCTACCGAGAAATCAGCTCTGTCTCGGTCTGCGGCGACTTTCAGGCGCGGCGCATGACTGCGCGCTTCCGGCCCGAGGACGGGGCCAAGCCCGAATTCGTGCATACGCTGAACGGGTCGGGGCTGGCCGTGGGGCGGTGCCTGATCGCGGTGCTTGAAAACGGGCAACAGGCAGACGGATCCGTGGACCTGCCCGAGGTTCTGGGGCCGTGGCTGGGTGGCAAGACGCGGCTCACGGCAGAGGGTGTTCTCGAATGACCCAGCAATCCGAACGCGTGGACACGATGCGGATGAAGGCGGTTCTGGTGCTGTGCGCCACGATCGCCTTCGTCAGCTCGCCCTTGTGGACCAGCGGCTTCGGCGGGTTCGACCCCAACCGCTATCCCATCCCGCAGATCGAACCGCCGGTGCAGCCCGCCGGTTACGCGTTCTCGATCTGGGGGCCGATTTACCTTTGGTTGCTGGTGTCCGCCGGGTTCGGACTGGTCAAACGCAGCGACGTTCCGGGCTGGGATGGCCCCCGCTGGCCCCTGACGATCAGCCTCGCGGTCGGCGCGCCGTGGATCTCGGTGGCGGTTCTCAGCCCGGTCTGGGCGACGGTGATGATCTGGATCATGCTTGTATCGGCGCTCATCGCGCTGTTCCGAATGCCCGGGCAGGATCACGCGTGGCTTGCCGCACCCGTCGCGCTTTACGCGGGCTGGCTCACGGCGGCGAGTTTTGTGGCGACGTCGCTTTTGGGCGCAGGCTACGGCGTGGCGATGGGAGAGGTCGGCTGGGCCTGGGCCGGGCTGCTCGCGGCGCTGGCCACCGGCATCGCCATTCAACGCGCGCTGCCGGGACACCCGCTTTATGGCGCGGCAATCTGCTGGGCCCTGGTGGCCGTCGCGGTGCAGAACTGGGGGGCGAACTGGGCGCTGGTGATGCTGGCGCTTCTGAGCGCGGGCGCGATGGCCGTCACCGCGTTTGCCGCGCTCAAAGCGCGCCCCGCCTAACTGTCAGCCCGGCCCTTGCCCAGATGCTTGCGCAGCCGCGAGGGCGTCGATTTCTTGCGATCCTTGTAGGGGTTCGCATCCGCCTGACTGCGCATGTAAAGCCGAATCGGCGTGCCCGGCATGTCAAAGTCTTCGCGCAATCCATTGATAAGATAGCGTGAATAGCTTTCAGGAAGTTTATCGGGGTTCGAACACATCACCACGAAGCCGGGGGGCCGCGTCTTGGCTTGTGTCATATAGCGCAGCTTGATGCGCCGCCCGGCGGGCGCGGGGGGCGGATGCGCCTCGACCATTCCGGCCAGCCAGCGATTGAGCCGTGCGGTCGACACACGGCGGTTCCACACCTCATGCGCCTTTTCCACTGCGATGCGCAACCGGTCGAGCCCACGGCCTGTCTTGGCCGAGACCGTCACCATTGGCGCGCCGCGAAGTTGCGGCAAAAGCCGTTCAAAAGCCTCGCGCAACTCTTTGAGTTTCGCCTGCTTATCGGGTTCGGCGTCCCATTTGTTGATGGCGACGACGACCGCGCGCCCCTCACGCTCGGCCAGATCGGCGATGCGCAGGTCCTGCTGCTCGAACGGGATCGCGGCATCGAGAAGCACGATCACCACCTCGGCGAATTTCACCGCGCGCAGGCCATCGGACACGCTCAGCTTTTCAAGCTTTTCCTGCACCTTGGCCTTCTTGCGCATTCCGGCGGTGTCGAAGATGCGCACCGGCATCCCATCCCAATCCATGACCACCGAAATCGCATCGCGGGTGATCCCGGCCTCGGGGCCTGTCAAAAGACGATCTTCGCCCAGCAAACGATTGATCAGCGTGGATTTTCCGGCGTTCGGGCGACCAACCACGGCGACCTGCAACGGCCGCGCCATGGTCGGGATGCGGGGCCCGTCATCTTCATCGTCTTCGCCAATTTCGACATCCGTTTCGGGCGCATCGGCCTGTGCCTTGGCCTCCATCTCTGCGGCAATGGGCGCCAGCAGGGAGTAAAGCTCGTTCAGCCCCTCACCATGCTCGGCCGACAAGCGCACCGGCTCGCCCAGCCCCAGACTATAGGCTTCGATCACCCCGGCATCCGCCGCGCGGCCTTCGCCCTTGTTGGCGGCCAGAATCACATGGGCTGATTTCTTGCGAAGGATATCGGCGAACACCTCGTCGGCGGGCAGAACCCCGGCGCGTGCGTCGATCATGAAAAGACAGATATCGGCCATCTCGACCGCGCGCTCCGTCAGCCGCCGCATCCGGCCCTGAAGGCTTTCATCCGTGGCCTCTTCCAGCCCCGCCGTGTCGATCACCGTGAAGCGCAGATCGCCAATCCGCGCCGCCCCTTCGCGCAGGTCGCGCGTCACGCCGGGCTGGTCATCGACCAGCGCCAGGCGCTTGCCCACAAGGCGATTGAAGAGCGTGGACTTGCCCACATTCGGGCGCCCCACGATGGCGAGCGTAAAGCTCATCTGACCACTCCGATGCGATTCGAAACGTCCGTGTATACGGACTGCGCGCTATCTGAAAGCGTGAAGCTGACCCGAAGCGGTGACAACGAACAGCGTCTGGCCAGCGACGGCAGGCAGAGATGCCGCCCCGCCGGGCAGATCGAGCGTGCCAAGTTCGGCCCCGGTTTCGGGGTCGAAGACGCGCAGCACCTCATCGCCCGAGGCCACATAAAGCCGCCCACCGGCGAAAAGCGGGCCATAATGGGCATAGATCGCCTTGCGCCGCCGCTCGCGTTGATTCTGAAAGAGGGGCAGTTCCACGCCCCAGATCCGCCCGCCGGTGCGCGCGTTCAGGCGGACAAGTTCATTCTGATCGCTGATCAGGAAGACCGAGTCCCCGGCCACCTGCACCGGGCCAAGCGCGCCTTCGGGTGCGGTCCAGAGCCGTTCCCCCGAGGCCACGTCAAGCGCCAGCGTCCGGCCCGCCGGGTTGCCGGTATAAAGCGTGCGGCCCACGATCACCGGATCGCCGGTCACATCCGTGAACCGCGTATAGGTCCGCCCCTGACGCGCGCCCGATACCGGTGCGGTCCAGACGCGCAGGCCCGATTGGCGGAAGGTCGCCACAAGCTCGCCCGTGGGAAGCGGGAAATAGGCCAGACGCCGGGTCAGCGCGGGCGAGGCGGCCCCCGCCACCGCGGAAACGCTGGGCACGCCGGGCACGATCCAGCGAAGACGTCCATTCGCAACATCGATCGACCAGACGCGACTGTCGCGGGTGACGGCATAGACCGTATCGCCGAAAACCGTCGGCGCGGTGGTGACCGACGCCCCCATGCGCTGGGTCCAAAGCTCGGCCCCGGTGGCCGCGTCCAGCGCGGTCAACCGGCCGAAGCCCGAGGTGACGAAAAGCCGCCCGTCCGACACCGCCAATCCGCCGCCCGACGCGTCGTCTTCGCCTTCGTCGAGCGGTGTCAGGTCGCGCGTCCAGAGCACCTGCCCCGCCGTCGAGACCGCCGTGACCTGCGCCCGGCTGTCAAGTGTGAAGACCCGCCCATCGGCCACGACCGGATCGGCGGTGATGCGATGCCCACGGGCGTTGCCCTGACCGATCGAGACCGACCAGATACGCTGGAGGTCGGTCGCCAAGGCGGGATGCTGGACGAAGTGGTCGGTATCGCCGCCGCGATGGGTCCAATCGGCATTCACCGCCATGGCCGGGGCCGAAAACGGCACAGACACGTCCGCCACCTCGGCGCCGGAAAGCGCGGATTCCCCGATCAGAACCTCGCCCGCTTCAAGCGGTGCGCGCAAATTCTCGCGCACGCCCGGCAAAATCTCTTCGCGTTCGCCGCAGGCAACAAGCAGCACTGTCAGCGCCGCGCATGCGATCCCTGCCTTCAGCTTGCCCATCGTCCGAAGCCGCCCCTCCAACTGCCTGCCTGCGCGGTCCGCGCCGTCAGGATGCGCTCAAGGCGCCACCCAGCGCCACAATCAACTGTGATGCACGGCGACGCAAGCCTTCGGTCGTTTCGCCATCGGCAAGAATTTCGTTCAGCACTTCAAGCGCGGTGTCGGTGTCACCGTCATCGATATGCGTCAGCGCCATCGCCTCAAGCGCCAGCGGGCGATAGGGCGCCCCGGGCGCAGTCAGCGGCAAAAGCCGGGCGAGCCGGTCGTCATTGGACGCCTCCGACCCTTCAAGCATCACCGACTTCAAAGCGGCCAGATCGCGGTAGAGCGGGTCGATGCCCGGATCCTGCGCCACCGCGCGCAGCCGGTCGATGGCATCGGTGCGATCATCGCCTTGCGCGGCTTCCGCAGCCGCGATCATCGCCAGAACCGCGTCACCATTGCCCTCGGCGGCCAGCGCCTGCACGGCGGCGACCCGGGCCTGCGGGTCTTCAAGTTCAAGGGCCGACAGAACGGCGTCGCCCAGCGCTTCGGCGGATGCCCGCTCAGTCGCTTTGCGCCACTCGTTATAGGCCGCGCCACCGACCAGAAGCACGATCGCCGATATCGCGATCCAGCCATAGCGGCGCATCAGCGCGTACAGGCGATCACGCCGGACTTCTTCGCTGACTTCATTGATGAAACTGTCTTCGCTGGACACGCCCGCCTCCCATTCGTTTTGCGACGTCTTAACCGCTTCGATGACGGCTTGCAAAGCCTCTCGCCCGACTGTGATCAAGGTGGCTTGCGTCTGGCAGGGAAAAACCTTAAAGTGAACTGAACCGTTCATCTTAGTAACCACATCCAAACGCGCAATTCCTGCGTAAATAGACGTGAAACCGAAATACGGACCCGTTGGTGCATCGCGCCCGAGACCAAGTTAGAGACAAGCAATGCGAATAGTTTCCATTTTGACCGCGGTCGTGGTCATGGCCGTTTTGTACCTCGGCGTGTTCGAACGTGATCGCCTGCTGGATTTCGCCAGCGGCGACGATGCGCCCGCCACGACCGAAACCGAAGTCACTGCCGAACCCGTGGCCGAGGCTGTGCCGTCAGTGGCCGTTGTGGCCCAACGCAGCCAGGCACAGGTGATCGACAGCGCGGTGATCCTGCGCGGGCGCACCGAAGCGGCGCGTCAGGTCGAGGTGCGGTCCGAAACCAACGGGCTGGTCATTTCCGAACCGCTGCGCAAGGGCGCGCGGGTCGAGGAAGGGGCCCTGCTCTGTCGGCTTGATATCGGCACCCGCGATGTTGCCCTTGCCGAAGCCCAGGCCCGGCTCAGCGAGGCGCAGGCCGGGCTGGCGGATGCCGAGATCAACCAGCGCGCCGCCGCCCGATTGAGCCAGGATGGCTTTGCCTCGGAAACCCGGGTGACGGCGGCGAACGCGGCGGTACAGTCCGCCCGCGCGGCCGTGCAATCGGCCGAAGCCGGGATCGCTGCGGCCAACAAGGAAATCCAGCGTCTTGAGATTCGCGCGCCGTTCGGCGGCCTTCTGGAATCCGACACCGCCGAGATCGGATCGCTGCTGCAACCCGGCGCGCTTTGCGGCACGATCATTCAGCTTGATCCGATCAAACTTGTCGGCTTCGTTCCGGAAACCGAAGTCGATCGGGTCACACTTGGCGCAAGCGCCGGGGCGCGGCTGGCCTCTGGCCGCGAGGTTCTGGGCACCGTCACCTTCCTGAGCCGCTCTGCCGACCCGACAACGCGCACCTTCCGCGTCGAGATCGAAGTGGACAACAGTGACCAATCGATCCGCGATGGCCAGACCGCCGAGATCTATGTCGCCTCGGACGGCGCACCTGCACATCTGTTGCCGCAATCGGCCCTGACGCTGAACAATGAAGGCCGTCTTGGCGTTCGCCTTGTCGGGAACGACAATGCCGCCGTCTTCGCGCCGATCTCGGTCCTGCGGGACACGACCGAAGGCATCTGGGTCTCGGGGCTGGAAGAGGATGTCGCCGTGATTGTCGTCGGACAGGAATTCGTGACCGACGGCGTGCCTGTCACACCAACCTATCGTGAGGCTTCGCAGTGACCGGTATCGTCGACTGGGCCGCCTCGCGCGCCCGCATGATCCTTGCCTTCATCTTCCTGTCGCTTCTGGCAGGGGGGATCGCCTATGTCGGCCTGCCCAAGGAAGGCGAGCCCGACATCGAAATCCCGGCCATCGTCGTGTCGGTCCCCTTCCCCGGGATCTCGGCCGAGGACAGCGAAAAGCTTGTCGTCAAACCGATGGAGACCGAGTTTTCCGATCTCGACGGGCTGAAGAAGATGACCGGCACCGCCGCCGAAGGCTATGCCAATATCGTGCTCGAATTCGACTTCGGCTGGGACAAGACCAAGATCATCGCCGATATCCGCGACCGGATGGACAGCGCCGAGGCGCAGTTTCCCAGCGGGTTCGAGCGGTATTCCATCTCAGAGATCAACTTTTCCGAGTTTCCGATCATCATCGTGAACCTGACCGGATCGGTGCCCGAACGCACCTTGCTGCGCGTGGCCAAGAACCTGCAGGACCGGCTGGAATCGCTTGAACCGGTGCTCGAGGCGTCGCTGGCCGGCCATCGCGACGAGATGCTTGAGGTGGTGATCGATCCACTGCGGCTCGAATCCTACAACGTGACCGCCGCCGAACTGATCGGTGTCGTGGTCAACAACAATCAGTTGATCGCCGCCGGTGACATCGAAACCGACAGCGGCGCCTTTGCCGTCAAGATCCCGTCCTCCTTCGACGAACAGCAGGATGTCTACAGCCTGCCGGTCAAGGTCGATGGCGACCGCGTGGTGACCCTTGGCGATCTGGCCGATATCCGGCTGACCTTCGAAGACCGCGCCGGGACGGCACGCTTCAATGGCGAAACCACCGTGGCGCTTCAGGTGGTCAAGCGCAAAGGCTTCAACCTGATCGACACGGCCGCGCTCGTCCGCGAAGAGGTGGCCGCAGAACAGGCGCTTTGGCCCGAAGAACTGCGCGCCGCCGTCGATGTCGGCACCTCCAACGACCAAAGCCGCGTCGTGGGGTCGATGGTCAGCCAGTTGGAAGGATCCGTGCTGACGGCCATCGCGCTGGTGATGATCGTTGTGCTGGCCGCTCTTGGCACGCGCTCGGCCCTGCTTGTGGGTTTTGCGATCCCGACCTCGTTCTTGTTGTGCTTTGCCTTCCTCGCGGTGATGGAAGTCACGGTTTCAAATATCGTGATGTTCGGCCTTATCCTTGCCGTGGGCATGCTGGTCGACGGCGCCATCGTCGTCGTCGAATATGCCGACCGGCGGATCAAAGAGGGCTCCGGCCCGATGAGCGCCTATGTCGAAGCCGCCAAGCGGATGTTCTGGCCGATCGTGTCATCAACCGCGACGACGCTTTGCGCCTTTCTTCCGATGCTCTTCTGGCCCGGCGTTCCGGGGCAGTTCATGGGCATGCTGCCAGTAACGCTCATCTTCGTGCTGTCGGCCTCGCTTGTCGTGGCGCTGATCTATCTGCCGGTGATGGGCGGCGTCGCCGGGCGCATGAGCCGCAGCTTTGAGGGAAGCTCGCAATTCCTGATCGACCGCCTGCCCTGGCTTGCACGGGCCGCACTTGTGCCCGTGGCGCTTTACGCGATGTTCGTGGCCGCGATGCAGGTGCTGAACCCGCATTACATCCTGCCCGACAGCGTATCGCCCATGGCCGGGTCGCTTTTCGGCGCGATCTTCTTCCTGCTGGCCGCGGTCGCGTCGTCGATCACGCTGGGGGCCGCACGTGTCGAACACCGGGCCCGGCGCATCGACGCGGGCTATCGGCGCACGCCCTTCGGCCATTTCATCCAGTTCATCTCGGGCAACCCGATCATGCCCATCGTGTCGATCGCGGCCATCGCCGCCTTCGTCGTGCTGACCTTCATCACCTTCGGCCAGAACAACCGGGGCGTGGAATTCTTCGTGGAAAGCGAACCCGAACAGGCGATCATCTATGTCCGCGCCCGCGGGAACCTGTCGCTGTTCGAAAAGGACGCGCTGGTTGCCGAGGTCGAGGATGTGATCCTCAGCATCGATGGCGTGGACTCTGCCTTCGCCTTTGCCGGTTCGGGCGGCCTGAACGCCAATACCGGCGGCGCCTCGGGCCCCCGCGACACCGTGGGCCAGGTGCAGATCGAGCTGACCCCGTGGGAGGATCGCCCCGCCCTTGCCGCCGCCCGCGATGACCTCACGCTTGAAGAGCTTGACGGCGATGTCGTGCTGGCCAAGCTGGAGGCGGAACTTGCCAGGATCCCCGGTATCCAGACCGAGATCCTGAACCTGTCGCGCGGCCCTGCCTCCGGCAAACCGGTGCACCTGCGCCTGAAGGGCGATGACTGGGCGGTCCTGCAAACCGCGACCAACGTGGTGCGCGCCCGTTTCGAAGAGACCAGGGGCCTTGTCGATATCGAAGACAGCCTGCCCCTGCCCGGCATCGACTGGCAGATCGACGTGGATGTGGAAGCCGCCGGGCGCTATGGCGCGGATGTGGCGACCGTTGGCGCGATGGTTCAGCTTGTGACCCGTGGTATCCTCTTGGACACCATGCGGGTGCCGTCCTCGGATGACGAGATCGAGATTCGCGTGCGCCTTCCCGAACAGGATCGCGTGCTCTCGACTCTCGACACGCTGAAGGTGCGCACGCGCGACGGTCTTGTGCCGCTTTCGAACTTCATCAGCCGCAAACCCGTTGAGAAACTCGCCCAGATCGACCGTGTCGATCAAAGCCGGTATTTCGACGTCAAGGCGGACGTGACCCCGGGTCTCGAAACCGATGACGGAACGCCCATCAACCCCAATGAACGCATCGCGGTGCTGACCGAGTGGCTGGAAACCGAACGCCCCCTGCCGCCGGGGGTCGATTGGGAATGGACCGGCGATCAGGAAGATCAGGCCGAAAG
>JABDPT010000223.1 GCA_013042605.1 Paracoccaceae bacterium
GAAGACGTTGTGCGGGTTGTCCGCGACACGCTTTACAAGGACCGGCATGCCGAAACCTCGGATCTTGTCGAAAACGGCTCGGGTGCGTGTGTCCAGAACGGCCCCTGCCCCGCGAGGATCGAGCCGAGATACGCCGAAAGCGCAATCGCCCCCATCGGGTTCGGCATCGCCCTTGGCGACCCCGATCAAAAGGCGATGATCACGGGTCATTGGTATACCGCCGCCGGGCTTGACGGCGTCTTTGTCAGTGCCATCCAGCCGCGCACCATCAGCGCCGAGATCCTGACCGGTCCGGGGAATGCCAACCGCCTTGACGGGATCGAGGGCAAGGCCGTCGCCTATCTGGTCGCCTTTGACCTTGGGCGCTATGGGCTTGGCTTTGCGCTCGGCACCGATCACCCCCGCCTCGACTGGTCGCCCCGGCCGCGCCAGCCGGCGCGCATCGCCGGCCTGCCGGGCCCCGATGGGATCGGCGATGCCCGCCCGCTCGTTCGCAGCGGCATGGTCAGCCCCGATGTCGCGGGTCGCACGGTCGCAACCTTCACCGCCGGGTTCAAACGCCAGCACGGAGCGTTCAAGTTCGGCGACTATGCCGTGACCGACACCGGCAAGCATTACGGCTTCATCGAGAAAGGCGTGATTTACAGCAAGCTGAGGACCGGCCTCTCGACGCTTTTTGTCCTTAACGATGGCACGGTCGACATGAAGATCTGGGAAGAGTCCGACAACGCCCTTCTGCCACGCGTAATGCATGCAAGGCAGAACGGTGTTCCGCTGGTTCAAACCGATCCGGCGACAGGCGCTCCTCAACCCGGCGAACGGGTCAATCAATGGGGCCCGGGCAACTGGTCGGGCAGCGCAAAAGCCGAGCTGCGCACCCTTCGTGCTGGTGGCTGTCTACAGGACTACGAGGGGCGGCGTTATCTCATCTACGGCTATTTTTCGACCGCGACCCCCTCGGCCATGGCGCGCACGTTTCAGGCATATGGCTGCGGCCACGCGATGCTTCTCGACATGAACGCCCTCGAACATACCTACCTCGCGCTCTACCCACGGCAGGAAAATACGATCCATGTCGAGCATCTGATCACCGGCATGGCGCAACTCGACAAGCCCGGTGGCGGCGGAACGGTGATCCCGCGGTTTCTTGGCTATCCCGATAACCGCGATCTCTTCTACATTTTCACCCGGGAGGAGCGGCCATGATGCGTTTTGCGTTGATCCTGGTTGCGTTCCTTGCCGTTCCCGTCGCTGGCATCGGCCAGTCCGCGTTCGAGCAGCAGAACGCAATACTCTTTGAACAATTGGCACGCGAGCATGATCTGACCGCCTCGCAAATGACCGCGATCCGGTCGATTTTTGCCCGTTCGGGCTTTGTCGGACAAGGCAACCCGGCGGTCGCACGGCACCCGATGAGCACCGCGGAATGCCGTGCGCGGGCTCCGGACGGTGGTGCTGGCTATGCCAATCGGCAGTTCGAGCGGATCTGCGGCGCGAAATACATGGCGCCGCTTTACGATCCGCGCAGCGAGCGGCCCGAGGACGCAACCGCTTGCATCGATCAGTTCGAGTTTCCAAACATTCCCTGCACCTACCCCGTCGTGTGGGTGCGGGCCGTCGAGGCGGCGCAGATCTGTTCCGCGATGGGCAAACGCATCTGCGACGCGCACGAATGGGAAGGGGCCTGCGCCGGGGCGCTCGAACCGCCCGACTACCGTTTCGGGATCGGGGCGGGGTCCGTGTCGGGCGCTGCGAAAGCCCATAATCGCGAATATGCCGCGACCAAAAGCTGGAGCTATGGCCCCGCGTATCAGCGCGGCATCTGTGCGGCGGCCAGCCAGAAAAGCCCGGGCTGCGAGGGTGGCGGCTGGAACCGCTGCGGCTCGAACACCTATCCGACAGGCGCATTCCCGAACTGCCGCAGCACGCTTGGCGCCTACGACCTTCATGGCAACGCTGCCGAACACATGAACCTGCCGCTTCAGCCTGACCAGATGGCGAGCCAAGGAAGCACCTCTCTCGGCGTGACCGAGATGAAAGGCAGCTGGTTCATTTTCGACCGCTACCGCGCGCATGAGGACTGGTGCCGATGGCGCGCGCCCTTCTGGCACGGCAGCCGGGTCCTCGCCGCCAACAGCCACTCGAATTACCACCTTGGTTTTCGGTGCTGCAAATCGCTCGACTGACGCAGGCAGCGCGAGCGCCTTTCTAGCGGAACGACACCAGCAGGCCCGTGGAATTCGGGATCGGGCCTTCGTTGCTGAGGATCTGCGAGAGCTGCGGGTCTTCGAGGATTTCAGCGAGAGGATAAGGCGTACCGTTCACGAAAGCCGTGCCGCTGACCAGCCGCACGCCGTGGCTGTAATCGGCGTAATAAGCACCATGCACGGTGCTGAGCGGCTGGATCGGCTTCCCGTTCGGCCGGTGCCAGCCATAGATCGCGACCCGGCCCACCTTGGTGCGAAGGCGGTTCGACAGGACGATATCCTTCTTCTGCCCCGCGGTCAGCGCCGTCGCGACCTGCCCGGCGCGGCCGCGCTGTTCTTCGACGGTCGCATGATGGCGCCAGAAATAGTCAGTGGACGCCATCTGCGCCGTCGGCGGCATTGGCGCGGGTGGCAGGCGCAGATCGGCCTGGGCATAGATCGCATCGACCATCTTCGTGGTTGGCAACATGAACCCAAGGTCCGCGGCGATACCGGCCGCTGCGGGCAAACCAACGGGAACGCGCACGAAGTCGCTATTGTCGCCCACCGCAAGGTAATCCGGCGTCACGCAGATCTCGACGTCGATCCGCTGGCCCTCGGGGCGCGTTCCGCTCAGCGTCACCGGAACGAGTTTTCGAAGGAATTCCGGTACATTACCCGACAGAACCTGTTCCGTCACAGCCGCATCGCGCGCCGCACCGGACAGGTTGCGCACGTCCTGCACAAAGCCGCTTCCCGGACGGGACTTGGATGATCGCGCCGGCAAGGTCGCGATCTGGTCAAGCGCGCAGCGCGTGGGCTTGGCGGTGACGCCCGACGCCATTGCGGGACTTACCGAATGTACGCCTGTCCAAATTCCGATTGCGCAAAGCGCAAGCAGCACGTTCCTCATCAGATCTCTCCCTCGCAGGCGCGGGACGTTACTTGGTTAGAGGCCCGCGCGATACCGCGGTTTTCCCGGGTCGGCAAGAAATTGCCCAGACGGGCCTACTCGCCGCCGGGGGCACGGCGAAAGACGAACCGTTTGTCGAGCTGATACTTCAGGACGTATCCAACCATGAGGCCCAGGACCGCCCCAAGTTCCCGCATCACGGTCGTGTCCCAGACAAGCCAGAAGGCCGTTTCCGTCCCCCAGAAGATCGCCGTCGTCACGACACCGGTCAGCGTATAAAGGCTGAACTTCCGGCTGTGCGCCTCGATACCGCCCGCCGCATCGAAAAAGATCCAGCGCTTGTCGAGCACATATTTCACGACCAACCCGGCGATGGTGCCCGCCCCAACGGCAATCGCGAAGGCCCGCCCATCGGGGTCTTGCGGCAACAGCACTCTCTGCGTGGCCAGATTGGCCAGCGTCGCAAGGACGGCGAAGAGCGTGTAGCGCGCGGCGAGCGAGAATTTGGTCAGATCGCTCACCCGAAGATCGCCATCAAGACAATCGTCGCGAAACACGCCCAACTCACCCAGTCCGTGACCGTGAACATGATGGGATCGTCCTGAAACGCGCCGCGCCGCGCGGCCAGGGTGATCCGCAAAAGCCAGCCCGCAAGCACCACGCAAACCGTCCACTTTGCAAGCGGCGTCGCAAAGAGGGCGACCGACGGAACCAGCAGCAGATAAGCGATCAGCAGGACGATCGCAGCAACGCCCGCGCCGATGGCCAGCCCTTCGACCAGTGCCCCGTTCCGACCGACATACTCATGGCCCGATCCCGCTGGCCGCACTTCTGCCGACGCGCCAGAGAGTTCGACCAACCGCTTGACCGACGCAAGCGAGAAGAAGAACGCGATGCAGAAGGCCAGCAACCACCACGACAGCGGAAGGGATGCCGCCGCCGCACCAGCCGCGACGCGCAGGGCATAGAGCCCCGACAGCGTGCAGATATCGACGAGGAAAATATGCTTGAGCCAAAGCGAATAGGCTGTCGTCAGTCCGACATAGGCAACGGCAATCAAAAGGGTGGCAGGACCCAGCCACGCCGCCAACGCCAGACCGGTCAGAAACAGCGCGGGGGCCATGCGGTATCCGTGACGGATCGGAATGTCGCCGGCGGCAAAGGGCCTCTGGCACTTGCGCGGATGCGCCCGGTCCGTCTCGACGTCCATCAGGTCGTTGAAGACGTAGACACCGGACGCCAACAGGCAAAAGGCCACGAAGGTCGCGATGCTCGGCACCAGTGTCTCGGACCCCAGGTCGTTGGCAAGGATCGCCGGAAGAAACACCAGTGTATTCTTCACCCATTGATGCGGGCGCATCGAACGCAGATAGGTCACGACCCCTGCCCTCGGCTCCGCCGGACCGGGGGGCTGGCCGGGGGCTGGCCTGCCTGTCGCGCGGCGCTGCCCGCTGTCGCGTGAAATCGGCTGTTGTTCCAAGGCGGCCTCGTGGTCGTCGCGCGCCGTTGTTATCGCATAAGCGCCTGCCCGTGTAGGTCTTGGATCAATGCCGGGTCGACCAGACCCGAGCGTTTGCTGCGATTACACCGATATCGACTTCGGAAATCGACAATCAGTCGTTTGTTGAGCCGATTCCTGTGTTGGCTTACAACCACCCGATAAGCCTATTCGAACGCAAGACTTCCGGAAAGAAACACGAAGAATGATTGCCTACGTCACAGTCGGTTCGGATGACATCGCACGTGCGAAACGGTTTTATTCCACGTTCCTGCCAGCCCTTGGTTACGAGCTAAAGGAAGGCCCCGAGGGGCTGAGTTACGTACTGCCCGCCCCGCCGGGTCAGTCTCCCGTCCTGCCTGACTTCTACGTCAAACCACCCTTCGATGGACGCCCCGCCTCGGCGGGCAACGGGTCCATGGTCGCATTCGAGGCGCGCAATCAAAGCCAGGTTCGTGACCTTCACGCGGCCGCGCTTTCCGCCGGCGGTTCGGACGACGGTCAGCCGGGCTTTCGGGCCTCTTACGGACCTCACTTCTATGTTGGGTACCTTCGCGATCCTCAAGGCAACAAGATCGCGCTATTCTCCAGCAATTCGAACGAACCAGGACGCGACGGTTGACGCGGGTCAGGCAGGCGGCAAAAGCCATTCACCGGTTTAAATGGGGTGCCCTTCTATTCTGGCGCTCCTGCGCCCCGCCGCACCAAGTCCCGCCTCTGCCTCAAGGATCGAGGTTGCTCGCAAGATGGGTCACGTCCCGATCGAGTGCGAGCCGCGCCGCGCTCTCATCGAATTCCGAAGGTCTTGCTGCTTCCGCAAACCAATGCTTCGTGCCTGGATAATCATAGGCGCTGTAGTCGCATTGCGACTTGCGAATGGCGTTCTCCATGCGCTTTCGCGCGCTCACCCTGACCCAGGGATCATGCTCTGCGAAATGTGCGATGATGCTTGAACGGCAATTGGAGAAATCCCCCGCGCGGGCGGAACAATAGAGAACGGTTGCCCGCAGGTTGTATTGCGGTCGTTGAGAAAGCCACACCGCCCAATGCCCACCCATAGAGAACCCGACGACCCCAAGTCTCGTCGTGGCAGACCCGGTGGCGGCGGCGAGTGACGCAAGATCCTCACCGAGCGTCTTGTACATCGGTGTCCGACGTGGGCGTGCGCGAAGGGCTCTGGCTTCGGCTTCTGTCTTTGCGGTTCTCCCTTCGAAAAGATCAGTAAGACCAACGAGGAAGCCTGCATCCGCGACCATCGATCCGTATTTTGAGAAGGAAGCCGTCAGGCCCCACCATGAATGGATGACAAGCACCGCACCTCTTGGTGCTCCGCTCGGGGCAATCAATTCCATGAGACCGTTCCTTCGCGCATTGCGGCGACCAACGCTTCTTTAAGGGTCGGACGTGCCGGTTCCCTCTGCCCGCCACTCTAACAAATGCCGTCACGACGCGCAGCTTGCAGCATCCGGCAGCCAGGGCTCAAAATCGCTCTTTGCCGGTCTCAATCCGTTGCTTGTTTCTAGCAAACAGGCATCCGCTTCGCGAAGGCGCTCTGCCCTAAGCGAAAGCCCGCAATACCGTGGTGCGGGCGGACTGACGTCACGCCGCAATCTCAAGAAGCTTCTTACTAAACCGCGCCGTTTTTGCGCCCCCCGGGATCGTCCGAGCGATGCATCGTCGAGAAGCTTGGCATGAGTCCCGCACATGACGAGATCGGGGTCTTCGGCAAAGGCCCGCATCTGTGCTCTGAACCGCCCCGGCAAACTAACATCATCGGCATCCATACGCGCA